>NZ_CP076562.1:2266619-2587429 GCF_022174665.1 Eubacterium sp. MSJ-33
GTGGCGACCTGCAGGGCGTTAAGGATAAGCTTGATTATCTGCAGGGACTTGGCGTGGATGTCATCTATCTGAATCCGATTTTTGTTTCTCCATCCAATCATAAATATGATATTCAGGATTACGATTATGTAGATCCGCATTTTGGTAAGATCGTCAAGGATGGCGGAGAGTGTTTGCCGGAAGGCTGTAAGGTCAACAAGGAAGCAAGCAAGTATATTATGCGTGTGACGGATAAGGCAAACCTGGAAGCAAGCAACGAGTTATTTGCGCAGCTTGTGGAGGAGATTCATAAACGGGGTATGCGTGTCATTTTGGATGGTGTATTTAATCATTGTGGCTCGTTCAATAAGTGGTTAGACCGTGAATGTATTTACGAGAATCAGGAAGGATACGAGAAGGGGGCATATGTAGATTATGAAAGCCCATACCGCAGCTTCTTCAAGTTCCAGGATCCATGGCAGTGGCCATATAATGGCACATACAATGGATGGTGGGGACACGATACCCTTCCAAAATTAAACTACGAAGAATCAGAGAAATTATATGAATATATTATGCGTATCGGTGAAAAATGGGTTTCTCCGCCGTACAACGTGGATGGGTGGCGTTTGGATGTCGCTGCAGATCTTGGATACACGGAAGAGTTTAATCATCGTTTCTGGCGTGATTTTCGATCAAGAGTCAAGAAAGCAAACCCGGATGCATTGATTCTTGCAGAGCATTATGGAGATCCAAAGGCGTGGCTTTTGGGGGATCAGTGGGATACTGTTATGAATTACGATGCATTTATGGAGCCAATCACATGGTTTTTGACAGGTGTCGAGAAACACAGTGATGAATTCCGGGGTGATCTGCTTGGGAATCCGGATGCATTTACAGGTGCTTTGCGCCACCATATGTCGCGGTTCAATCAGAATTCTCTGGAAATCGCGATGAACGAGCTGTCAAACCATGATCATTCGCGATTTCTGACTCGTACGAACCGTCGTGTTGGGCGAATCCATACGATGGGACCGGAGGCAGCAGGAGAGAATATCAACAAAGGTGTATTTCGGGAAGCAGTTGTGTTTCAGATGACATGGCCAGGCGCGCCGACGATATATTATGGCGATGAAGCCGGACTTTGTGGTTGGACAGACCCGGATAACAGACGTGGATATCCGTGGGGCAGAGAGGATCAGGAGTTGATTCAGTTTCATAGAGATATTATAAAGGTGCATAAGGAAAGCGAAGCACTGATGAAGGGTTCTGTGATGTTTCTGCATGGCGAATATAAGGTAGTCAGTTATGGTCGATTTCTGCCGGGCGAGGCAGTGGTTGTGATACTGAACAACGATTATGAGCCGCATGAGCTGAATCTGCATGTGCGCAGACTTGGTGTGCAGGATGCTGCTGTGATGAAAACCTGTATCACGACAACGGAGAGTGGCTACCAGTTGGATGAGACAGAATATGTTGTTGCGAATAACAAGCTGAAAATCATGGTGGGACCGATTTCGGCAGTTGTGTTGAAATATACAGAGGCACAGTAAAGGGGAGAAAAATGAAACAATTTACCAAAGAGATTAGTGTGTTCATGCGAGAAAAATGCTGGTCGATGTTGATTACATTTTTAGCGGTTGTTATGTGTTATGGAAAACACGCATTTTCTACAAATATAGATATTGATACGGAGGAATTGATCTTAAGAGGAACCTCCAATATGGACGGATGGCTTCAAATTGGACGTTTTGGTGGATATTATTCGAAGAAATTTACCGGTGGAATGTGGCATAATCCTTATTTTAATGGAGCGTTGTTCCTGTTGTTGTTTTCATTGGGAATATTTTTGCTGATGTTTTTATTCTGGCGGATTGAACATGATTATCCTGTATTATTGTTTGGATTACTTTATTCAGTCAGCGCAATCTGGTGTTTTTCCATTTATTTTGCAATGTTGCAGGTAGAATTGACAATTGGTCTTTTGTGTGCGATTGTTGCACTGCATGTGTTGTATGATGGTCTTACACAATGCAGGCATAAAGGCGTGATTGTTGCTGAGTTTGTTTTATCTTTGCCTTTGTTGGTATGGGCATTTGCCAGTTATCAGGCAATTCTGGTGTTCTATCTTGTGGCGGGAGTCGGTATGTATGTGACATATTACAGAGCACAGATTGACAAAGAACAAACAAGTTTGAAACGAAATCTTCTGCAGATTGTTTTTTTACTAGTGCATTTTGTGATTGGATATGGATTTTATTCTTTGATATCAAAAAAATTTTTCAGTGGAAGCACATATCTTACATCACAGATTTCGTGGGGGCAAAACCCATTTTTTGATGTTGTAAAGAATATATTGCGAGTAGTAAAAGCAACATATTTTAATGATATCTTGAAACTAAAGGGATTGCTATTGCCTCTTTTTGCTCTAATTCTGGTGGATATTATTTTTGTGTGGATAAAACCAGGTAAAATATCTGCAAAGATTTTGTATATGTTTTTGCAGGCGGGGCTTGTATGGTCACCATTTGCGTTGATTGTGTATGTGGGTGGCGATATGCCATACCGTACTAAGTTTGCATTAGCATTGTATATTGCATTTACCGGTATGTATCTATATAGAAATATTTGTGCGTTTATAGGTCGACCGGTTGTAAATACAATTGCAAAGAGCGTGCTTATGGTGGCGATTTGTATTTGTGCATTTCAGCAGGCATCCGTAAACTTACGTTTATGGTATACAGATGATATATGCAATGAGCAGAATAAAATTGTTGCTGAGAATATTTATGATCATATATCAGGATTGGGATTTGGTGAAAGTCCGGAAGTGCAGGTGGCAATTTTGGGAAATAAACAGGTGAATCTTAACCCAGCCTGCATGAGTGGAATAGAAATGTTTGGAATCTCTAATTTCCGTTGGGATTATTCTTCTCCGACGGGAAGCATGATACGGACACAGATGTATTTGCGAGCATATACCGGCATTGATTATCATGGAATAAGCTCGGAAAATGTTGCCTATGCAATTGAAAAAGGAAAAGATATGCCGATGTATCCAGCGGATGGATATGTGAAATATGACGCAGAGAAAAATCTGATTCTTGTGAAATTATCAGATTATTAGGGGATAAAAATGAAAGACAACCAAACGATATTATATATTATAATTCCATGTTATAACGAAGAGAAAGTTCTTCCTGTTACATCAGAAATGTTTTTACAGGAACTTCAGATATTGATTTCAAAAGGAAAGATCAGTGATGCGAGCCGTATATTGTTTGTGAATGATGGCAGTAAGGATGAAACATGGTCAATCATATGTGGACTGGCAGAGTCCGATAAACATTACATGGGAATTTGTCAGAGCCGGAATCGAGGGCATCAGAATGCTGTTTTGGCGGGGCTGATGGAGGTCAAAGATAAGGCAGATATTACAATATCTATCGATTGTGATGGGCAGGATGATATTGCTACGATGGAAGACATGATAGATGCATATCACGATGGTGCAGAAGTTGTGTATGGTGTGCGGAATGACAGGTCTACAGACAGTTTTTTTAAACGATTTACAGCGCAGAGTTTTTATAAAGTTCTAAGTGCTATGGGTGTGGAAACTGTCTATAATCATGCAGATTATAGATTGATTTCGTCGCGTGTATTACAGGAGTTTTCTAAGTTTGAAGAAGTGAATTTATTCCTGCGGGGGATGATTCCTTTGGTTGGTTTTAAAAGCACATCTGTATATTATAAGAGACATGAACGGATAGCGGGAGAAAGCCATTATCCGTTTCGCAAGATGATGGGGCTTGCATTTGATGGAATTACAAGCCTTAGTACCCGACCGTTGACAATGATAATGGCAATTGGGATCATTGTATCGATCCTTAGTTTTGTCGGGGCGGTCTGGGCGGTTGTTGCACAGTTTCTTGGAAGAACGGTTGCAGGTTGGGCGAGTACTACCTGTATTGTATGTTTTATAGGCGGAGTACAATTGGTTTGTCTTGGCGTAATAGGACAATATATTGGTAAAATCTATATGGAGGTGAAACATCGTCCGCGCTATATTATAAGTGAACGGATAGGAATTGATTATATAAAGAATAGATAAATGTTATCAAAAGCCGGTTGATGGATTCAGCCGGTTTTTTTGTATACAATCATACAAATAGATGTAAAAACAGGAACTATAGCTGGTTTTATGCAAGATGTCAATATGTGAGAATAAAAATAATAATTGTCACGGAAAGGCTGGGAAATGCATAAAATGGTGCGGATGTCGTTAAAACTATATCTTGCATGCGGATGCCTGGTATTCGTGATTTTAATTTTAGAAATTTTGGTATATATGATGATTCAGAATCGAAAAAAATCCCAAAATTCTAAGTGAGTAAAAATCAGGCAGATTGAAAACGAGGTGTAAAACATGCAGGATCGTGCTTTTTATGAGCGCATAGGAGCAAAATTTCAAAGAGAACGTGAACGACAGAGAATTACCAGAGAGCATATGGCAGAACAGATTAATATTTCATCGAAGTTCCTGTATGAGATCGAGAGCGGAAGAAAAGGGTTTTCCTGTGAGATATTCAATAATATGTGCAAATATCTGCATGTGAATGCGGATTTTATATTAGCGGAAGATGAGGTAACTGGCAATCGGTTTCGTATTGAGACGATGACAAGAGATTTTTCGGCGGAAGAAATGAACTATCTTGCCAAGATGATTGATGGAATCCGGGAAATGCGGAGAGCATATGGATTAGATGATAAAACTAATTAGTTGACAGCCGCAAAGTCGTGTGTTATTCCTATAGAAGAAAGCAAACGAATATGGGAGGCAGTTATGGTAAAACATATTATTTTATGGACATTGAAAGAGACAGATGCAGACGAAAAAGCGAAGATTCTTGCGAACATGAAGGAACATCTGGAAGGATTGACCGGAAAAGTGCCGGGACTTCTGGAAGTACATGTAAGAATTAACCCGCTTGCATCTTCGAATGCAGAGGTAATGCTTGATACAACGCTGGAGAATGAAGAGATGCTGAAAGGTTATCAGAAGCATCCGGCACATGTGGAAGTTGCAAATACTTATGTGCGTCCATATACAGACGTGCGTATGTGCATGGACTATGAACTGTAGGGAATAAAATAGAAGAAAACGCAGAGAATAACGGGAGAGTAGTATATTCCCGTTATTTTTATTGAGCGCGGAAGCTGGTGCGATGGGGATGATATGGATTTTCATGTGCATTTTATCAGAAAAAGAACATTTGTTCTATACAAATAAAAAGAGATGTGATAGAATGACTTGTATAGCATGTATTAGAAACTGGAGAACAGCATGGACCATTTTGAATTAGTATCGGAATATGCACCGACCGGAGATCAGCCGGAGGCGATTGAAGGACTGGTGAAGGGATTTCAGGAGGGAAAGAAATGCCAGACGCTGCTCGGTGTCACAGGTTCCGGAAAGACATTTACGATGGCAAATGTCATCGCCAAATTAAATAAACCGACGATTATCATATCGCACAATAAGACTTTGGCGGCACAGCTTTACAGTGAGTTTAAGGCTTTCTTTCCGCATAATGCGGTGGAATATTTCGTATCGTATTACGATTATTACCAGCCAGAGGCATATGTGCCGTCGACAGATACGTATATTGCGAAGGATTCCGCTATCAACGACGAGATCGATAAGATGCGGCATAGTGCGACATCTGCACTGATTGAGCGGAAGGATGTCGTAGTTGTGTCTTCGGTATCGTGTATCTATGGCTTGGGTGATCCGGAAGAATATAAGAACATGATGCTTTCGCTTCGACCGGGGATGGAGAAGGATCGGGATGAACTGATCCGGCAGTTGATCGATATTCAGTACACGCGGAATGAGATGGATTTTACGCGTGGAACTTTCCGCGTGAAGGGCGATATCGTGGATATTCTTCCGGTATCGACGTTTGAAGACGGTATTCGAATCGAGTTTTTCGGTGACGAGATTGACCGGATCGTGGAGTTTGATCCGCTGACCGGAGAGATTAAACGTGCGCTCTCTTTTGCGTGTATCTTCCCGGCATCGCATTATGTTGTTGCCCCGGAGAAGATGAAGCATGCGATCGTGGAGATTGAAGAAGAATTAAAACAGCAGGTGGCGTATTTCAAGGAGAATGACAAGCTGTTAGAAGCACAGCGTATCCGTGAGCGGACGGAGTTTGATATGGAGATGCTGCAGGAGACGGGCTTTTGTTCTGGTATCGAGAATTATTCCCGGATACTGGCGGGCATGAAGCCGGGTGCCACACCGAACACACTGCTCAATTTCTTTGATGGGGATTATCTGATCATCGTGGATGAGTCGCATATCACGTTGCCACAGGTGCGAGGCATGTATGCGGGTGACCGTTCCAGAAAGACGACGTTGGTTGATTATGGATTCCGTCTGCCGTCGGCACTTGATAACCGTCCGCTGAATTTTCAGGAGTTTGAATCAAAGATTGATAAGATCTTATATGTATCGGCAACACCGTCGGATTATGAGAAGGAACATGAGGAGAATCGTGTCGAGCAGATCATCCGTCCGACCGGACTGTTAGATCCGGAAGTAGAAGTACGGCCGATCGAAGGACAGGTGGATGACCTCGTATCAGAAGTCAACAAAGAGGTTGCAAAGGGCAATAAGATATTAGTTACGACGCTGACAAAGCGTATGGCAGAGGATTTGACCGATTATATGAAGCAGCTTGATATCAAGGTCAAATATCTGCATTCGGATATTGATACACTGGAACGATTGGAGATCGTGCGGGATCTTCGAATGGGCGTATTTGATGTGCTGGTCGGAATCAACCTGCTTCGTGAGGGACTTGATATCCCGGAGATTACACTTGTTGCGATTCTGGATGCGGATAAGGAAGGCTTTTTACGTTCGGAGACATCGCTTGTGCAGACGATTGGACGAGCTGCGCGTAATGTGGATGGACATGTTATCATGTATGCAGATACAATCACGGATTCGATGCGGCATGCGATTGATGAGACGAACCGACGACGGAAGATTCAGGATGCCTATAACAAGGAACATGGCATTACACCGCAGAGTATCAAGAAGGATATCCGTGATCTGATCAGTCTGGACACGGGTGAGAGTGTGACTACGAAGAAAGAACGCGAGAAAGATCCGGAATCTATGACGAAGAAGGAATTGAATGCCGAGATCGCACGTCTGACGAAGAAGATGAACAAGGCGGCGATGGAGCTAAACTTTGAGGAGGCAGCAGTGCTTCGTGATGAGTTGAAGGAATTAAAGATTGCCTTGCGGGATTATGATGATTAGTTTACAATTGTTTTAGTTATACTAAGTCTAAAATAAATAATAAGGAGGAGCTTGCGATGGAAAGAGATGAATTGATTGAGGAGATCTCAAGAAGAAAAGGAATTGCAATGGAAGAGGTTGCAGAAATCTTAGATGAGGAGGATGCAATCTGCATAGAAGAGGAAGCGAAGTTTGTACAGCAGATGAAGAAAAAGAAGAGAAGAAAGAAGATGTGCATGCTTGGAACGATCACAATATTCCTTGCAGGTGCAGTGTGTGCACTTTTTGTCCTTGACAAGAAGGAGAAGATCAGCATGTCAGATTTAGAGGACATGGTGAAAGATAACGTGAAGAAATATACAGATAAGTATATGGATAAGATTAAGAAATTTAGCTAGACAAAGGAGTAAGCGGAAACAGACGTCATGAGTGAACATAAGTATATCACCATCAAAGGTGCAAGAGAGCATAATTTAAAGAATATTGACATCAAGATTCCGCGTGATCAGTTTGTAGTATTGACAGGACTTTCCGGTTCCGGTAAGTCCTCTCTTGCTTTTGATACGATCTATGCGGAAGGGCAGCGAAAATATATGGAGTCTTTGTCGTCCTATGCACGGCAGTTCTTAGGGCTTGCGGACAAACCGGATATTGACTCGATAGAAGGTCTTTCTCCGTCCATTTCCATCGATCAGAAATCAACGAACCGGAACCCACGTTCTACGGTTGGAACGGTGACAGAGATCTACGATTATCTGCGTCTGCTGTATGCACGTATCGGAATCCCGCATTGCCCGAAGTGTGGCAAAGAGATTGCTAGACAGACGGTCGATCAGATGGTCGATGAGATTATGGAACTGCCTGCGGGTACGAAATTCCAGTTGCTTGCGCCCGTTGTGCGTGGACGGAAGGGCGAGCATGTCAAGCTGTTACAACAGGCAAAGAAAAGCGGCTATGTGCGTGTGATTGTAGATGACAGTATGTACGATCTGTCAGAGGAGATCAAGCTTGATAAGAACAAGAAACATAATATCGATATCGTTGTGGACCGGCTTGCAGTCAAAGAGGGCATCGAGAGTCGTCTGACCGATTCTATCGAGACTGTCCTGAAACTGGCAGAAGGCTTGGTGAAGGTTGATGTGATCGGCGGAGAAACGATGTTATTTTCCGATAGTTTTTCCTGCCCGGATTGTGGCATCAGCATCGAGGAGATCGAGCCGCGAAGCTTCTCGTTCAACAATCCGTTTGGCGCATGTCCTTGTTGTACCGGACTTGGATTTAAGACAGAATTTGATATTGATCTGATTATCCCGGATGACAGTCTGACTTTGAATGAAGGGGCAATCGCCGTACCGGGCTGGCAGTCCAGTGGTGATAAGAAGAGTTACGCTCATGCATGTCTTGAAGCGCTTGCGGAGGAATACAAATTCTCGTTGGATGTGCCGTTTAAGGAGCTGCCGGAAGAAGCAAAGCGTGTGATCCTGTACGGAACCGAGGGCGAGAAAATCTATGTACACTATAAGAGTGCTTATAATGGGAAAGATGCTTTCTATGCAAACTACGAAGGATTACTTCGGAATCTGCAGCGTCGGTATAGAGAGACAACTGCGGAATCAATCAAACAGGATTATGAGACCTATATGACTGTGACACCGTGTGAAGTCTGCCACGGTAAGCGATTAAAACCGGAGTCTCTGGCAGTTACGATTGGCGGAAAGAATATTGCGGATGTCACAGATCTTTCTGTGGTAGCCTTGCATGATTTTATCTCGAAGTTAGAGCTTACCGACCGACAGAAGATGATCGGTGCACAGGTATTAAAGGAGATTCAGGCGAGACTTGGGTTCATGATCAATGTCGGTCTGGATTACCTGACACTGTCTCGTGCAACCGGAACCCTGTCCGGTGGAGAAGCACAACGTATCCGTCTGGCAACACAGATTGGTTCCGGTCTGGTTGGTGTGGCATATATTTTGGATGAGCCAAGCATCGGATTGCATCAGCGTGACAATGATAAGTTGATCGCAGCACTGAAACGCCTGCGAGACCTGGGGAATACCCTGCTTGTCGTGGAACATGACGAGGATACGATGCTTGCAGCGGATCATGTTATCGATATCGGACCGGGTGCAGGTGCGAACGGTGGTGAAGTTGTGGCACAGGGAACTGCAGAGGAGATTATGCAGTGTCCGGAATCTATTACGGGCGCCTACTTAAGTGGCAGAATCAAGATTCCGGTACCGGAGGAGCGGAGAACACCAACCGGATATATCGAGGTACTTGGTGCCAGACAGAACAATTTGAAGAATATTGATGTGAAGTTCCCACTTGGCGTAATGACCTGTGTGACAGGTGTATCCGGTTCCGGAAAAAGTTCGCTTGTCAATGAGATCTTATATAAGCATCTGGCGAGAACTCTGAACCGGGCGAAGGTAAAACCGGGTAAGCATGACGATATCACAGGACTGGGCCAGTTGGATAAGATTATCAACATCGACCAGTCTCCGATTGGTAGAAGCCCACGTTCCAACCCGGCAACTTATACGGGTGTCTTTGATCTGATCCGTGATCTGTTCGCGAACACGAAGGATGCAAAGGCGATGGGTTACACAAAAGGACGATTCTCATTCAACGTTGCCGGTGGCCGATGTGAGGCGTGCCGTGGGGATGGTATCATCAAGATTGAGATGCATTTCTTAGCAGATGTATATGTACCATGTGAAGTCTGTCATGGAAAGCGGTACAACCGGGAGACATTGGAAGTCAAATACAAGGGCAAGAGCATCTACGATGTACTTGATATGACGGTCGATGAAGCGTGTGAGTTCTTTGCACATGTGCCATCTGTCCTGCGCAAGATTTCGACCTTGCAGGAGGTTGGACTTGGATATATCAAACTCGGACAGCCATCGACGACATTATCCGGTGGAGAAGCACAGCGAATCAAGCTTGCGACAGAGCTTTCCCGCCGCAGCACAGGCAGAACCATCTATGTCTTAGATGAGCCGACAACGGGACTTCATTTTGCGGATGTACATCGTCTGGTCGATATCCTGCGTCGGTTGTGTGAGGGTGGAAATACGGTCGTGGTTATCGAGCACAACTTAGATGTCATCAAAACCGCCGATTATATCATTGATATCGGACCGGAAGGCGGCGAAGGCGGTGGAACGGTTGTTGCAACCGGAACGCCGGAAGAGATTGTCAAGTGTAAGAAGAGTTATACGGGGCAGTATCTGAAGAAATATTTGAAGAAGTAAAATGACTAATTGCATGTGTTAAAGATTATGCAAATTTAAATCAGGTATTAACGAGAGGAAGGTAAAACGCATGAAAAAAATAAAATGGATGGTTGGCGCTTTATTGGTTATATGTATTTTGCTTGGTCAAATTGTTAAGGGTGGTTTGTTTGAAAAACAAAATGATGTGAACGACACACCTGTTGATATTGCAGAAGTACAGGGAACATTGCAGTTAGAACGGGAGACTAGTTTCACCAGCCAAGCGCAGACAGGGGACGATACAAATTATTACTATGGTACGGCAGATGAACCGACAGGGCATGAACTAGAAAGAGAAACTAGTTTTACTGAGTAAGTGAGAATTGTAGATAATAGGATAGATTAATTGGGCATGGATGCACAAGGGTTTCCTTGTGCATCATTTTGCTTGTGTTGAAGATATTTTAAAATAAAAATCGAAAAAGTAAAATTTTCAATAAAAAAATAAAGAAAATATATTTTCCTAATTATGATTTTTAGTTACAATTTAGAAAAATGAGTATTTGCGTAGCATAAGGATTTATTGAGACATATCAGATACACTTCAGTTTTTGCTTCGCAAGAAACGACTTTGATTATAAGGAGGGTACAACATGTATATTGCAAAAGAAACAAGATATGACAATATGAAGTACAATTATTGTGGCGCAAGTGGCTTGAAGCTTCCTGCCGTATCACTTGGACTTTGGCACAACTTTGGTTCGAACGGAAATTTTGACACGATGATGGATATGTGTGAGACAGCCTTTGATAACGGTATTACGCATTTCGATCTGGCGAATAATTATGGCCCATATGATGGAGCTGCTGAGGAAAACTTCGGCAAGATCTTAGACAAGAGCCTGCGTCCATACCGGGACGAGATGATTATCTCTACGAAGGCTGGATATACGATGTGGCCGGGCCCTTACGGCGATTGGGGCAGCAAGAAATATCTGGTGGCAAGTCTCGATCAGAGCCTGAAGCGGATGGAACTTGACTATGTAGATATCTTCTATCACCACAGACCAGATCCGAATACCCCGCTCGAAGAGACTGCCTGCGCACTCGATGGTATTGTCCGGAGCGGAAAAGCATTGTATGTCGGAATCTCCAACTACAACAAGGAGCAGACAATCGAGATTGCAAAGCTTTTCAAGGAGATGAAAACACCATTTATCATCAACCAGAGACGGTACAATATGTTTGACCGTGAGATGGAAGAGGATGGATTAAAAGATTACGCAGCCGCAAACGGCATTGGTATCATCACATTCTGTCCATTGGCACAGGGATTGCTTACAAACCGTTACTTAAATGGTATTCCGGAGGACAGCCGTATCCGTACCGATGGCAGATTCCTGCAGGAGACAGCCATCAATGAGGAGACGATTGCAAAGGTTCGTGCACTGAATGTGATTGCAGAAAACCGTGGTCAGACATTGGCAGAGATGGCTCTTGCATGGATTCTGCGTGATAACGATATCACAAGTGTGCTGATCGGTGCTTCAAGACCATCCCAGATCTTAGATAACATTGGCATGCTCGCGAATATGACATTTACGCAGGAAGAACGCGAGAAGATCGACCGTATCACAAAATAGAAAACAGTAGAAAACAGGGACGTTCCTTTTGTCATGAGGAGCGTTCCTTTGTCTTATAAAAACAAGCCGTGCATAGGTTGTAGAAATACCCATGCACGGCTTTTATAATATACGAAACCAATATATGTTTTGCAATGTAGAAAAGCGGTTATATTTATACACGTTGACGTGCATTCAGCCGCGTCAGTTCGCGTAATTCCTTGATCGTAAACACACCACAGACCACAGCGGCTGCGACATCTGCAATCGGACCTGCATACATGATACCATCGATTCCCATGAAGATCGGGAAGATCACGATGAGCGGCAGCAAGAAGAGAATCTGTCTCGTCAGCGACATGAAGATACCAAGCAGCGATTTGCCAATGGAATTGAAGAAATTCGCAGTTACAGGCTGGATGCCGTTGATTAAGGTGAAGAACATATAAATCCGGAAATACCGTTCCGAGAACTGATAGTAAAGCTCGCTGCCTTCTCCGAAGACACGGATGATCTGTCTTGGGAAAAGCTGGAAGCATGCAAACGCAATCAGCGACAGGAAGGTAGCGGTAGCAAGTGCCAGAAGATATGTTTTCTTCACGCGGTTGTATTTCTTTGCGCCGTAATTAAATCCGATGACTGGCTGGATGCCTTGTGAGATACCGATGACAAAGGACATGAAGATCATGTTAACCTTCGTGATAATACCGGCACAGGCAAGCGGAATATTACTTCCGTAGACGGATGACGCACCATAATGCGACAGGACGTTGTTCATCACGATCTGTACGACTGTCATAGCAATCTGGTTGAAGCATGCACTGGCACCGAAGCGCATAATGTTGGCAAAATAACTTCCGTGGATTCTAAAACACCGTCTGCGCAACCAGATGGTCTTGAAATGGAACATGTAGCGTAAGCTGATGCTGAATGATACGATCTGTCCAAGAATCGTTGCAAGTGCGGCACCGCGCATTCCCATATCTAATTTAAAGATGAAGATTGGGTCAAGGATCGTATTTACAATGGCACCGATCAGCATGGAAATCATCGAATAACGAGGACTTCCGTCGGCAAGGATCAGCTTACTCATACCGGTGTTGGCAATCAAAAATGGGAATCCAATCGCAACGATACGCGTATATTCCTGTGCAAAGGGCAGAACTTCCGCTGTTGCACCGAAGAATTTGAGCATCGGTGTGAGCAGGATGGAGGTAAATGCGAATAAGATAAGTCCGAAGATCGTCATTAAACAGATACCACATCCTGCATAATCAGCAGCTTCTTCATCCTCTTTTGCGCCAAGCTTCAGGGAGACATTGGTAGCACTTCCGATTCCGAGTAACAGGGAAATCGCAGTGCATGTTGTCGAGAGTGGAAATGTAATGTTTGTTGCTGCATTCCCGTTGATTCCGATACCCTGCCCGATGAAGATCTGGTCGACAATGTTATAAAGTGCAGTTACCAGCATCGAAATGATGCATGGGATTGCGAATTTGACAAGTAATTTTGATTCTTTTTGTGTGCCAAGCGGATTGGCAGATTTTATGTTCTCATTCATATTTTTCACCATTTTTCTGTAGTATGTCCATTTATTGATTATTAAACTATCACTATTGTAAATAAAATGTCAATAATGGCTAAAAAACTTGCGCAAATGAATAGAAATGGATATTATGAACACAGTGAATTATATATACTCGTGAGATGGTAATATGGTGGAAAATAGACATTACAAAGGAAGGGAGTAGCATGATGGAGGAAATAAAGGATCTGCGAAATTTGCGAAATGAAATGAAAAAAGTAGATGAAACAGATGATAAGAGGCCAGTGAAAGATTGTAAAAAGAGAAAATTATTACTTCAATATCTTGGATTTAAATTTCAAAATGAGGATGACACCGAAAATATAGTCGGGTTAAATGGCATTGCTTGTGAGTGTAAAATTGATAAGGACGGAATGTTGTCAACTAATGCAAGGGAAATAATAAAGGTGCGTGCAGGTGAACCGGGTGGGAAGGAAGATTTGTTACCGAAACATTATATAGTTCTTTACGATGATTCTGAGCTTAAGGTTAAAAAGGAAAAGCGTTGTATTTATTTTCGTAAATTTAATGAAGAGAAGTCTTGGAACAAAGAACTAAAAAAAGAAATGTGGTCGCAAGGAGATGCATATACGGATGACCGCATAGAGGATTTAAAGGAAAAACTTAAGGAGATAATCATGGAAAATAAAAGTGATAGCGGAAAAGAAACGGTTATTGAGATTATAAAGGAAAATATACAGAGATATAAACAGGTGATTTTTACCGGAGCACCGGGTACCGGAAAAACATATGGGGTAAGAAAAGTAGTTGAAGATTTTTGCGGAGAGCATACAGAACGAATGAAATTTGTACAGTTTCATCCGTCTTATGATTATACGGATTTTGTTGAAGGATTAAGACCTGTAAAGCTTGAGGGAGATAAAGAAGCAACATTTGTGAGATTAGATGGAACATTTAAAAAATTCTGTAGAATTGCTGCGGCTGATCCGGACAACAACTATTATTTTATTGCGGATGAGATCAATCGCGCGGATTTATCAAAAGTATTTGGCGAGTTAATGTTTGGATTGGAAGAAAGCAAAAGGGGACAAAAATTTGATACGCAATATGTGAATCTGCCTACCTATGAAGTGAAGGTTGAAGTGGAGAATGGAGTGAAGAAAAAAGTGATAACGGAAATAGAGGAAGATGTTTTTGAGGATGGTTTCTTTATCCCCGAAAATTTGTACTTTATAGGTACCATGAACGATATTGACCGAAGTGTTGAGTCCTTTGATTTTGCGTTAAGAAGAAGGTTCCGATGGGTTGAGATAGAGGCTGATGCGATTATGGAGTCTTCACTTAGAAATATGCTGGAGAAAGATAAAGATATAAAGGCATTAACAATAAACGTTAAGGAGCTAAATAGAGAGATCGAAAGTAGTGGTTTTGGGTTGACGAAAGCGTATCATATCGGACCGGCTTATCTTGAAGGGTTCGATGGAAAGAATGCGGGGGATATATTTGAACATAGAATCGAGCCGTTACTGAGAGAATATACCAGAGGTCGAGACAACGAGAAAGTGAATGGGTTTATTAAAACATGTAGAACAGCATTTTTGAAGAGTTCGGAAGACAAATAGCAGGGAAAGTACATATGTGTATGAAAGAAATAGATATAACTTTTAAAGGACAGGATTATTCACCTGTGGATTTTGCAGAGGTTACAGCCGTAAGTTCTGATGACATGGAATGGATAGAGAATTTGAAAACCGGGTGGGAACACAAATTATTATGTGCTTTCTTGGACGATGTAAATGATAGAAAGATTATTATAAATTCACCTCACAAGATATATGATCCTTATTTTAATGGCGGATATTTTTGCGGCATGGTAGGTGTATTAAAAAAAAGGAAAGTTGAATTTGATACAACACGTTGTTTTACAGAAACTGAAATAGAAGAACTTCAGTTGGGCGAAAAAATAAAATGTAATATCACACTTCAAATTCAATCCAGAATGGATAAGGATAAACCATTTTTTCTGTCTACGCTCCTTTTAAGTAACAAAATTCAGTTTAATTCTGATATGGTGCCAAGCAATGAGGAAGAAATATTTGATTATTTATTGCTGTTCTGGTTTAAAAGCAAATTACAATCTGCGTATCTGAAAGGATTCTATAGAACTTATAGAAGATTTGAACAAAATGATGACAGGCTAAAGGGCAGCATTGATATTGCAAGACATATAAAGCTAAACCTGGGGCAGCATAATGGGAAAATAGCATATGCGTACAGAGAGAACACCGTAAATAATTATTTGAATCATCTGATTGTTGCAGCATATGATTATCTGAAGAAAAAGTATTATCAGATTGTATCAGATAATTTTGATAACAATATTGAAATGAAATCTATAATTGATTCCTTACGTATAGAAATTGGAGGAACCAGATACAGTAATAGTGAATTGATTGCCAAGAATTTAAGCGAAATATCACATCCATATTATACAGAATACGAGGATTTGCGAAAAATATGTATCAGGATTTTACGTGAAGAAGCAATTTCCTTGTTTGATGGTGATATGGAAGAAACGAAAGGAATTCTTTTTTATTTGCCGGATTTATGGGAGGATTATCTTCAAGGACAAATTGAAAGAAAAATAGAAAAGGATATCCGGGTAGAAGCACAAAAGGAAATAAAGGTGTTTGGATATACGCGGGATAAGATAAAATGGGAATACGTTCAGCCTACAAGACCGGATTATGTGTTTTTTAATAAAAATAAGAAACCATATATGATTATGGACGCAAAGTTTAAGCCAGGTTGGGGCAAAACTGTAGACACAGAAAAACTGGGGGAGTATCTGCTGGGAGATTATGATAAGGCACTTAGAGATATGGTATCTATAAATGGATGCGCAGCAGGGGTTATCTTCCCAATCTTGGAAAAAGAGGTGGATATCAATAATTTTTCACATAGTATTAGTAAATATAATACGGTTAATAGATTTTATACGATACCGGTTCAAGTACCTGATAGTCAAAATATGGACTTTTTTTCCTGGACAAAAAAGTTTGATGAATATATCAGTCAGAGTATGAAATATATTCGTGATGTTCTCAATATTGAATGCCAATATTATGATGAGTATTGTAAATGTGTAGAGGAACTGGAAAAGAAAAGAGCAGAATTGGAAAGAAAGTTGATATGATAATATGATCTGTTGAAATCTCAATTGGTCTTATATGGAAATATACAGCTTTAACAGCATGAAGAGGAAGTCGTGCATAGGAGTAAATATATGTCCTGTGTACGACTTTTTTGTTT
This sequence comes from Eubacterium sp. MSJ-33, assembly GCF_022174665.1. Lineage (NCBI taxonomy): Bacteria > Bacillati > Bacillota > Clostridia > Eubacteriales > Eubacteriaceae > Eubacterium > Eubacterium sp. MSJ-33. The sequence continues at coordinate 2,283,615 of NZ_CP076562.1, forward strand.
ACAAAAAATTTTATAATCTATGTATAAGCAATTATTTTCTTGCATATGCAACTGATTATTTTCAAACCAATCAAAGTTCGCCCAAATAAACAAAACCCTAGTCACAAACAAATGTAAAATTTGCCCAAATAAACAAACGCCAAATTAAATCAATAAAAATTTGCCCAAATAGACAAAAACTCCCAGACAACCAAAACAAAATTTCGTTCAAATAAACAAACGCTGCCACAACCAATCAAACGCTAAATCAAACCAATCAGATTTTCGTCCAAATAAACAAAAACTCATTTGCAACCAAAACCAAATTTGCCCTAATAAACAAACGCTGTCCACAAACCATTAAAAATCAGGTTACAAGTAAGCTGAAAATATTTTTAGAACCATCTGGACATCCGAAAAGGTGGTAACTATAATGGCAACCAAACTTCTGAAACAGACGTCGATTTAAGAAGAAAAAATCAAAATGAAAAGGAGACCAAAACAATGACATTATTACACAGAAGATCTGATTATAACGAGATTGTTCATTTGGATACAATTCAGGATGCTGTCTTATATGGACAGTTTTATCCGGTTGCAGATTTGTGCAGAGCCGGACAGTATAGTGATGCAGAAGCTTTGTTGTCAAAAGGATATAAATGTCTGCATGAAGATGCAGGAGAAGAGGCGGCACATTTGCTTCATTTTCTGATTTCCAATCGACATATGATTGTGAAAGGGAAAGAAAACATTCCGGAGATTCTTCAGATGTTATATGAGGAAATCAACGAGTATAAGCAGACAGATGCAAAGAAGTTTAGAAACTGTATTCAGGATATGGGAATTACACTGGCGGATAAATATGGTTTGCAGCTCAGGAGATACATCCTTCCTTATATGAGAAGTAATATGCCTGATCTGTATACAGATATGATCGCATTTGATGATTGGCAGGCAGCTACACTGATGGAGTTTGATGAACTGTTTGTAGAAGAAAACATGCAACGATTGCAGGATTCGGGAGTATTGGCTGCGTATATTGAAAAAAACAGTATTTCGCAGAAACAGGCAGAGGAATTGCTTTTGCAGTTCATCTCCTGTGAGGAGCCGGAGTTGGTGAAGCTATATATGAGAAATTTGTTTGCTATTTATGGGACTTGCATGGATTGCAAGGACAAAAATATATATCCACAGGGATTTACCTGTGATGTGGCAATTATGGCAACAATACAGCTCTTTCGGATAGAAATGAATAAAAAGTCCGATGTGAAAAATTATGATTCCGTGGAAGAAATTGATGACTTTGTGGAAAAGCTTGCATGGTTTAAACGTCTGCTGTATTTCCATATGCGCCGGCAAAAGGAATATTCTTTTGATCAGGTGTTTCGGGCTTTGACTGACGCATGTACATTATATGGTGATTATGCGGATTCTTTGAATCAGTTGTATATAAGTGATATCTATTTGATGAATGTTGCAAGTCAGTTTCAACGAAAACTGGAGAGACAAATGAAAGAACAGGCAGAATCATAACAGGTATGGAGGAAAAAACAATGAGTGAAAAAATGTATGAAAAATTAAAGGATAATGTGTATTTTCCATATTTTGATGTAAAGAAGAAACACGATATGAAGGGCTTATCAAGAGAAGAATGTATGCAGATAATTGCGAAAATGAATGAGGAGCGAAAGCCATTTATGCATCGGTATGAGAATCCGTTTATGAACATCCCGAGTTATGCAGACAAGTTCTTTGGAATGTTTTCTGAGGAAGATGACATTGTGGTTCAGGAGAAGATTGACGGTTCCAACAGTCATATTCATGTGACAAAAGATGGCGTTACCTGCTATGGCAATAACTATATTTTGAACGAAAAGAACCATTTGCAGGGCTTCTGGTATTGGTGCAACAATCATTTCGGACAGGTGCCGGAACAGTTTTATGATCTGGATATATACGGAGAATGGCTGGTTCCGCATCATTGTGAGTATCCGGCGGAGCGTTATGGAGAATTTTATGTGTTTGATGTGATGGAAGATGGTTGTTACTGGACGCAGGATCGTGTGAAACAGTTGGCGGAAATATGTGGATTTGCATATGCACCGGTATTTTATGAGGGAAAGTTCCAGTCTTGGAAGCATCTTATGACATTTGTAGGTAAAACTGCACTTGGAGGGAAAAAGGGAGAAGGAATCGTGGTAAAAAATCAATCCCGGTTAAATGCAGATAAGCAGCAGTTTTATATCAAGATTGTCGATGTAGAGTTTCAGGAGACAAGACATTCACGAGGGAAGATAAAAACGGTAAATGTAGATCGGGTAGAAAAAAAGAAAAATTATATGGATCTGACCGCAAGTATTGTTACAGGGGCTAGAGTTCGGAAGATCTTATTCAAACTGGTGGAGGATGGAGAACTCCCGTCGGATTGGAAGAAACTGGAAGATGACGATCTTTTGAGGCGCGTACGGGGAGCAGTCATAAAGGATTGCATGAAAGAGGAGAAAGAAATCGTTGATAAGATTGGAAATGCATTTGGATATTTCTGTGGCGAACAGATTATTAAAATAGCGAGAACGATTGAATAGGAGGATGCATGTATGAAGCAATACATTGATATACAGAGGGTGCGGGAACAGGATGAAATCGTAGATAATAATCTGACGTTGCCCAAAAACACGGGTGCTTTTCAAGCGGGGGATATAATCAGCATTACCGAGAAAATCGATGGGGCAAATGCGAGTGTCCGATATGATGAAGCAAAAGGAGTTCTCAGAGGGTTCAGCAGGAAGAATGAGCTTAGTGTGGAAAATCCTTTGCGGGGATTTTGGAATTATGTTCAGAAGTTAGACAAAACACCGTTTGCTCGATATCCACATTATATATTCTTTGGTGAGTGGCTCGTAAAACACACAGTGATTTATGAGCGTGACAACTATGATAAATGGTATTTGTTTAGTGTATATAATGAGGATACAAATGGATGGATGCCACAGGAATTTGTCAAAGCTTTTGCCGAGGAGTATGGATTCCCTTATGTGAAAGAACTCTACTCCGGGAAATTCATAAGCTGGGAGCATTGCAGACAATTTGCAAATCAGCCATCCTATGGAGAACAGCAGGAAGGAATCGTAATAAAAAATCAGACAGCACTTTCGGAGGGGCGTGGACCACATGTATTAAAGTATGTGAATCCAAAGTTTCAGGAAATAAAACTGGAAAATCGAGGAAAGAGAGTGGAGGATCCGCATAAGGTTAAGGAAAGAGAGCAGGCAGTAGAGTATATGCGGTTGATTGTCACGGAAGCGCGTGTGATGAAAATATTTCATAAGCTTGTGGATGAAGGAATACTACCTGAGAAAATCCAAAAAGAGCATTTGCAGTTGATTTACAAGAACCTGCCAAAGTGTGTATATGAGGATTGCGTAAAAGAGGAGCCGGAGATCGTTCAGAAAGCGGATAAGTATGCGGGAAAACTGTGTACCAATATTACGATTGATATTTTTCGAAAGAAAATGGGAGTGTGAGTAGATTGAAGAAGGTAGAGAGAATCATGAATGATGCGTACATGGTGTCAAGCAATCTTGCATTTTTATTTAAACCGGATAATGTCATAGAGGTTTTTAATACAAAAAATATCACACAAAAAGCAGTTTACAGGATTCGGGATTCCGAATCCGTCCTGCTTTGTGATTGTAATATGTCAGAAGCAAATAAATACAAAAGTATGGCAATCATGGAAAGAAACAAAAAATTTTTGATAGAAGGTTACTCTGAGTGGTCGGACAAATGTAAGGATGGAAGGTGATTACGGTAAAGCGAGGTAAAAGATGAGTTTAAATGTATATGTAAAAATGGACGAGATACCAGAAGGTATGAAAGTTATAAGATGCAATGATGCATTTTTTAAAGGTGTGGATTTGCAAGATGATTATGTAACAAATGAGATATTAAAATATTTAGATAAAGCCAGATATGGCAGTGCAAGTACTTTTATAAGCCGAAACCCTGATATAGGACATTTAAATAAAGAGTGTTTAAGTACAGGTTGTAAAACCCTGCTCAATGTTTATTATACTCCGGATGTATGTTTTGACTTTATAGAGTGCACTTATAATGTACAAGAGATAATTTATCTAATAAGACAGGGAAATGTATATATAGAATATCCAACTCTCAGTTATTCGTCTAAAAATCATTCTTGTGATATTGTGTATAGGGGTAAAAGGTATACGGATTTTAACGAATTTAAGATACAGATAACAGGAGATTTGGGAGGGGATAATAATGACTATGAATATCATGAATAATTCAGAGGTGGTCCTATGTTAAACATTGTATTCGGAAGAAATAAAGGAAAAACAGGAGGCGCAAAAGGATGAGAGTAATAACATTTCACGATCCAAATGAGGAAAACGGATATTTGAGTAATTGGTATCTATCAGATTTTGAAGTAAGAGGAGTGAAATACACTTCGATGGAACAGTATATGATGCATCAAAAGGCGGTTGTCTTTGGCAATGCGGAAATTGCAAAGCAGATTCTTGCAACGAATGATGTGGCATTTGTTAAAAAATTAGGTCGACAGGTGTCAGGGTACATAGAAAATGTATGGAATGGAATGAGGCAGATCCTCGTTTTCGAAGGACTTATGGCAAAGTATTCCCAGAATCCGGACTTAGGAGAAAAACTTAAGGCAACAGGAGATGCACTTCTCGCGGAAGCAGCAGTCCGGGATCATATATGGGGAATCGGTTTATCCATGCGGGATCCGAAAAGATTAAACCGGCGGTTATGGAACGGACAGAATCTGCTTGGATATGCAACTATGTTAGTGCGGGATAGAATTTAGGGTGGATGTGCCGGAAAGGTGAGGAAATGGAATCTATGTCAGAGGAACAAAAGGAACATGTGATAGGAGTAATCATGGGTGTGTTATTTGTGGTGCTGTATATAGTGCTGCTAATAGTGATTCTATATAATTCTAATTATATGTATAATTATAAATATTTTAGAACAAGCGGATATTCTATGAGACCTGCAATAGTATGCGGAGATAAAGTAGAGATTCGAAAACGCAAACTTCCAAAACGTGGAGATATAATCGCAATAAGATTTGGAAAAGAATATTTTATAAAACGATGTATCGCTCTACCAGGCGATACGGTCCAAATTAAGGATGGACAGGTAATCCTGAATGGAATTGTACAGGATGAGTCAGCGTATATTGAAGCTGTGCGTAATACAGAGAATTATGCAGGTAAATTAGAAATGCCCATAACGCTTCAAGAAGGTCAATATGTCGTTTTGGGCGACAATCGTAATGAAAGTAGTGATAGCCGGGATTTTGGATTGGTCAAGGCAGAAAATATCATTGGTACAGTGATTAAAATCGACCGTGGGCATTCGTGGTGGGACGGTGAAAAATTCTATGTGCAATACGTAAACACGATGCGGGAGATTTTGCCGCGGATACCAAAATGGAAAATAATGTTGGCTGGCTTGAAGATAGATTTGTGTGATTGGATTTACTGAATTTAATATTGTTCAAGCGGGAAAGTAGTTGGAGGTAATGCGATGAATATAAATATTAAAAAGAATTTTGTCCATATAGATGTAACATTTGAAGAAGGTGTATCGGTGTTGGACGGAATTACGGGTGAAGGAAAAACTTTCCTGATAAAATCAATTTATGAGTATTGTTTAAGTGTGGGGATTGATGTTTTATATATTTCATATGAAAATTCATTGGAGACAGATTTAATAAAATCCGCTTGCCGTAATAAAAAAATAATATTGTTTGACAATGCAGATCTCTATATGACGGATGAACTATTTCGATACTTGAAAAGCTTAAATGATAAGATTGTGATAGTTGCGATGAAACATTCATTTCTTTTTGATTCCTTTGATTGTAAAAGTTATAGGGTAGAATACAAAGGAAAGGATTTGCGGATAGAAAATTGGTAAAGAAAGGAAATACTGCATGGGAAGGATATTTATAACCGGAGACACACATGGTGAAAATGATATAGGAAAATTGAATACACGATTATTTCCGATACAAAAACAATTGACAAAGGACGATTATGTGATTATCGTAGGTGATTTCGGTGCTTGCTGGTATGGAGGAAGCGATATCGAGCAGACCAATCAGGGGTATGAAATTCCGCCTCGGCACAGAAGTTATGTTGGAAAAGATGATTATCTTTTAAATTGGTATGAGAAGAAGAATTTTACGACGCTATTTATCGATGGCAATCATGAAAATCACAAACTGTTAAATACGTTTGCTGTAGAACGTTGGCATGGCGGACTTGTCCATCGGATTCGCCCGTCGGTGATTCATCTTATGCGCGGACAGGTGTACGAGATTGCTGGAAGCACATTTTTTACGATGGGTGGCGCAAGTTCTGTTGATCGTATGCATCGATTGGAAGATGTTTCATGGTGGAGTGCAGAATTGCCAAGCAACGAAGAATATGAACAGGCATTGGATAATCTGGATCAATGTGGATGGAAGGTTGACTATGTGTTGACACATTGCTGTGGAAGTGATGTTTTGCGCCAGATGCGTACACATCATCCGCAAAGCGATAAGCTTACCCAGTTTTTGATGTCTTTGGAGGGACGGTTGGAATATAAGATGTGGTATTTTGGACATCATCATATAGACAGGCAGGTGGATAGAAACCATCGGGCATTATATGAAGATGTTGTTGAATTGTAATATGGAGAAGGTTGGAGGTAGAAAAATGAGTTTATTTGTCTGTAAAGATAATGATGCTGGAACTCTTTTTTTTGACAAAGAAAAACGTGTGCTCTGTTTTTCGTCATATCAGAATATTCAGGATGAATTTTGTAGCAGCTTAGAATCTAATGTATGCTACCAGTCTGAAGAAATAATGTTTTTTGATTTTCCATCTGTGAAGGAATTTTTAAGTGATAATGGAATTGAGTATAAGGGGGGATATTTGTTAGAATGTGATGAGTGGATACCAAAAGTGCAGTTTGTCACGCATCTGCATTTTATTTTGCAAATGAGTTGTATACTGCTTTACTCTTATGACTCTTATGCTGCTTATAATCACGACTATGACAAAAATTATACGGTTGTGGGTGTTTTGTTTGAACCTAGTTTGTTCGAATTAAAATACATACTACCGGTATTGAAGAAGATGGATATTTATGTAGTTGTAAATTGTGGGTTGTCTGGTACAGATTTTTGGCTGATGGATGCTGTCGAGGCGGGGATAGAGGTATTCGTATATGGGGTATCGGTAAGTGGAAAGAATCGTAAGGAATTGATGGATTATCTGGATAAGAATGGATAATAAAGAAGGGAAATGCTGTTGATCGTATGCATCGATTGGAAGATGTTGTTGAATTGTAATATGGAAAAAGGAGAAAATACAAAATGATAAAAAAACCGGAAAGCCGGCACATGTATAAAATTACATTAAATGATTATAATCGTTGTCCTATTGCGGAAGGATCTGCACTCTTTTTTACAGAAGATATAGAGGAATTCCAGAAACGATGGTTTACATTGGAACCGGATGAAGACAAAAAAAGCAGATTTTTGCGATCGAAGAATGGAGAATGTGTAACAGATTCTTTTTGCTCTGACGCAAGTCTTAATATTGTACAGCAGGGTACTTCAAGGATATATGAGGAACAGAAATTTGTATTACATGATAAAGAAATGAACGTACAAAATTTTTTTGGCTGTACAAGTGTTTTTTATTCTAAAAAGCTGGAGATTACATTTCGATGGATCTGTTTTCAAGGGGAATATTATCGCATTGCAAAGTATCTTGCAGCAGGCATATGTGAAATAGATGATGGTTTGTATCGTACGGTAGAATGCAACGGAAATCGCGTGCTTGAAAATAACATCCCATTCAAAACAAAATATAGATTTACCTATGCAGACTTGCGAAGGCAGGGACTACTGGATAACTATACGGACGAAGAATTGGATGACGTAAAAAAATTTCTGGATCCCCGGTATACGACACCGGAAGAAGCAACACTGAATGCCTTTCGGGATAATAGTGTGCAGTCAATCTGCTATGTTACAAATAAGTATTTTGGAACCGAAGAGGATCTGATGGCAGATAGTTCGCAATTCGAGGTTACGGATGAAGTAATAGATCGGCTTTTGTGCGATATTGTAGGGGATGCTTGAAAATAAGTAAATCCACAGGCTGATGAGCTTGTGGCTATTTGCAGAGCACTTGATATGTAGGATTGACAGGGAGTGAAGAAAGTAATATGTCAGATATATTACCGGAATTTACAACAAAAAGATTTATTTATAACGCGTTGGAGAAGAATGCATTAAATAAACCAGGTTGTTATTGTGTAATTGGTGCTAAAAAGATTGGAAAGACTGTGCTATTAAAACAGTTAAGACAACACAACGAAACGAATACAGTGTATATTGATGCAAGTACATTAGGGTATGAAACAAATTTTAAAGATTTATATAAATCTTTAGAAGAAAAGGGTATAAAAAATATTCTCATAGATGATATAAATAAGTTAAATGAGGATTTAATTGCTGATTTTAACTCAGATACTATTTCTTATGCAAATAAGATTTGCTTTATATTATCTGGAAGTATTTGTGCTTCTGTACGAAAATTTTGCAGAGATATTTGTATGGGAGGCTGGGAATACGAGTTGCCGCCAATCATGTATATTGAAAGATTGTGTTGGAAAAAAGGTTTAAATAAAGTTAGTGCAGAAGCGGTAAAAAAACTTTCAAGCTACGATTTATATCTTTCATACTTAAAGATGCAGAACACGGTTAGCGATAAGCAAGGCTTAGATAATATCACTGATATTGTGGCAGATACATTAGAGTCCTACTTGAGGTGTACTGCTTTAGGAGACAGTCAAATAGATATGTCAGTCATAGATATTTACGAGATAATAAAGTATTTTTCCATGTGTCAGTATGTACATCAGGTTGGTAATGATGAAAAAGCAAATTTTGATTCTATTCCGGGATTACCGAAAAATATTCGGGAGAGTCTGGAATATGCATACGATAAGGAAAAAAAGAGGTGGGAACTATCCGGGATAGAAAAAGATTATGTGTTATGTTTATTATATGGAAGTTGTCTTGTGAAGGGAATATGGCAGCAGAAAGGTTTGAATCTGCAATTGGATTGTAATTGCGTAAATGCCTTTGTTTTTGAATATCCATGGTTGAGCAGTTTATTCTTGTCTACAAGAGTGAATAACACAAGATCATTGATTGCTATGTGGATAGAGAATTCTGTATTGGCACATGAGTCTTATATATATCCTTATTCTGATAAGTATAAGGATATAGGCAGTCACGAAATTGATAAGGTAATTGCAAGTATGGAATTAGAATATATGGATTTGGTAGAGAAAGAAGAACTGGAGTCTTGCTTGAGTGTTGATCAGCTTATAGAGAAATACTTTGGATAATATAATAAGGAGGTATCTATGACACATAGGGAATTAAAATTAGAAGAGTTACAGGTAGGAATGACCGTACCAACTACTTGTTTAAACAGTATAGTAGGTGTTCCAATAACAATTAAAGCTTCTACAATAGATTATTCAGATCCTTTTTTAAGGGGACAAATAGTAAGTATTGGTGAAGAAGGAATAGAAAATATAGATGATGACGATTGTATGTATATATACAATTCAAGGGATATGTCAGATTTTGATGGAGAAATGGGAGATTTATAACAGTTTATTTAGGAGTAGATTAGGGATATATATGAGTTTAACAGAAGAAGATCTTGAACGGATATTTGCGGAGGAATCGGGGGAGGAATAAATATCGGACCATTTATGATATGTGGTTTAAATGTATAAAAAAACATCCCCACAAACGGACGAAACGGTTGACTCTAGGGTAAAATACGGGTATAATATGCATAAAGGAACTGGTAACGGAAATACATTCCAAAGGAGCGATGCATATGACGATTGAAGAGATGAAAGAAAAGAAGCGGGAACATGGATACACGTACAACATGATGTCGCAGATGTCGGGGGTTCCGCTTGGAACCGTGCAGAAGATTTTTACGGGCGAGACGAAATCACCGCGCTATGATACGCTTGAGGCATTGGCACGTATATTCGAAAACAGTGACCGGGATTACCTGTATGCGGATATGGTTGAGGATTCCGGTACGGCGTATGCGGCGAAGGTACAGGGGCAGTATACGCTGGATGATTATTATGCGTTACCGGAAGACCGCAGGGTAGAGTTGATTGATGGTTGTATCTATGATATGGCGGCACCGTCTACGATACATCAGTTGATTGCGGGAGAGGTTTATCGTCAGGTGTCGAATTTTATTCTGGAGCATGATGGACCGTGTGTGCCGTTTATCTCTCCGGTTGACGTACAGCTTGACTGCGATGACAAGACGATGCTGCAGCCGGATGTCGTTATTTTGTGTGACATTGACCGGATAAAGGTGCGCTGCATCTATGGTGCGCCGGATTTTGTGCTGGAAGTAATCTCGAAATCCACCCGGCTTCGCGACTATGGAAAGAAGCTTTCCAAATACATGGATGCCGGTGTGAAGGAATACTGGATTGTGGACCCATACCAGAAGCGCATTATGGTGTATGAGTTCAACAAAGAAATCTTCCCTGTGATTTATGAAATTGATGCGGATATCCCGGTCGGTCTGTATGATGGCAGGTTAACGATCAATTTGGCGGCGTTAATAAAGAAGATTGAGAAACTGTTGTAATGAAAAAGTAGTAGTTATTCGAATAGAGGTTAAAGATTCTGTGTAATAACATGCAACAAAATATCCTGTTGGAAGCGATGACAAAGCTTGAGGCAAATGTTTACTATTCAGTATGGAATAAATATGTACGGATTACGTATCTGTTATTTCAGAATCCGGAAAAATGCCGGTATGAACGAGTATATATCGAAACCACTCGATATCGGAAAAGTGAAGGCGACAATCGCCAGATATGTGGAGCGGAAGGGATAATAGAGTAAGAAAGTACGTAAGTGAAATCATAATACAAAGGTCTGGATGCTTATTGGTTGAACGATACACTATTTTTGGAGGGGGGTTCAACTATACTTTATCTTGGATATATAGTATCTAATACTTCTTCCTGTGTGCATAACCTTATTAATGTTATTTTATCATATCCCTTATTTTCACTACTTGAAAACAAAATGCTCACATACAAATTATTATCAATTTCGTAATATTGATATATTATTCCCGAACCAAACTGACCGTTAGGCTCACCTATTTCTTCAAGAATTTGTTCATATGTACTTGTATTATTCAATTTATAAAAATATTCGAGATTTATATCCCTATCAACATACTTATACGATGCAAGAATCCCCGCCACTCTTATTGAATTTCCTGTTTTTTCCCCTTTTGTCTCATTTGCAATAATCTCTGTCTCAGATTTTATACTATTATTTCCTTTCACAATATTTTCCTTCTTCTTTCCAACTTGATAACCCAAACTAAATATACTAATTAACATAATAATACAAAATACACTAATTAAATATTTCTGATAATTTTTCATTCAAAACAACTCCCATCTTGTCTAGTAATGTAATATTCTCCAACCACTTTATATCCTAAAATATCTGCTGCAATTGTATAGTCAGTAATCGTATCTCCATATATGGATTAACAACGAGTGTTATTCTTTTGCCTCCAGTCATTTCTTCTTCATATTCATCGAAATTTATCCCCACAACATTCATATCCACATGCTCCATCGGCTGATTCCAGCAGTAATTATAGCGGTTTAATGTATCCGGTACAGAGGTAAATCCCGGTATTTTGTCCTCGCTGACAAACCTTCCCACTCCGGCATCATACCGTCTAGCCTGTGCAAAATATAATCCTCCTGCAGCCTCCATCTGATAGCCCGTATATCCGAATGGTTGTATCTGCTTTTCCGGACGATTCTCAAGGTTGAACGATACACTATTTTTGGAGTGGTGTTCAACTAATTATTTTATAAATTGATAATTTTTATTTTGCACCCGATTTCACAGCGACTTAATCAATTGATTTTTTTGCAACCAAAACACATTCCGAAAGTGGTTTGCCTTTTATCAATGCCGCTCCAACAACCTGAAAGCCTTCGCTACCGACATATTCTTTCAGTTCTTCGCTTTGCCATTTATGATAGGTTTTAAACCCGGCTTTTTCCATAAGCCATATCGGCAATTTGGGATAGCCCCTTTCATAAACAAAGGTAGGAGCAAACAAAATTCCGTCTTTTTTCAAAACTCTGTGAATTTCTTTTAATGCTTTCTCCGGTTGTGGCATAATATGTAAAGCATTTGCAATCACGACAACATTAAATTTTTCATCTTCATAAGTCAAATTCGTTGCATCCTGCATACAAAATCGGAGCTGTTCACATTTGTGTTCGCCTTGATTGCGTTTTTCAGCTTCTTTTATCATATTTTCCGAGTAATCTGTTGCTTCCCACGAGCCGGATTTTCCTGCCATTAAAAAGGTAATCTGTCCCGTTCCGCAAGCCAATTCCAAGACAGACTTCTCGCTGTCTATATACTGTTCTGACAGTTTGCAGATTTGCCCATAAGCAGTATCGTTTTTTGACATAAATGCAGTATATATTCTTGCCATTCTTTCCCAAAAGCCTTTGTTTGTGTTATCTGTCATAGAATTGTCCTCCGTTTCCCTGATTACTTTTCGCAAAGCGGACTCATATTACTCTAATCCATGTTCCTCATTTTCTTTTTGTTGCAGATAAAACATCGCTTTCTGCGTTTCAATCTCTGCTTTGTTGCATATCCTCATCAACTTTTAAGTTGAACGATACACTATTTTTGGAGTGGTGTTCAACCATTATATCTAGTAGCGACAAACCATCATATACACAATATGTAGTCATTTGTTCCTTGCTTATATTAAATTATAACATAATATGACAGTTACTACTAACTGTTTTTCCTTGATAATCAGTTTCGCGGACACCATATAAATATTTTGATATTGTTTTTCGGTAAGGCGTAGAAGCCTGACGGTTCCTGTTTTAGGTGCGAATTGTTCAATACGCCGGTAGTGTTTTTCTGAGGCTTTTCGGTTTGTAACAATACGCATAAAAACTTCAGGAGCAATCGGTATCATATTACCGTAACCATCTTCATACACTGTACAAACAGTCAAACAGAGGTTTGTATAGTTGAGAGATTACATTGAAGAACGGGCACTTGAAATCGGTGAATATATCATTGAGGAGGGGGCAACGGTCAGACAGGCTGCGCGGAAGTTCGGTATTTCGAAGTCAACCGTACATAAAGATGTCACAGAACGCCTAGAGCAGATCAACCTGCGTCTTGCACACGAGGCAAGGAAGGTGTTAGATGTTAACAAGTCCGAGCGCCATATCCGGGGAGGACTTGCGACGAAAGAAAAATATGCACACATGGAACGTTGATTGAGATTGTAAAAAACCACCAAAAATGATATACTGATTTGTATAATATTACAAGATGGCGAAGCCATGAGAGAAGGGGTGGTAAATATATGATCCGTATTGAAGATTTCTGTGACATGAAGAAATTTGAAGACATCATGAAAAACTGGGCAACAAGTACCGGGCTTGCAACCGTGGCTGTCGGGGCCGACGGAAAGTACATCAGTGAGTGTTACAACTTTACAGAGTTTTGTATTGACCTGACTCGTGGAAGTGCAGAAGGACGCAGACGCTGCGAGAAGTGTGACCGGGAAGGAAAGGGCGTATATTCCTGCCATGCAGGACTGGTGGATTTCGGAATACCGATTACGCTGGATGACGGAACGGTGCTGGGAAGTGTGATTGGCGGACAGGTGCTGCCGGAACATCCGGATGACGATGCATTCCGGAAGACGGCGGGAGAACTTGGTATCGATGCAGAGGCCTATGTCCGGGCATTGCACAAGGTGAATGTTAAGACAAGGGAAGAAATTGAGGCAGCAGCAACCTTGCTTGGCGATGTAATCAATATGTTTGTACGTGCATCTTATACTTCCGCGGTGAATAAGCGTTTGCTGGATAAATTGCAGACGGGCATTCAGGAGTGCGTAGAATATATTGACGATGCAAGCGAGAAGACACGGAAGATCGAGGACTTTAGCGGCCGTCAGAGAATCCTTGCTTTAAATGCCGCGATAGAAGCGGCACGTGCAGGGGAAGCCGGACGTGGATTTACGGTTGTTGCATCTGAAGTGCAGAAACTGGCGGATGGCATGGGGCAGGCAAGCTCGCAGATTGTGGATTCTCTGAGAAGATTATCGAAGAATATTCATGAATTAAGTGAGTAAAGGAAATTGGATTGCTTATGATTGAATGAAAGGACTGTACACAAAAATAGTGGACAGTCCTTTGTTTTGTGAAACTACCGTGAATTTCTGGAAAAGCTTGATTTCAATGTACCGATGCGATAAAATAATCAGAAGTATGTAATGTGGGAATGGAGGCGGATGTGATGCCAACGATACTCTTATATAGTGTTCCGGCGGAACAGCATAGACAGTTAGAGGCACTTGGCCTGCGTCTGGGATATTCCTGCAAGAAGATTGCGCGGAAACGCTTTTTACAGCCGGTCGGCTGTCATGCCGGATTACCGGGATTTGAACAGACCGGAGACTGGTATGAAGGGAAAGATCTGCCGGATCCGATGATAATATTTTCAGAATTTTCGGATGGGTTGTTGAATCGGTTTCTGGCGGCATGTAAGGAAGATGGTATGCCACAGATTGTGTATCGGGCAGTTGTGACAGAACATAACATTCATTGGAATGTGCTGGACTTATATCAGGAATTGGCGCAGGAGCATGAGAGCTTGCATGGAGGCAAGGTGACACTATGAAATTCATACATATAGCAGATGTCAATCTGGGTGCACAGCCAGATCGTGGAAGAATCTGGAGTGATGTGCGGGCGAAGGAGATTTACAGTACCTTTCATCGTCTGATTGATGTATGCGAAGAACAGAAAATTGATTTACTGTTGATTGCGGGAAATCTGTTTTATACGAAGCCTACGGAACAAGATTTGAAGGATCTGGATTTTCAGCTTCGGAGAATTCCGAATACAAAGACGATTATTATTGCCGGAGATCAGGACTATATAGATCCCGGTTCTGCATGGGAGACATATACGTTTGAAAGTAATGCTATTGTGATGCCGCGTGATCAGGCTGCAAGTGTTTATTTTGAAGATTTGAATGTCTGCGTCAGTGGATATAGTTACGGACATGCGACTTATACAGGACGAATTCTGGAACGTATGCGTCCGGGCAGAGCAGATGCGTACAATATTCTGCTCGGACATGGTGGCGATATGGAACATATGCCGTTTTCCAAGGAACATGTGGCAAAACTTGGATTTCAGTATGTGGCGCTTGGACATATGCATAAGCCGGCACATATTCTAAAGAATCATATGGCGTTTGCAGGAACGTTAGAACCGCTCTCTTATACGGAAACGGGAAAACATGGCTATATTTTAGGAGAGGTGACAACCGCCGGTGAGACAACGATTACATTTGTTCCGTTTGCATGTCGAAAATATGTGAATATGGCGATGGATCTCAATTCAACCTATACGAATGGGGATATCTGTAATCTTGTAGAAAGCAAGATGCAGGAGCTGGGAGCAGACAATATTTATCGAATCCTGCTCCGCGGCCGTGTGGCACAGAATATGGAGATAAATCTGAGCGAGCTGACACGGCGCTATTGTATCAATGAAGTAATAGATAAGACAGAATGTGATTACGATATGGAAGAACTGTATGTGACGAATCACGATAATCTGCTCGGCAGGCTGATGGACGAGTTGTCGGATAGCAAGAAAGACGGAGATAAGACAATTCGCAATAAGGCAATGCACTATTGTATGGAAGCTCTGCTTGGCGCAGGAGATAAATAACAATGCATTTTAGTAAACTTTTATTAAAGGATTTTGGAAAATTTCATAATCGGGAGATCAATCTGAACTCTGGTGTCAATGTTATATATGGCGCCAGAAATGCGGGTAAAAGTACGGTTGCGGATTTTGAATATGCAATGTTGTATGGAATAGGTTCATTTCCGGAGACGGAAAATGAGGATCTGGCATGGCATAAGCCTGTGGATGGACGGGAATTTTCCGGTAAAGCGTATATAATCAAAGATGGCGACGAATATCTGGTGGAGCGCAGCTTCCGTAAGCATAATATGACAACGCAGGTATTAAATGTGAAGAATGGACGTGTTGGCAGGCTTAAGCATAAAAACAGCCTGTATGAATCACTGACAGACATGGACAAAAAGACATTTAGCGATGCTCTGTATATTCGTCAATCGAAAGCCAGCGAAGATGAAGCTGAGGCACTGAATACATTTGTCACGAATCTGGCTACAACTGGGTCTGCTGATCTGGATAAAAGACGAGCACTTGCAATCCTGCGTGAGCAGAAGAACTCGTTGGATGTAACGGAGCCAGAACAGCAGATTGCGGAATTGAAAGAAGAATTAAAACAGTACGATGGTGATGTGGAAGCGTTGCAGAATGTGCGGAAGGCGATTGCCGATAATGATGAAGCGTTTGCAATCGAGACAGCGAAGCGGAAGCGCGAAGCCAGACGATTGATTGATACAGAAAAGGGCGTGAAGTACGAGGAAGACGATGAACTGAATGAACACTTGGATTCCCTGCAGGAAAACAGTATATTTCTGGACGCAGATTTATTGAAGGATTATAAGGTGCCGAAGAAGCTTACAGATCGCTGGTGGATGATTGCTTTGACCGGATTGCTGGTTATAGCTGTGATTGCGGCGCTTGTGTATATTCTTCCGTTTGATGCCGGTGTTCGGCAGCTCTTTGTAGTATGTACGGCGTTGTTTGTTGTGATGACAATCGTGGATGGCCTGCACCGGAAAGGTGTGTTGGATGGTGAAAATCAGGCACCGTCAGAGGAAGAATTTAAGCGAATTGTTTATGAACTGGAACGGAAAAATGAGGCATATGAGGATGTCGAGATTGACATGAGTTTTGCCCGGAAATATATGGATTTGAAAGAAGATCTGCGGGCAGAAGAGACAGAACTTTTGGAGCGGAAGAAACAGAAGGAGCAATTAGAGGCAGAGATTCGTGTATCAGAGAGCAGAAAACAGGCAATCGAGCGTGAGATCTATGCGACTACGCTTGCAATCAACACGATTCAGGAGATATCGAGAGGGTATGTGGATAAATGGAATTACATTATCAATGATCACATGGCGGATATCATGCGGCGTGTGACAGGCGGTTTGTATGACGATGCAAAAATTAATGAGAAGTTTCGGTTGATGGTTCGGAGAAACGGTGTATTTACAGATATTACGCAGATTACGGCAGAAGATTTCCCACTTGTGCGGTTGGCGGTGCGTGTTGGCATTGCAGCAAGAATGTGCCGTGAAAATATGCCTCTTATAATTGATGGATTGCCACGGATGAATGATGCACAGATGCAGGGATTTTTTGCGAGTTTAGAGGAAATATCATCCGAGCAGATATTGGTTCTGACAGATGATAAACAGTTGGTGTCAAAATTAAAAGATACAAAGTCAACTTATGCTTTGACAAATCTGGGCTAGTGTGGTAGAGTATCACATGCAGCTATGGTTTCTATGTGAATAGAAGCGTGGTTGTCATGCTACTGTGGCTCAGCTGGTAGAGCGATTCACTCGTAATGAATAGGTCGTCGGTTCGAATCCGATCAGTAGCTTGGAGATATGCGGGTTGACGATATGTCAGCCCGCTTTTTTTCTTAGTATGATTTTGTGAGCGAAAATATATGGAAGTGTATAGAGTTATGTAGAGCATAAATACAAAATAATGCATGCAGGTAAATGATGAATTTGGGGCTTGAATAAAATGAGTAAGGAAAAACAGAAATCAACAAATAAAAATACAGAACAGAAAATGCAGGCGAAGGTAGAAGCAAAGACGGAAAAGAAGCAGATATCTTTAAAAACAAAAACCGTAAAAAGACAGCCCAAACGAATCCGTGAAGCGAGGTTTGACAAGCTGGATAATACTGCGAATCTCTTCCCGGTGATTGCCAGCCGCAAATCAAGTAATGTGTATCGGATTGCGGCAACACTGACGGAAGAAATCCAGCCGGAAAAACTGCAGCAGGCGCTTGACATGGTGCTCCCGTATTTTGATGTTATGCATGTGCGTATGAAGACCGGTGCATTTTGGTATTATTTTGAGGACAACCCGAACCCTGCACCGCGTGTGATGCAGGAGGACATGTGCCCTTGCCAGTATATTAATCCGTTGTTGAACCGGGAATATCTGTTCCGTGTGTTATATTATGAACGAAGGATCAGTCTGGAAGTCTTTCATGCTCTGACAGATGGAAATGGTGCGCTGATGTTCTTGAAGGAACTTGTGTATCAGTATCTGCGGCTGGTGCATCCGGAGATTGGAAATAGTGACCGGATGGAACTGCATGAGGAGACGACCGTCGACCGTGAGGACAGCTATCTGAAGCATTATAAGCGCCCGGCGAAGAAAAGCTACAAGACGGAGAAGGCACTTGTGATCCGTGGAGAGATGTTCCCGCGCGAATATTTCGGAATCATGCACGGTTATCTGCATCTGCCGGACGTCAAGCGAGTGGCGAAGCAGTATGGAGTGACAGTCAATCAGTATCTGCTTGGTGTATTTGCGTGGTCGGTGTATAAAGGATATATGCATAGTATTCCGCATCGGCGTCCGCTTGCGGTATGTGTGCCGGTGAATCTGCGGCCGTATTATGGGTCTGCTACAACGAAGAATTTTTTCGCGGTCGTGTCGGCGATGTTCCGTGCAGAGCGGGAAGATTATACATTTGAAGAGGTGCTGGCACAGGTGGCAGAGAGCCTGAAAAGCCAGATTACGAAGGAACATCTCGAAGAAATCATGGCTTACAATGTGTCAAATGAAAAGAACAAGGCATTGCGTGCAACACCGCTCTTTATCAAGAATATCGCGATGAAGATCATCTATCAGATGTCTGCGAAGGCGAACTCCGGCTGTGTGACGAACCTTGGTTTAGTGAAACTGGCAAGTCCGTACGACACGTATGTGGAGTCGTTGTATGCAATCTTGTCCATGTCGAAGAATCAGAATCTGAAGGCGGCAGTTGTGTCATATAAGGATACGTTGGTGTTCACGTTCAGTTCGGCAGTACGGGAAGTGGATGCGCAGAAGGAATTCTTCCGCAAGCTTGCAGAAGATGGAATTGATGTCTCTGTTGAGACGAATGGAGTATATTATGAGTAAATGTAATCGCTGTAATATAAAAGTGAAGGATGACAGCTTGATCTGCCCGCTTTGCAAGGGCGCGTTATCGGAGACAGAACATGTACAGCCGGTCTATCCGGACATGTTTCCGAAGCAACAGCGGATGCGCCTGGCAATCCGCATCGTGACGTTCTGTGTGGTTGTCGGTGTGATCGTGCTTGGTATTGTAAATTATATGACCTATCATGGTGTTCGCTGGTCACTGGTAAGCCTTGCAGGAATTGCGTATCTGTATTTTACATTTACGTTTACCGCACAGCCGCTTGCGGATGAGCAGCAGAAAATCATATTTCAGGGTGTAATCAGTGCGGTACTTGTGCTTGCGGTCGATTTTTCTCTTGGCTATGAAGGCTGGTCGGTCAATATTGGAATTCCGGTTGTCGTGATTGTGACGAATATTACAATCTTCGTATTCATGATGGTGCGTCGCCGTGACTGGCGCAGCTATATTATGCCGCAGCTCGAACTGACCCTGCTTGCAGCCGTCGAGTTACTGTTAGTCAGTCTGGAGGTTGTCACGTGGAAGCTTTTGACACTGGTTGCGGTATTCACCGTACTCGTCCAGCTCTTCGGAATCTTCGTGATCGGTGGGCGAAGCACAACACTTGAACTAAACCGCCGTTTCCGTGTGTAGTTTCGTTATAGAAGAATAAAAGAAGGCAAGCGGATGGCTGACTTGTCATGTCAGTACAAACTCATCCATCCGTACATTTTATATAATTGTGTGCAACTGCTGGAAGGCGCAGGAATGTTTCACAATTGCAAAAAAGACTATCAAAAGAGAGGTATGTATGAAGGAGAACGACAAGACAAGTCACCGCGCAGAACTGATGCGGGATATCGTAGCCATGGTCAACCAGAACCCGGTTTTAAAGCAGGCATGGCAGAGAAAAAAGGAAAAATCTATTCAGAACACAGAATTTGAATACCCGGAGCACCTTTCCGTAGAACATATCGACATGGGACTGTTCAAGATGGAATATCTGACATGGAACGGCTCAGGGAATCCATATGTGATAATGCAGCTTCACGGAGGTGGGTATATGTCCGGCCTGCAGGGACAGTACCGGAAGATGGCAGGGCTTTATGCCGAGATCAGCAGTGGCGCAGCAGTGCTTTCCGTTGATTACCGGCTTGCACCGGAACATCCGTTTCCGGCGGCATTAGAAGATGCAGTTGCTGCATATAAATGGCTTCGTGATAAAGGCTATGAATCAGAACGGATTATCATCGCGGGTGATTCCGCAGGCGGTGGTCTGGCAATGGCGCTCTGTATGGAACTGCGCACAAACGGGGAACCGATGCCGGCGGGATTGGTGGCAATGTCGCCGTGGACGGATCTGGCAATCACCGGGGAATCCTACACGAAGAATCGGGAGATAGATCCGGTCTTTGGCGCAGACGGCGGTGGAGAGATGCTGCTACACAGCCCGTATATCGGGGAAAATGATGCGAAGAATCCTTTGATTTCCCCAATGTACGGAAACTTTACCGGATTTCCACCGATGCTGATTCAGGTCGGTACACACGAGATGCTGTATGATGATGCGGTATCGGTTGCGAAGAAGGCAAAGGAACAAGGCGTTCCGGTACGATTCACAGTATATGAAGGTATGTTTCATGTGTTTCAGATGAGCGGTACAGTGATACCGGAGTCAAAGCGCGCCTGGGAAGAGGTCGGCGCGTTCATGCATAAAGTGATGGGACAGTGGTAGACAGCCTATAGCGCTGGTATGGATGAAGCGGAAAATCAGGATGCCTCAGATATGGCATCGGCAGTTCACCGGAGGTAGAGAACGTATGCGGATTGCACTGGCACAAACGAATATCCTATGGGAAGATAAACAGGCGAATCTTGTTCGGGTGGAGGAATTTGTGGTAGCCGCGGATGCGGAAATCATATTGTTCCCGGAGATGAGTCTGACGGGATTCTCGATGCATACCGATGTGACAGCAGAAAACAGCGGATCACCGGAAGTGGTGCAATCCTGTATGCAGACGGGAAGTACTCAAACTATGGTTGAATTCCCACAAACCGGCTGGACGATTGAACAGGTAGCGGCACTTGCAAGGCGGCATCACAAGATAATCGGCATCGGCTGGGTGAAAAAGACCGAACCTCTCTGCGAGAACCATTATTCGATCGTGACACCGGATGGAAAAATTGCAATGGACTATGCCAAGATCCATCCGTTTTCCTATGGGGAAGAACATGCACATTTCCGGGGCGGAGAGAAGCTTTGCACCGGATGGCTCGGAGAATTTCAGGCAGGACTTGCCATCTGCTATGATCTGCGGTTCCCGGAACAGTTTCGGGCGATGGTGCCGGAGGCTGAGATTTTTATCGTGCCTGCGAACTGGCCTGCTGCACGTGCGTTACATTGGAAGACACTTCTTGCTGCACGTGCCATCGAGAATCAGTGCTATGTGGCAGGTGTGAACTGCTGCGGCGATATGGATGGGCAATATTATTCCGGTGATTCGGGGGTATATGCTCCGGATGGAAGTCTGCTTGTGCCGATGAAAGAAATCCGGCTTGCAGATGCTTCCTGCAAGGAGGAAAAACTGCTCGTATACGATATACAAAACGATGTGGCAAAGACACGGAATGCATTTCCTGTGCTGCAGGATCGAAAAGAAATAAAACGTTCTTAATAAAATCTTAAATATATAAAATCTAGTATCTTAAAATTCATTTTGCGATAATACAGGTATCATAGCAACAGGGGTACCTGTATGGTCGGAGATTACCGATTGGAAAGAGGAGAGACATATGTATAACATTTTGGTCTGTGATGATGAGAAGGATATCGTGGAGGCACTTGGTATTTACCTGTCTGCAGAAGGGTATCGGGTGACGAAAGCGTACAACGGACAGGAGGCATGTGAGAAGCTGAAAACTGAGGATGTGCAGCTTGTGCTGATGGACATCATGATGCCGGTGATGGATGGTATCACGGCGATGAACGAGATCCGTAAGACTTCCAATGTTCCGGTCATCCTGCTCACAGCGAAAAGTGAGGATACAGACAAGATTCTTGGTCTTTCCGTCGGTGCGGACGACTATATTACCAAACCATTTAACCCGGTTGTTATGATCGCAAGAGTAAAAGCACAGCTACGCCGTTACATGATGCTTGGCGGAAATGTCCCGAAGGAACCGACGGCAGATACGCTCGAGATCGGCGGAGTGTGTCTGGATGACAGGGCGAAGAAGGTTATGATTGATGGAGAACCTGTGAATCTGACGAAGACAGAATATGCAATCTTAAAATTCCTGATGGAACATCCGAATACAGTCTATGCACCGAAGGATATTTACCGTGCAGTCTGGGAGGATGCTCCGTTTGGACAGGAGGGCACCGTTGCGGTACATATTCGCCACTTGCGTGAGAAAATTGAGGCAGATCCTTCAGAACCACGCTACATCAAGGTAGTCTGGGGACAAGGGTATATGTTTGGGAAGGAATGATAAAATGGACAAATTAAAGAAAAGTGCAGTGGCAAAGGTGGTTGCTGCAATCCTGCTTTCGGTATCAATTCTTGCAACCGTAGTTTCCGGTGTCGTCGTGTCAATGGCATTTTCCTATGGTACAACCCGCAGGGTACAGGGAGAAGCCATTTACGACGAGTTTCTGGGCCGGATGGTAGATGATTCCGCAAGCCGGGCAAGGGATTATTATCAGGCATATCTGCAAAGTGAAGCAGAGGGACAGGAGAATCACACAGTCTGGTATTATAAAGATTATTTTGCAGAGGAAAACAGTAACTTCTTCTTCAAGATCGTGCCGGAGGATACAAAGAAATATCCAACACTTGAAAACTATGAATCGAAGGATTATCAGTTCCATGAAGTGTTGTCACAGCAGACACAACTGATTGAAGGATCAACCAGCTTCAGCTATAAATTATCTCTGCCGGATATTATTAAGTTCTGGAAAGAAAATTATGTACCGGATGAGTACAGCTATGACGACAGGGCTGCATATGAGGAAGATGCGGATGTTTTTTCTTCGGAATTACAGGTCCCAAGTACGATACAGGATATGTATTGGGATTGGAGCACTATTTCATTTGACGATCTTGGTATTAGTTATGACGATGACAGTTCGAATCCATATATTTATTTGGTGAATACGGATTTTGTTTATTATCTTTCCAATGATGAAGGATACACAAAAGCATTGGAGAGCGCGATTAAGAAATTAGGAGATGGCGATATCCAATACATGGACATTTCGTATAGAAACGATGGAACAGTCACACAGGAACTTGAGATTTCTACACCGATTTCCTATACGATGTATGCGTATGTGAAATCAAACATGACAGCCAGAGATCTCTATGCGAATTCCATCGTGCTTCGCTATTGCAAGCCAATTGTGAATATGGCACCTTATGTACTTGCGATTTCGCTGATTATGATTCTTGTTATGGGAGGATTTCTGATTGCGGCGTCCGGACACAGGAAAGGACAGGAGACAATTACCTGCAATGCATTTGATCGGATACCATATGATGTATTTCTGGGAGCTGCAATTGTACTTGTTGTCAGTGTAAGTAATTTGTTTCTGTATTATAGCTATTCCACACGGGATGAAATCTTCCTTGCATCTATCTGTACGGCAGTTGTGGCTTTCCTGATTCCACCGTTTTTGATGACGACAGCGACACGACTGAAGGCTTCCGGCTGGGCAATGTTTGCAAACACATTGATCTGGCGGCTTTGTAAACTGCTTGTGCAGCTTGTGAAATGGTCGTTTGGCAAGCTTTGGGATTTATTCCGTTTCCTTGGAAGATATTTTAACCTCTATTGGAAATGGATTGGTGGATTGGCAGGAATCGCACTGCTCCGGTTTATTCTCGTGGCTGCGAGTGGTTCTATCGGACTAGCAATCGTGCTGGATCTGGTATGTGCGGTTTTGCTTGCTGTATTTCTGGTCCGCGTGATCGTGCAGATGTATCGGCTGAAGGATGGCGCGAAGAAGATTGCGGACGGCGAGACCGATTATAAGATTGACACGGCACATATGCTGCCGGAATTTGCGGCACATGGCGAGACATTAAACTGTATTCAGGACAGCGTGCGCGTGGCAGTAGCAGAGCGGATGAAGAGCGAGCGGATGAAGACGGAGCTTATCACGAACGTTTCCCATGATATCAAGACACCGCTTACGTCTATTATCAATTACGTGGATATCCTCTCCAAGGAGGGCGATTTAAGTGACAAGGAAGCAGAATATCTGGCGGTGCTGCAACGGCAGTCTGCAAGGCTCAAGAAGCTGATTGAGGACCTGATTGAAGCAAGCAAGGCATCTACGGGGAATCTGGAAGTGCATATGGAACCGACCGACGTGGAAATGCTCTTAGAACAGGCACTCGGAGAATTCGAAGAGCGGCTTGCGGCATGTAAGCTGCAACCGGTAGTGACGAATCATCTGACGAAGAAATATGGTGAACAGGCAGACAATCACGTGATGGCAGATGGCAGACATCTGTGGCGTGTGTTCGACAATTTGATCGGAAATATCATCAAGTACGCCCAGCCAAACAGCCGGGTATACATTGATATTGATGAGGCAGAACAGGGAGAAATTACAGTGACCTTCAAGAACATCTCGAAGGAAGCACTGAACATCTCCGGCGATGAGTTAAAGGAACGGTTTGTGCGTGGTGACCGTTCAAGAAATACAGAGGGCAATGGACTCGGACTATCCATTGCGCAGAGCCTGATGGAATTACAGAACGGTAAAGTGGAAATAATGATTGACGGAGACCTCTTTAAGGTTGTATTATTGTTAAAGACCGGAAACTGTAAAAAATAGGTGAAATTTGGGTAAAATTCTGCAGACCGGCTTATAAAATGTCAATAAAGAGAATAGGAGAAAAAGATGGATATTTTTGACGTTCTATCCATGGTTGGTGGTCTCGCATTGTTTCTGTACGGTATGCATATAATGGGAGATGCATTAGCGAAGATGTCAGGTGGTAAGCTGGAAAAGGTTCTCGAACGCCTTACCTCCAATAAGTGGTCTGCTGTATTGCTTGGCGCAGGTGTGACGGCAGTCATTCAGTCATCCGGTGCAACGACGGTTATGGTCGTTGGTTTTGTTAATTCCGGTATCATGAAGCTCAATCAGGCAGTTGGTATTATCATGGGTGCGAATATCGGTACAACGGCAACATCGTGGTTGCTGTCGCTTTCTGGTATTGACGGAGGAAGCTTCTTTCTTCAGATGCTGAAGCCGACCTCTTTTACGCCGATTCTGGCTGTGATTGGAGCAATTTTAGTTGTATTTTGTAAGAGTGAGAAGAAACATAACATCGGAACGATCTTACTTGGTTTTGCGATTCTGATGTATGGTATGACCGCAATGAGTTCGGCAGTGGAACCACTCAAGGATGTTCCACAGTTCACACAGATTCTGACGAAATTTGAGAATCCGCTTCTCGGAGTTATTGCAGGTTTTGTATTGACGACAATCATGCAGTCTTCCTCTGTGTCCGTAGGTATTTTGCAGGCACTTTGTTCCACGGGTGCAGTCTCCTATGCACTTGCCCTCCCTATCATTATGGGACAGAATATCGGCAGCTGTACGACTGCGATGATTTCAAGTGTGGGAGCAAGTAAGGACGCAAAACGTGCGGCAGCGGTTCATTTTTACTTTAATGTAATCGGAACGGTTGTATTCATGTTAGTATTTTATATCTCCAATGCATTTATACATTATGCATTCTTGCCGCAGGCAGCAAATGAGGTAGGAATTGCAACGATCCATTCGATCTTTAATATTGCTGCAACGATTGTGCTGCTTCCGCTTTCCGGATTCCTGGAGTTCCTTGCTGTCAAGACCATCAAGGATGACGACGAGGAAGAGGACGAGCTTAGCAAGCATGACAAGGTACTGCAGCTTCTGGATCCTGTATTCTTAGAGAGACCGGGATTTGCGATTATGCAGTGTCAGAAGGTAGCTTCTGAGATGGCAGAGCTCTCTATGAAATCCGTTGACCGTGCAGTCGGATTACTTACCGTATACGATGAGGAAATAGCGGAACGGATCCGCAAGGAAGAAGATACTGTCGACAAATACGAGGATCAGCTTGGCACGTATCTGCTCCGGCTCTCTACGAAAGATCTTTCGAAGGAAGATGGACACCGTCTGTCACTGATGCTTCATTCGCTGGGAGATATTGAGCGTATCTCGGATCTGGCTGTGAATATACTGTTGGCAGTGGAACAGATGCATAAGAAAGAACTGATCTTCTCAAAGAAGGCGATGGATGAGCTTGCTGTCTACAGCAAGGCGCTGAAAGATATCCTGATGATGACAGTTGATGCATTTGAGCAAAATGACCGTTATAAGGCGGCACTTGTACAGCCTTTGGAAGAGTTGATGGACGATATGAACAAAGAACTCAAGAAACGTCATGTCAAGCGTCTTCGTAAAGGCAAATGTACGATTGAGCTTGGACTTAGTCTGTCAGATATCTCGGATACGTATGAGCGTATCTCCGATCACTGCTCGAATATTGCTACCTGTGTGATCCAGGTGGAGGATGACGAACTTGATGCACATGAGCACCGCAAAGAAGTGAAGGCGCAGGATGCAAAGTGGTACGATGAACAGTACCGGGCATATGAACAGAAGTATGCACTGCCATAACAGTTGATAATAATATAAAGAATATGCACGGATGTGCATGTAGGTCATCATGCTGATACATGGTGACGGATAATAACATGTCTTCGATAGACCTGTATTTTATTTGCAGACAGATAAAATGCAGGGACAGATAGTTGTAAATGACAATTAATTCTGCTATATTGGGGACATGTTATTTTTATACAGATTTTCGAATTTGTATAATACGCGGTAAGCGGCAATAACAAAATCGGTAGACAGGAAAGAAGGAAGAGGTTATGAAGCTCGAATTAAAAGATATAAGAAAAAGCTTCGGGGAAAAAGAAATCCTGCACGGGGTCAGCTTCGCGGTGGAGAGCGGACGGGCGCTCGGACTGCTTGGTCGAAATGGTGCAGGTAAGACGACAACGATTCGGATTATCATGGATGTATTCCATGCGAATTCCGGCGAGATTATGCTTGATGGAGCAATATTTCACCCGACAGCAAGCCAGGTTGGATATCTGCCGGAGGAACGGGGACTTTACCCAAAGAAAAAAGTACGTGACCAGATGGTGTATCTGGCTATGCTTAGGGGCATGAATAAGAAACAGGCGAATGAGAGCACTGTGAAATGGCTGGATCGTCTTCATGTATCGGAATATATTGACCGGAATTTAGAGACATTATCGAAAGGAAACCAGCAGAAGGTGCAGCTTGCGGCAACTCTGGTCGGTGAGCCACAACTGGTAATATTAGACGAGCCGTTTTCCGGGTTAGATCCCGTCAATGCACAGGTGTTGAAGGATGTCATCCGGGAATTGATCCGTGAAGGCCGCATCGTTATTTTCTCCAGTCATCAGATGAGCTATGTGGAAGAATTCTGCGAGGATATCGCGATTATCAATCATGGCGACGTCGTATTAGCCGGACATCTTGATGATATCAAGGATATGTACGGATGTGGCAGAAAGACGATATCAGCGGACAATTACAGCCCGCAGGAGCTGGCTGATATCTGTAGGGAGAAGCTGTCTTCTTATGCAGCTGTTGAGCGCGTGACTAAAAAGTACGTGGTGCTTGAACTGAAACCGCAGTCCGATATGTGGCAGATCCTTGATATTTGCAAACAGGCAGGAGTTGAAATTCACCAATTTGGAGCCTATGAGCCATCCTTGAATGATATCTTTATCTCTTGTGTCGGAGATGAGGAACCGGACACAGAAGCAGCAAAGGAGGCGGTATAGCATGAAGCAGTTTTTTACGATATTAAAGTTTGAGCTGGACAACTATTTTAAGAGCAAGTCATATGTGATATCCACAATCCTGATTGCTGTTTTAGCGGCAGGCATCATGTTTGTTCCGCGTGTCAAGGATGCAATTACGGGAGATAAGAAGGATTCTACCGTTCAGGACAGCGCTTCTCGGGAGGAGACGGATTCTTCCGCAGAGGCGGATGCAGAGCATACATACGGGGTCTACGATCCGGAAGGAATATTGGATATCGATTCAGATGGTTCGGTATGGTATTCTGTGGCTGAAGGGATGAAGATGACCCGCTTTGACAGTGAGGATGCATTGAAAAAGGCAGTCAGAGACGAAAAAGCGGCTGCCGGATTTGCGGTTCATTCGTTGTCGGATTATAATTACTATGTATATAACAAGAGTATGGATAATTCCGATGCGGCCGTCTTTGACAGCTATCTGGGGATGCTTGTCAAGCTGGATTATTGCGAGAAACATGACCTGGATCTGAATGAATTCATGGAGGCATCCTATAAGGAGATTACACATGATGAGTATGTGCTTGGTAAGGACAGTACACAGAATTTCTGGTATTGCTATGTGCTTGTAATCCTGATATTTATGCTCATCATCATGTATGGCATGAGTATTGCGTCTTCTGTTACAAATGAGAAGAGCAACCGCTCGATTGAGATTCTGGTTACCAGCACCGATTCAACGGCGCTGCTGTTCGGCAAGGTGTTTGCAGGTGCCGTGGCAACGGTATTTCAGGTGGGAATCATTGCGGTCTGTCTGCTTGGTTCGTACCAGTACAATAAAGACTTCTGGGGCATTGACCTTGGGATGTTCTTGGATATCCCGGCCAATGTGTTGGCTGTATTTGCAGTATTCGGTATTGGCGGATTCCTATTTTATGCGTTCCTATATGGTGCGCTTGGGGCACTGGTGTCAAAGATTGAGGATTTGAATAAGTCCGCCGGATCAGCACAGATGATTATCATGATCGTGTATTTTGTTGTGCTGCTTCAGCTTGACAAGGTAGATGGTGTACCGATGAAAGTCTGTTCCTTCCTGCCGTTTAGTTCTTACAGTGCCATGTTTGCGCGTGTAGCGATGGGACATGTACAGACATGGGAGATCATCGTATCTGCGGTGATTCTGTATATTTCCGTTGCACTTATGGGTGTGATCGGCGGTAAGATCTTCCGGAGTTCGACATTGCGTTACGGAAATCCGATCAAGCTTACAACAGCAATCAAAAACCTGCGCAAGAAGGATTCATAATGAATTCAGAAAAGAAAAATGGTGGCTAGATCCAGCCACCATCGAATTTCAATATTTCGCCGGTCATATAATCCGGCATTGCTAAAATATGAGAGATACAGGCGGCGGCTTCTTCGGGAACCGCCATTTTTTCTGCAGGAATCTCTGCGCACAGTGCCTTCTTCTCAGCGGCAGACAGATGTCCGTTCATAGTAGTATCCACCGCACCGAAAGCAATTGCGTTGACTGCGATATGACTTGGAGCGAGTTCCTTCGCAAGCGCCATCGTCAGGCTGTTGATGGCACCCTTTGTCGCTGAATAAGCAACCTCACAGGAGGCACCGACCAGTCCCCAGACCGAGGAGATATTCAGGATACGTCCATGCTGGTTTCGCACCATATCTGGAATCACAGCATGGCAGGTGTTGTAGACGGAAGTTACATTGATGCGCAGGATGCGGTCGAATTCTTCCGGCGTCATGTCCTGGAAAAGCCCGACAAGCGAGATACCTGCATTGTTGATGAGTGTATCGACCGGATGTCCGGAGGCTGCAAGTGACTGGACGCAATCTTCGACAAATGCGAAGTCAGACACGTCTCCGGTAAACGGGAAGCATTTACAATTGGTTGTTGAATGAATCCTGTCTGCAACATTGTCTAAAGTGCCATCCGTGTTTCGGCTCACAATTGCGATACAGTCATATTCTTTTGCTAATTGATAAGCGGTAGTTTCGCCGATCCCGCGGGAAGCTCCGGTAATAAGTGCTGTTTTCATAGGATTAAACCCTCCTTGCTTTAGGTGGCACATTTACGGTAAGACGCAAATGATTCACAAAAAATCCACACTATGATTATGCTATAAATGGTTGAAAAAAACAACAATATTTGCTATACTTGGAAAATGTATTGAAAAATGAACGGAATTATACAAGACTGAAACGAATTAATCGAGGATGGACGATGTATACAGCGTAGATAGGAGATAATTATGAGTGGTAGAAAACAGCAGACGGCAGCAGGATTGTTCTTTTCCATGTTACTGAGGGCAGCCGTTATTATATTAGGTATTGCAATCGTGGCGTTTGGTGCATTTTTTGTGTTGCAGGCGGTAAAGGGAAACACAGCAAAGGATACACCGGCGACAACACTGGATCAGAATGCGTTGACAGATTCACAGGTGGATGAGTTACAGATTACACCATCAACGGAAGCACAGACATCTGAAGAAACGGCGGCAGAGATACCGGCTACAGATAAGAAGATTCTTGTTTTGAACAGTACAGAAATAGCCGGACTTGCCGGACGTTGGTGTGACACTTTGAACGCCAATGGTTATACAGATACCAATGCATCGGATTATACAGAAGCGTTGGCAGATACAAAGATTGTTGCGCGGGAAGACGGCGTAGGAAAAGAACTCGTGCAGTATTTTGCAAATGCCAGCTATGAGGTTGGAACGGTGACAAGTAATGTCACAGAGTCAACCGATGAATATGATGTGGTAATCATTATCGGCGCTTCTGATAGTGAGCATTGACAACAGAATAGAAAAGAATAAAAATAAACGACAGACTCCATACTAAAGACAGGTATGGAGTCTTTTTTTTGGAGGTTGTGTAAATGACGGCAAAGAGATATGGGTTGATGACAGTTGGGGCATTTTTGATGGCATTTTCTGTTGTTGTGTATTTTAACCCGTTGGAACTTGTAACAGGAGGTGTAACAGGGCTTGCAATATTATTCGACCATCTGTTTCACATTCCGATGTGGCTGGTAAATGCGGCGGTGAATGTTCCGTTGTTTATTATCGGATATAAGGTGCTTGGAAAGCTTGTGTTTTATCGCACAGTCTATGCGACGGTCTGTTTGTCTGTATTTCTCGGCCTGATACGGCCATTGCCGCTTCTGACAGGGGATGTGCTGGTGGACGGACTTTGCGGAGGCGTGATTATGGGCGGTGGATTGGGACTTATCTTTTTGCAGAATGCATCATCGGGAGGTGCCGATATGACGGCGCAGATCATCAACCGAAGGATTTCCCATGTTTCCGTTCCAAAATTAATGGCGATTGTAGATGGAATTATTATATTGGCAGGAATTGGTGTGTTTGGGCTTCGAAATGGAATTTATGCGATGATTGTATTATTCGTTATGACAAAGGTTTCGGATCTGGTGTTGGAAGGACCAAACCATGCAAAGCTGATATATATTATATCGACAGAAGAAAAAATTCTTACGGAGTATATTATTGGGCAGATTGGGCGCGGAGTAACAAAGATTCCTGCGTCAGGGGGCTATACAGGAAGTCCGAAACAGATACTGTTATGTGCACTCAGTTCAAAGGAAATGGTAAATGTCAAGAGGAAAATTTCCGAGATTGATGACCGTGCAATATGTTTTGTTGGAGATATTCGGGAGGCTTATGGTGAAGGTTTCACAAAATATATAGAGGATACAACTGGTAAAGTTTGTGAAAAGTTCACAAAAAAAACATGAAAAAAATTTTCATATACAAATTATACAATATTTTTCCACCTTATTTGGTGAATAGTAATATGGCAACTTTGGGCTGTTTGGTGTATCATACAAACATCATGAGTCAGATGATTATAGCTAAAATCTAAGGAGGAAAAATCAAAATGGCTAGTTTACAACTTAAGAATATTTATAAGATTTACCCAAATGGTTTCAATGCTGTTAAGGACTTTAACTTGGACATTGATGATAAGGAGTTCATCATCTTTGTTGGTCCTTCAGGATGTGGTAAGTCTACAACACTTCGTATGATTGCAGGACTTGAGGATATCAGTTCCGGCGAGCTTTGGATCGGTGATAAGATGGTTAACGATGTAGAGCCTAAGGATAGAGATATTGCGATGGTATTCCAGAACTATGCTTTGTACCCACATATGTCAGTTTATGATAACATGGCATTCGGTCTGAAGCTTAGAAAAGTACCAAAGGAGAAGATTGACAAGCAGGTACATGAGGCTGCTAAGATTCTTGATATTGAGCATCTGCTTGACAGAAAGCCAAAGGCTTTGTCAGGTGGTCAGAGACAGCGTGTGGCTATGGGACGTGCTATCGTTCGTGAGCCAAAGGTATTCCTTATGGATGAGCCACTTTCAAACTTGGATGCTAAGCTTCGTGTTCAGATGCGTGTTGAGATTTCAAGACTTCACCAGAGACTGCAGACAACTATCATTTACGTAACACATGACCAGACAGAGGCTATGACTCTTGGTACAAGAATTGTAGTTATGAAGGATGGTATTATTCAGCAGGTAGATACACCACAGAATCTGTACGACAAGCCATGCAACCTCTTCGTAGCTGGTTTCATGGGTATGCCACCTATGAACTTCATCGATTGTAAGGTTGTTAAGTCTGGTGCAGACGTACTTCTTATGTTTGGTTCTCACTCAATCAAGGTTCCTGATGCTAAGGCTCAGAAGCTGATCAGTGGTGATTTCCTTGATAAGGAAGTTGTTCTTGGTATCCGTCCAGAGGATATTCATGATGAGCAGCTCTTCATTGAGTCTTCACCTGAGAGTGTGATCGATGCAAGAATCAATATTTACGAAATGCTTGGTGCTGAAGTATATCTGTACTTCACAATCGATCAGTTCGATATCACAGCAAGAGTAAATGCACGTACAACAGCAAGACCTGGTGATACAGTTCAGTTCGCATTCGACCTGAGCAAGATTCACATCTTCGACAAGGAGACAGAGGAGATTATTGCCAGCTAATTTTGAGTGAATACTCGGAATTATGAACAAAATGTGATTTTTTAGAGGAAATGCATAAAATTATGCGTTTCCTCTTTTTTTTTTCTTTCTTTTCGTGTAAAATATACTTTGTATGATTATTTGGATGTCAGAGATTGGCATTGACAGCAATAAAACAAATATGTTACAATTTTGTTACGAAATGTTTAAAAAACGCAACATGGAATAGGGGTGGACGAATGATTTCGAATCAGATACTGCAGGATACGATTACAGGTATTAAATCTATCACAAGAGTTGAGCTTTGTGTGATGGATACGGAAGGTAAGATACTTGCAACAACGATGCAAGGTATGGAGGAATATGAAGATGAGGTTATAAAATTCTCAGAATCAGCGGCTGACAGTCAGGTGATTGGTGGATTCCAGTTTTTTAAGGTCTATGAAGAGAATGAACTGGAATACATTATTTTGGCAAAGGGGGATGCCGAGGATGTTTATATGGTAGGTAAGATGGCTACCTTCCAGATTCAGAATTTACTGGTTGCTTATAAGGAACGTTTTGATAAGGATAACTTTATTAAAAATTTGCTCTTAGATAACCTGTTACTGGTGGATATCTATAATCGTGCAAAAAAACTGCATATTGAGACAGATGTGAAACGTATCGTGTTCATTATTGAGACGAAGACAGAGAAGGATACAAATGCACTTGAGACAGTCAGAACGTTGTTTTCAAGCAAGACAAAAGATTTTATCACAGCTGTGGATGAGAAGAATATTATTCTTGTCAAAGAGGTTAAACCGAGCGAAACATATGATGATATGTATAAGACGGCAAAGGTGATTGTTGACATGCTGAATACAGAAGCAATGTCTTCCGTGAATGTTGCATATGGTACGATCGTCAATGAAATTAAGGAAGTGTCACGTTCCTATAAAGAGGCAAAACTCGCACTGGATGTAGGCAAGATTTTCTATAGTGACAGAAGAATTATTGCATACAGTAATCTGGGAATCGGACGATTGATTTATCAGTTACCGCTTCCGCTTTGCAAGATGTTTATCAAAGAAATATTTGATGGCAAATCTCCGGATGAGTTTGATGAGGAGACATTGACAACCATTGATAAGTTCTTTGAGAACAATCTGAACGTATCAGAGACATCTCGTCAGTTATATATTCATCGAAACACTTTGGTTTATCGTCTGGATAAACTGCAGAAGAGTACAGGACTTGATTTGCGAGTGTTTGAAGATGCTATAACATTCAAGATTGCTCTTATGGTTGTGAAGTATATGAAATACATGGAATCATTAGAATACTAGATGAGAAGTTCCAAAGGAGATAGTTAAAATGTTAGAACTGAATCACGTTAAGATGAGGTATCCGGCAAGTAAGACGTATGCCTTGAATGATGTAAGTTTAAAAATTGAAAAGGGTGAGTTCGTTTTTATCGTAGGATCTTCCGGTTCTGGTAAAACGACATTGATTAAATTGTTACTGAAGGAATTAGATCCTACATCCGGCAAAATTAAGGTTGCAGATACGGACTATAGTAAACTGAAACGTAAGAATATTCCGAAGATTCGGCGTAAGATAGGCGTTGTATTTCAGAACTTCCGGTTACTGAAAGACCGGACGGTATATGAGAATGTCGCGTTTGCACAGCGGGTTATTGAGACACCAAGCCGTTATATTCGTAGACAGGTGCCTGCGATGCTGACATTGGTTGGGCTTGCAGACAAGTACAAATCATTTCCGAAGCAGTTGTCAGGCGGTGAGCAGCAGAGGGTTGCACTCGCACGTGCACTTGTGAACAAACCGGAGATATTGCTTGCCGATGAGCCGACCGGAAATCTGGATCCGAAGAATTCATGGGAAATTATGCGGCTTCTAGAGGATGTCAA
This sequence comes from Eubacterium sp. MSJ-33, assembly GCF_022174665.1. Taxonomy (NCBI): domain Bacteria; kingdom Bacillati; phylum Bacillota; class Clostridia; order Eubacteriales; family Eubacteriaceae; genus Eubacterium; species Eubacterium sp. MSJ-33. Next base: position 2,318,700 of record NZ_CP076562.1, read on the forward strand.
CAAGAAGGGAACAACTGTCGTTGTTGTAACGCATAACAAAGAGATCGTCAATATGATGAAGAAGCGTGTTGTTACGCTGAAACATGGCGAAATAATCAGCGATGAGCAAAAAGGTGGGTATATCGATGAGGATTAGTTCATTCATGTATAGTATCAGACAGGGTATTAAAAATATAAGAAGAAACCTTTTGTTCTCACTGGCATCAATTGGAACAATTGTTTCCTGTCTGTTCTTGTTTGGTTTATTTTATTGTGTAATTGTCAATTTCCGTACAGCTATGACGGATTTGGAGAATACGGTTACAATCTCCGTATTTTTCGATGAAGGTGTTACCGATGAGAATATTACTATGATCGGTCAGCAGATTCGATTGCGGGATGAGGTTAATACGTTGGATTTTATCTCTGCAGATGAAGCATGGAAGCAGTATGCAGAAGAAAAATTTGATGATCCGCAGGCTGCAATCGATGCGTTTCAGGGGGATAACCCTTTGAAGAATAGTGCATCATATAAGATTACTTTGAAGGATTTGTCAAATCAGGCAGAATTCGTACAGTATCTGAAGAGCCTTACCGGGGTCAGAAAGGTACTTAGTTCCGAAGTAACTGCGGATGGTGTGGCTGCCCTGAACAGTGTTGTCAGTTATGCATCTATAGGAATTATTGTAATTCTGTTGCTGGTATCCATATTCCTGATCAGTAATACAATCACGATTGGTATTACAGTACGTAAAGAGGAAATCGGAATCATGAAATTGATAGGTGCGACGAATTTCTTTGTTCGTGCTCCGTTTATTGTAGAAGGTGTCGTAATCGGTTTGGTAGGTTCACTGATTCCGCTGATCCTGATTTACTATATGTATGACACCGTCATTCAGTATATTATTGGACGATTCTCCGTTGTACAAAGTTTATTTGCATTTGTACCGGCAAAAGAAATATTTGCAGTCTTGATTCCGTTATCTGCCGGTATCGGTATCGGACTTGGATTGATTGGTAGTATATTAACAACACGGAAACATTTAAAAGTTTAGGAGGGACGCATATGAAGTGTAAAAAGCTTGTAAGGGCAATTATTGCATTTGCTGTAGCTGGAAGCATGAGTATGACAGTAAACGCAACCAGTATTTCGGACTTGAAAGAACAAAAGGGCGAGAAGGAAAGTAAAAAGGCTGAGGCCGAAGCAGTACTTGAACAGTTGGAACAGGAACAAAATTCGATTCTGGACGCGATTGCAGAGCTGGATAAGCAGGTGGAGGAATACACCAATGAGATTACTGATCTGGAAGCACAGCAGACGCAGTTGGAATCGGATATTGCAGTAAAACAGACAGAGCTTACTGCAGCACAGCAAAAAGAGCAGGATCAGTATGCGGCTATGAAGGAGCGTATCAAGTATTCTTATGAGAATGGTAATCCTTCATATCTGGATGTGCTGTTTTCTACATCCGATATTTCTGATATTGTAAATCAGGCAGAATATGCAGATCAGATTTATTCATATGACAAGAATTTGTTTGATGATTTTGTACAGACCCGTCAGACAATCGCAGACACAAAAGCCGGATTGGAGCAAGACCTGCAGGATGTCGAAGATATCAAGTTAGAGGTGGAAGATAACAAAGCAGCTGTAGAGGTCATGATCGAAGGTAAGCAGGTTCAGGTAGCAAACTATGCGTCTTCTATCGGTGATTATGAAGCTACGATTGCTGAACTGAATCAGGATATTGAGGCTACAAATCAGGCGATTGCAGCAGCTGAAGCAGCTTATCAGGAACAGCTTAGAAAACAGCAGGAGGCAGCGAATGCTGCAGCAGGAAATGGCGGTAGTGGTGGTACGACAACGACTACAGTACCGAGTTATACAGGGGGAACTTTCCAGTGGCCAGTCTCAGGTACTATTACTTCTTATTTTGGACGAAGAGAGAGTCCTGGTGGTATCGGTTCTACATATCATCAGGGATTGGATATTGGATGTCCGACAGGAACCCCAGTCGGGGCATGCGAGGCAGGAACTGTAATTGCGGCATCATATTCAAGCTCGATGGGTAATTATGTAACGATTGCGCATAGTGCGAGTGTGACAACAACATATATGCATAACTCAAGTCTGTGTGTCAGCGTTGGACAGACGGTATCACGTGGACAGACTATCGCGCTTGCTGGAAGTACCGGTAATTCAACAGGTCCACACTGCCATCTTGGCGTTCGAGTGAACGGTAGTTATGTTGATCCGTTGCAATATCTGCAGTAGGAGAACATAAGATAAAAAGGAGCGGACAATTAGTCGTGAAGAAAATGAAAAAACTATGGACTTTTGGGTTAGTTGCTGCATTATCGATTGTATGTATCGGATGCAGTGACAATACGGAGTCAAAGAAAAATACAAGAGAATCCATTGAAGTACAGACGGATTCCAATGCAACACCGGAAAATGCGGAGTCGGTGGTTGCTTCTGATCTCTGGCAGGACAGTTCTGTCGAGAAGAAAATTGCTGAGATTAATAGTCTGATTGACAAGTATTATTATTTTGATGTCAATCAGGATAAGCAGGAAGAAGCGTTGTATGATGGAATTATGGAAGGTTTGGATGATCCATATTCTGTCTACTATACAAAGGATGAGTATGCAGACCTGCAGGAAGATACATCCGGCGAATATGTAGGTATCGGTGCAGTTGTGACGATGAATTCCGACATGCGTGTTGAGATTGTTCGTCCAATTAAGAACAGTCCGGCAGAGGAAGCTGGACTTAAGGCCGGTGATATCCTGGTACAGGTAGATGATACTGAAATCACGGATCAGGAGCTTTCGGTAGTTGTGGATATGATTCGTGGAGAAGAAGGTACCAAGGCGCATCTGAAGATTTATCGTCAGGGTGAGCCGGATTATCTGGAGTTTGACGTGGAACGACGTACAGTGGAAAACTATACAGTAGAAAACGAGATGCTGGATGATCAGGTTGGATATATTGCAGTAACACAGTTTAATGATAATACTGCAAAGGAATTTGAGGATGCAATTGATGAGGTGCAGGCGAATGGTGCCAAGGCAGCAATTATTGATCTGAGAGATAATCCGGGTGGACTTTTGACAGCGGTTATTGAGATGTGCGACTATATCATGGATGATGGTGTTATCGTATCAACGAAAGACCGTGATGGAAATGTTCTGGGTGAGTACAAAGATAGCGGAAAGCATAGTGTGGATATTCCTTTGGTAGTTCTTGTAAATGGCAATAGTGCCAGTGCATCGGAAATCTTCTCAGGAGCGATGCAGGATTCCGGAAAAGCAAAGTTGGTCGGAACAACAACATTTGGTAAAGGAATTGTGCAGTCTGTAATTCCGTTGGATGATGGAACTGCAATCAAGCTTACAATCGCAAAATATTTTACTCCAAATGGAAATGATATCCATGAGAAGGGAATCGAACCCGATTATGTAGTAGAACTTCCGGATCATAAGACATCCGCGGTTAGTATTGATCGTGCAGATGATACGCAGTTACAAAAAGCACAGGAAGTTATTGCAGAGATGCTAAATAATTAGTATAATAAGCGAGGGTTTTATCGAAAGATAAGACTCTTGCTTATTTTCTTATAGAATATAACAATAAATTAAGATAAGAAGGGAGACGCACATGAATAAGGAAATGATTATCGTGCTTGATTTTGGTGGTCAGTACAACCAGTTGATTGCACGTCGTGTCCGTGAATGTAATGTGTATGCAGAGGTACATCCGTACACCTTGTCGATTGACAAGATTAAGGAGATGAATCCGAAGGGAATCATTTTTACGGGTGGTCCGAATAGTGTGTATGGCGATGAGTCACCGCGCTATCAGAAGGAAATATTTGATTTAGGAATTCCGATTCTCGGAATTTGCTATGGCTCACAGTTGATGGCTTATATGCTTGGCGGTACTGTTGAGACTGCTCCGGTTAGTGAGTATGGAAGAACAGAGGTTGATGTCGATAATGGCAGTGATATCTTCCATGGCGTAAAGTCACAGACGATTTGCTGGATGAGTCATACTGATTATATATCAAAAGCCCCAGAAGGTTTCAAAGTCGTGGCAACAACGCCTGTCTGTCCGGTTGCGGCTATGGAGTGTCCGGAGCGTAAGCTGTATGCGACACAGTTCCATCCCGAGGTTATGCACACGGAGGAAGGACAGAAGATGCTGTCAAATTTCGTATATAATGTGTGTGGATGTTCTGGCGACTGGAAGATGGATTCGTTCGTAGAGACAACGATCCGTGAGATCCGTGAGAAGGTTGGAGATGGTAAGGTATTGTGTGCTCTGTCCGGTGGTGTTGATTCTTCTGTTGCAGCCGTTCTTCTTTCGAAGGCAGTAGGAAAGCAGCTTACCTGTGTATTCGTTGACCATGGCTTACTTCGTAAGAACGAGGGCGATGAGGTTGAGGCTGTATTTGGCCCGGAAGGCCCATATGAATTGAATTTTGTCCGTGTCAATGCGCAGGAACGTTATTATAAGAAATTAGCCGGTGTTACTGAGCCGGAAGCAAAACGTAAGATTATCGGCGAGGAGTTCATCCGTGTATTCGAGGAAGAGGCAAAGAAGATTGGTGCTGTTGATTTCTTAGTGCAGGGAACAATCTACCCAGACGTAATTGAGTCCGGGCTTGGAAAGTCTGCAGTGATTAAGAGTCACCACAATGTTGGCGGACTTCCGGATCATGTTGATTTCAAGGAAATCATCGAGCCGCTTCGTCTGCTCTTCAAGGATGAAGTGAGAAAAGCCGGATTGGAGCTTGGTATTCCGGAATATCTGGTATACCGTCAGCCATTCCCGGGACCGGGACTTGGCATCCGTATCATCGGTGAAGTAACCGCAGACAAGGTTCGTATCGTGCAGGATGCAGATTATATCTACCGTGAGGAGATTGCGAAAGCAGGTCTTGCAAAGAATCTTGGTCAGTATTTCGCAGCACTGACGAACATGCGTAGTGTTGGTGTTATGGGTGACGAACGTACCTATGATTATGCAATCGCACTTCGTGCAGTCAACACCAGCGACTTCATGACCGCAGATTGCTCCGAGATTCCATTCGAAGTATTGCAGAAGGTTATGACAAGAATCATAAATGAAGTAAAGGGCGTAAACCGTGTAATGTATGATCTGACGAGTAAACCGCCTGGAACGATTGAATTTGAATAATCCACACAATTTGACAAAGCCAGTATTTATGCGGGTTTCAAACAAATTTGCTTAGTATCTGGCAACAAAATGGCAACATTTTGTGGTTATTCGACGAATAAAAAATTTATTTCATAACGTATATAAAGAAACCTTACTGATTTTCAGAAGTAAAAAACTGAATATCGGTAAGGTTTTCTTTTTCCTTATTTTTCTTTTTTAGTCAATTCTTTTACGAGGTAATCACTCAGTTCCTGAGATGGTACCTTGGCACGTTTCTGGTAAGCATCCAGTTCCGGGTACTTATATCTCCATTCATCATATTCTTCCTTGCTGATTTCACTGTTTTCCAGTTTGTCAGCTTGTTCCATCCATGCACGAAGCATTTCATCGACAGAGGAGCCGGGAGCAGATATGGAAGAGTCAAGGCAGAGATGAGGTTGTCCATCTACATTTTTTACCTTCAGACCATACATATCTTCCAGTGCAAATAGTGTGTGCATCAGACCTATGTGAGTATCAATATCCGGCACTGTTAAAGCATGAGTATTGACATCAAAAATCTGAGACATTTGTTTTACAAGATCAATCTTAGGAACTCTGGCTTCAGATTCATACTGAGCCATGCGGACATCAGAGGTTTTTCCTTTGAATCCCAGTTGTTCTCCTAGTTGCTTTTGTGTCATGCCGATACGGTTACGAAAATATTTGATACGTTGTCCGATTGCCATTTTTGTTTGCCTCCTTATAGTGGTCATTCGTGTTGCCATAATTAATTGTAAAGAAAATAAAACAATTCTGTTTAGGTTCAGTATAGCATGAGCAATTTGGGATAGCAAGAAGAACTTAAACAAAAAAATTTAATATTCTCATAAAATTGCTTGACTTAAATTAAATTGTTTAGTATCATGCAAATGTAACGACTTAAACAAATTACGTTAAGACAGAGAGGAGAGATGCGATGTGACGAACAGAACTTTTATGACAGTAGAAGAAGTTGCAGCGGAACTGGGAGTTTCCAAATCTTATGCTTATAAGATTGTCAAACAGCTAAATGAAGAATTACAGAAGCTGGGTTATCTTACGGTAGCTGGCAGAGTAAACACTAATTATTTCCGTAAAAAAGTGTGTTACAGCGAAGCGTAACAGAAAGGAGAAATCATATGAGTATTTACAAAGATAATGTCACAGGAAAGTGGCGAGTGGTATACCGCTACACCGACTGGACAGGGGAAACACACCAGTCGTCGAAAAGAGGATTTCCTACAAAACGAGAAGCGTTGATGTGGGAACGAGAGCTGTTACTGAAGAAAGAAGCAAAACTGGATATGACTTTTGAAAGCTTCTATGAGATTTATGTGGAGGATATGCAAAACCGAATTCGTGATAATACCTGGGGAACAAAAACAAATATCGCCAGAACCAAAATTCTTCCCTATTTCGGAAAGCGAAAGATAGGAGGAATTGAGCCAAGGGACATTATTGCATGGCAGAATGAATTGCTTGCGATCCGGCAACCAAACGGAAAGCCGTATTCATCCTCTTATCTGCAGAAAATTCACAGTCAGTTAAGTGCTATTTTCAACCATGCAGTCAATTTTTATCATCTTCCATCCAATCCGGCGCAGAAAGCTGGAAATATGGGGAAAGAGGAACACCGGGAAATGCTGTTCTGGACAAAAGAGGAATATCTGAAATTTGCAGATGCCATGATGGACAAGCCTGTTTCCTATTATGCGTTTGAAATACTTTATTGGTGTGGGCTTCGCATGGGCGAGTTATTAGCACTTACACCGGCAGATTTCAATTTTGAAACGCATACACTACGGATTAACAAGTCCTATCAGAGACTGCACCGGGAAGATGTGATTACACCGCCAAAGACATTAAAAAGTAATCGAACCATTAAGATGCCGCAGTTTTTGTGTGATGAGATGCAGGATTATCTGAAAATGCTGTATGAGCCGAAAAAGGACGAACGGATTTTCACAATTTCCAAATCTTATCTGCATCATGAAATGAACAGAGGCTCAAAAATATCTGGGGTGAAACGAATTCGAGTGCATGACTTGAGACATTCCCATGTTTCACTTTCACAGGGTTATTTCTGGGACAGTCTATCTGACTGCCTCAGATAACCCTTTTTCTTTTGCCTCACGTTCCGCCTTTTCACGCTCATATTTGCGACGCATATAAGTACGGTTCCATGCACGCTTACGGCGTTTGCGGTCTTCTTCTTTTATCTGTTCAGGTGTAAGCTCCGGCATCGGAACATCCAGCTTACCCACATACTTGAGATAAATATCAATCTGCTGAATTCTGTCACCGGTTGATTTGTCTGCTTCGTGTACCACGATTTTATCAACAAACTCATGAATCATAGGAGTAGTAAGTTCTGTGAAATCTGTGTATCGGTGTACAAGTTCAATAAACTTATCTACATTATCAGCATTCTCCTGATAGTCATTAAAAGTCTTTTCTAAAGCATCTACTGATAATTCCAATTCATTTTGTTCCGTTTCGTAGTCAGCCAAAAGCATTTCAAACCGCTTGTCACTTAGCTTCCCATTTACATTGTCCTCATAGATTTTCTTAATGAGGGTATTTAATTCTTTGATACGTTTCTGCTCTCTGGAAAGACGTTTTTTCAGTGCTTTGGCTTCGCTTTCCTGTTGAAGCTCCGTAGCACTGCGAACCTTTTCGATAAACTCGGATTCATGCTCCATCACATAAGTGCTGGTAGCTTTAATAACTTCCAAAAGCAAATCCCTGATAACATCCGTGCGGACATGATGCTGTGTGCATCTGTTTTCAAACTTGCTCTTTGCCTTACTGTAGGTGGAGCAGGTGTAATTGTCCTGTGCATTGGTGTACTTTCCGGTAGGATTACCATCCTTATCCCTCTTTTCATAACCGCCGGTGCGGTGGTTGAACATCTTAGCACCGCAGTCAGCACAATATACCAGTCCGGTCAGAGGATTGATGTCACCTTTCTTGGTGGGACGGTGCTTGGTTTCACGGATTTTCTGAACAGTAAGCCATGTTTCTTCGTCCACAATCGCTTCCTGAGTATTCTCAAAGATAACCCAGTCCTCCGGTGAATTATGCACAGAATGTTTATCCTTGTAGGATTCCTTTTTGGTACGGAAATTTACTGTATGCCCCATATATTCAGGTTTTCTTACAAGGTCTGAAATCGTAGAAGCAGTCCAAGTGAATGGTCTGTTCATGTCACAGCTTCCCCGACAGGTTCCAAGTCCCTGCTTTGCAAGATAATAGGAAGGTCTTTCAACCTTTTCATCCTTCAGAATCCTTGCCACCTGCATCGGTCCGTTTCCCTCAATGATAAGCTGATAAATACGTCTTACCACTGTGGCAGCCTCTTCATCAATAATCCAATGGTCTGGGTCATCAGGGTCTTTCTTGTACCCGTAAATTGCGTTGCTTGTCAGATGTTTTCCATCCATTCCCTTATTATGAAGTACGGATTTGATTTTCCGGCTGGTATCACGTACATACCACTCATTCATAATGTTAAGAAATGGGGCAAATTCGTTACTGCCATCGTTTAGAGCACTGTCCACATTGTTGGAAATGGCAATAAATCGCACATTTTTCTTTCGAAACAGCACTTCCGTATAAAAGCCTACTTCAAGGTAATTACGTCCGATACGGCTCATATCCTTTACGATAACGCATCCTACAGTGCCATCTTCAATATCCGCAAGCATACGCTTCCAGTCAGGTCTGTCAAAATTGGTTCCCGACCAGCCATCATCCGTATAGTGACGTAGGTTGACAAATCCCTGCTCGGTTGCAAATTTCTCCAACATTTTCTTCTGATTTATAATACTGTTGCTGTCACCACTCAGTTCATCATCACGGGATAATCTCTCGTAGAGTGCAGTGATTTTGTTAAGTTCCGGTTGTTTTGTTTTCATAAGATTCTCCTTTCAAAACAAACAACCAGCTTATCTGTGGTTTTATTCTACCACGAATAAGCTGGTTTGTGTAAAAATAATTATTGTCTCACTAATAGGAGAAATCCGAAAGAAAATCGGAACTGTTTTGTAAAACTTATAAATTTTAATTCCCCCGAATTCGGGGGAATTAGAAAAATGCAATTGAATTACTTCAATACCTTTGGATTTTGTTCTTCCAAAATGGACATTTGATGTATGGCAATCTTATTTAATTTTATCAGACGTTCTTTCTGACTTAATCCGTCTTCAATCAAAACTGCATTGATATTTTCCATGTTGGAAAGACAAATCAATTCATTAATGCTAGCATAATCTCTGATATTCCCCTTTTTGTCAGGATGTTCTTCACGCCACTGCTTGGCAGTCATACCAAACAATGCCATATTTAATACATCTGCTTCGGATGCATAGATTACAGAGGTCTGCTGTGGTGTAAGCTCAGCTGGAATCAGATTTGTTTTTATGGCATCTGTATGTATTCGGTAATTGATTTTTGCCAGCTCTCTTTTCGCACTCCAGCCAAGTAAAGCTTGTTCTTTCTTTTTTAACCGTTCAAATTCCTTAATCAGATACAGCTTAAACTGAGGAGATACCCAACTTGCAAACTCAAATGCAATATCCTTGTATGCGTATGTTCCACCATATCGTCCAGCTTTAGCTATGATACCTTTTGAATTGGTTCTGGTTACCCATTGCTTAACCGACATAATGAAACGATTCAGACCAGCTTCCTGCATAATTTCTTCATATGCATGGATATCAAAATCTTCGTTATACATTTCTTCCCATATACCAAGAAATTCTATTGTATTTTTATTACGAAGCCACTTCTCAATCAATGCCGGTCCGTTATCAATTTTTCGCACCATATCTGTTAAAGAAATATAATCATCTTCTTCAATCTGTAATACCTGTATTTCAGTACCATCGACATTGAGTTTTTCCATAAATCAGCCGTCCTTTCTTTATTCTTTATCCTTCGCCCGGCTCTTATACACATTATACTGGTTCTTGCATTTGCCGCTGCAGAATACGCTGTTTGGTCTGTTGGCAATAAAAGCATTGCCACAATGCTTACATACCCGGAGTGTGGATTTTTCATCGGTAAGCATAAAGGAAAACATCATCTGCACACCAAGTAAGAGGGAGTGGAAATCCCAGACAATGGTAGGTCGGTCAAGCAGCTCTATGTGATAGGTTGGTGCAATACCGCCAAATGCCGCCATGCCCTGACGGTAAAGCTGTTTTTGCATATCATCCAGCATGTCAAAGTCCTGATAGTAGAGAAAGCTTGACATAAAGGTAAATGCCCAGTCTTTAAATAAAGTCACAAGCCAGTCATACCGTTCTGCATATTCTTTCTGGAAACTCATCATTACTGCCTGCGATTTGTTTTTCATGGTCATAATCAGTGCCATCATCTGCACATCGTCCGTACTCCATGAAGATTCCATCCCTTTTTTTACAAAATCAATCTTATCAAAGGGAAAGAAGTAAGAAAGATATTTTTCCGTAGTCATGCTTTCCTCTTTGATGAAATGGTTCTTCGGCAAATATACCGCATGGTAGGTAATAAAGTCCGGTGTGGTAGGAAGTGCTGTCATAAATCCAAGCAGTCCGTAACAGGTAACAAAATCCATAATGGCACTCTGCAAACGTTCCTGTGTATTATTTTTGTCCATGCACATCAATCCAAGGTTTACCGCCTTTAATACAATCTGCTCCGAATCCTTTAGCGGATTATAAAGAGACACTTTCGCATCCGGTGAAGGTGTGATGTACAACGTACCTTCTTTATCTTCCTTCCATTCATATTTGTCATAACGTGCCCAGTTGGAGCTGGTTCTCTTAAATAGGTTACTCATAAAAGCCTCCAATCTGTCTGCTCTAAAATGTAATCTGTATCATTGGAAAATATATTACTATCATACCAAGCATGTCCTACAAGGTCAAATGGTATTTGTGATTTCTTTCGTTTTCTTATTCTTTTTATCCGTAATCAGTGACCGATAGGTATCATAAAAAATCTGCTCCGTCTTCGTAAGGGAAATGTGATTATCCACTCTGTTTTGTAGTGCCTGCATAAAGGATTTACGAAGCTTTTTTAACATGGTGTCACGGATTTTTCGGATATTTCTGTCGGTCTGCTCTCTACATGCTGCAATTAACTGGCAGGAGTATCCCTTAATGGCAAGCTGATATAAAAGCTCCTTCTGTACATCTTTTAACGCAAAGATTGCTTTAGAAATATCCTCGTCTGTTACCAGCTCATGTATTTCAAAGGGGCAGTCATAAATGGCATCAAGGAAATCCCCTTTCAGTATCTGCTTCCAGAAAACATGCCGGATGGGAGCAGGAATTACAATCTCATCCGGTGACATTCCCCATTCAAGGGGAACATCCGATCTTCCTATTTCATGGTAGCGTTCCTTACGTTCCCGGTTGGCATCAAACCTGTTCCACCATGTAACCACATTTGCAAATTCCTCCTCGGTTCTGGCAGAATCCTCAAGACGTGTCAGTGCTTCCTGTTCCAGTTCACGTTTCAGCTTGTTTCTTGTTGATGCTTCCGGTATCCCTGATACTTTCGGCTCATTTTCCATCTCAAGTTCTATTTCAAGAATAGCGGCATTCTCCCGTTCAAGGGCATCCGTCAGGTCATCTTCCGGCATGTCTTCTTCAAAATAATCATTTGTACATTCCTTCAACAGGGATTCACCACCTTTCAAAAAATATTTTCAAAACTTTTATAAAAAACAGTTCCGTTTTGGGACTGCATTTCTCCTATAGGTGAGGAAGTAATCTTATTTATCGAAAAAAGATTACTTAATACCATAAGAAAGGAGCCGGATTTTATGAAGATTTGTCTTATCCGTTGTCGCAGTCCGTCAAAGATACTTTGATTATAGCAAACATATGTTCACATTTCAAGGAGGAGGTGAAATAATTATGGAGCAGACAGCAAGTAAAGAGCAGGCGATGTCCTCTTTTACCAAAAGAAAAGGACAGACCACCTATAAGGTAAATGTGTTTTTCGCAGAGAATACTACAGCTACCTTTGAGGATAAGCTTTTGCATCTGATGGCAAATGATATTGCCAACCGGAAGCAGGGTATACCGGATGCAGAGTAATTGTTGCACAAATCAATTGTTTTTAAGCTGATATTTCATCAGCAGGAAGGAGTTTTGTATGGGTAAATCAACCAAAACCTATGAAGAAAGAATCCAGGAGAAGGATTTAAGGATCGAGAAGCTGGCACAGGAACTGAAGCGTTATGAGGCACAAAAGAAGCAGCTGGAGAAACGAAAGAAGGAGGAAGAACGGAAAATCCGTACCCACCGTCTGATTGAAATTGGTGCGGCGGTGGAGTCAGTTCTTGGAAGATGTATTGAGCTGGAAGAAATCCCTAAGCTGATTGCATTTCTAAATAAGCAGGAAGCCAACGGGAAATTTTTCTCCAAAGCAATGCAAAAAGGTCCGGATACAGATATGAAAAAAGAGGAAGTTGGGGAGTCAGGAGTTTCCTGATTCCCTTCTCTTTTTAGGGAGAAGGGCGCACTTATAGACAGGCAGAGCCTGTCTATTGCGCGCGCTCTGCGAGGCTTATGGGAAGCATCTGGGTTTTAAAAGATAAACTTTCGGAACGGTCTGCTTCCCATAGGAAGAACCCCTCCGGCGTTCTTCCACATAAGAATATGCACTTTTAACGAAGGAGGATATGCACTATGTCAATTTATCATTGCAGTATCAAAATCATTAGCAGGAGTGATGGAAAATCGGCAGTTGCTTCTTCTGCCTACCGCTCCGGCGAAAAGCTCATGGATGACCGCACAGGTCTTGTTCATGACTTTACGAAAAAGCGTGGAGTTGTATTTACAGAAGTTGCACTTCCGGCACATGCTCCGCCGGAATATGCTGACCGGAATGTATTATGGAATGCGGTGGAAAAGGCAGAAAAGAAATCCAACGCACAGCTTGCGAGAGAGATAGAAGTGGCACTTCCAAAGGAGCTTTCAAGGGAATGTCAGATTGAAATTGTAAGAAGGTATGTGCAGGATAATTTTGTTTCCGTTGGCATGTGTGCCGACTGGGCATTGCATGATAAGGGTGATGGCAACCCCCATGCTCACATTATGCTGACCATGCGTGGCATCAAACCCGATGGCACATGGGCACAGAAGGAAAAGAAGATTTATGCCCTTGATGAAGACGGAAACCGCATTCCACTCATTGACCCTGCTACCGGAGAGCAGAAGCTTGGTAAACGGAATGAAAAGCTTTGGAAACGCATTACTGTAGAACCAAATGACTGGAACGAACACAGTAAAGCAGAAATCTGGAGAAAATCATGGGCAGATATCTGTAACGAATATCTGTCTTTGGAACAGCAGATTGACCACAGAAGTTACAAACGGCAGGAGCTGGATTTAGAGCCTACCATCCACGAAGGGTATCGTGCCCGCAAGATGGAGAAGGCAGGCTTTGTTTCTAATCGGTGCGAATACAACCGGATTGTAAAAGCTATCAATTCACTTAAGACAAAATGGTTACAGACAGTCCGTGAATTACAACAGACCATTATAGAGAAAGGACGTTTTTTATATGAACGAATTGCAGGATACCTTGGAGGAAATCATGAAGATTTTTTCCTCACAGGAAGAGATGCTGGACATCATGGAGGAACAGCAGAAGGAGTTGGATTTTCTTCGGAATACGATTCAGAAGCAGGACGAATTGCTGAAGAAATTGAACGAAGAGAATGCCAAGCTGTCGGCAGAGAATCAGGAATTAGCCGGACAGAATCTGCGATTGCAAACACAGAATCAGCAATTGCAGAAATTATGCAAAGAGTAAAAGAGAAAGCGAGGGAACGAGATGAACGAATCAGAAAACTTAAAGAACGAAGACGACTTGTTGAGTCTGTCGGAGACACTTATGGAGGAGAACGAAACTTACCGTCATCGGATAAATCAGTTGGAGAATCAGATACAGACGCATTTATCCGACAGGCAAAAGCTGAAATCGCAGATACAATCCATGCAATCAACTCTGGACGCAATAGCGCAAGAGAATCAGAACTTGAACGCTCATATCGCCAGATTAGCAGAGAGCGATTTGGTACTGGTGGAGAACGAGAAGTTGAAAAAGGAAAATCAGCAGGTGCTGGCAGAGAAAGAGAAGGCTCAGAGAATCTTCGCAGAAGCCGAGAAAAAGGCAGAGAACGCTAATGTTGTCTTAATGAAAGCGAAGGCATTGGAAGCTGATTTTAACAATCATATTTCCGTTGAAGCTAAGCATATCCGCAAGCAAGTAAAAGCAGATATGCAAATACAGTTACAGGAAAAGTTGCGAACGCAAACCGCTACACTTGGCGTATGGACATGGGTAATTGCTTTTATCAGCATTGTTCAAACTGGTTATATCTTTTTTGTCAACAAAGATGTAGTTGCCACCATACCTGATTGGTTTCTGAATCGTGGCAGGAATGTGATGAACATTTCAAATTTGCTTTGTAGGGTGTATCAGTGGTGCTATGAATATCTGGCTCAGTATGTCCATTCCTATGTGGCAGTTGGTATTATTGCTTTAGTGTCTGTTGGGATTGCGGCAGGTGTATTTGTACTTGCGAAAATAGCATTTGACAGGATTACAGAAAAGTGTGATGACCGATGGCAATATTACAAAAACACTGGTGTTGCAGAACTTAGAAAGGCTGTGTCCGTAGCACTTTGTGTTATCAGTGTTACATTGTCAATGTTATCTGTTTCACTGATTCCGGTAGATATTAATGTGCTAAGCTGGTGGCTTATTCTTTCGGCAGGTCTGAATTTTTTGTATCATGGCAGTTGTAAGGGCAGTTACCATTAATGCATAAAAGTACTCCCATGGGCAGATGAAATCTGCTCACGGGAGAGTAATACAAAGGCGGTTCAAACTGGAATTTTTAGTTCTATCTTGTCAAAACTCCAAAATCACTTTTGTCACCTGAAATGTGTAAATTCTTTCCTCCACAATCCTGAACATGCTATTTAAAACTCCATTGTAAGCCCCACATGAAGTTGCTCCAACATATCTGTCAATTCCTCTTTCATTATGTTATACGCTCTCTCCTTCGTACAATGACCGGTACAAACATAGCTTATTCCCGTACTTTTTATCTTTCGTGCAACCTCCCTTATTTCTGCTTCACTCTTATTGAACAGATGAAAACCACCGATTAGGCCATAGACCTTTTTATCCGGAAATGTTGCCATTACTTCCTGAATGATATTGACCGCACCGCCATGCGAACAGCAATTAATAATGACCAGCCCCTTGTCCGTATCAAGTACCAGACTTTGTTCATGCGAAAAATTATCCGGTACAAATCCTTGCGGAGTTTTCAGATACATCATTTCCCGCTTACCGATTTTCTGCAACCCCGGCGTTTTGTGTGGAATCAGATACACACCATCACACAGCCTATAATCACCGGTTGCAAATTCAATTCTGTCAGCATAATCCGTTAATATATTTCTCGGAAGCCCAATATACTTTCTGAAAAAGAATTTCTTGGCATAACAGTTTTCTTTTGCTCCTTCTCTGAGATAGAATTTTGCTTTCCTGTTTTCTTTGAAAAAGCACACCATACCGTTTGCATGATCGTAATGAGCATGGCTGAGCGTCGCATAATCCACATCCTCCATGCAAAACCCGAGTTTTTTCATATTCTCGGCAAACAAACCAGATGCCCCTGCATCGACCAATATTTTCTTATCTTCATATTCCACCAATATCGAAAGTCCCCATTCCCCTTTGATATCGCCCTGTGGAATGTTGTCCACTATGACTGTCAATTTTGTTTTTTTCATAATCATTTCCTCATCATATAAAGCTGAAAATTCAAAGTTTCCATTGCCTCATTTACATAGTCAGGCTTTTCAAAATTCTTACTTTTTGTAAATTTCAAATTTTCGTTTCCCAATGTTTTGCTTTTCTAGCCTTTCCCATTTCTCACAATTGATTTTCTGCTTTTTATCCATGCATACAGCTAAAATTGTATTTTCATGCGAAATTCTCCATAACTGTTCCAACATAGCATCCATGGAATTCTTACCTTGTTCCCATTCCACCAAATTTCCGTATGGAACATCCGTAATAATTATATCAGGCAATATTTCCGGCAAAGGCATCGTACAATCCGCTTGGAAAATCTCTGTCGATATATCATTCCCCAGCATAATGCTTAATTTATCGCAACTATCTAATGCCTCCTTATGAGATTCCTTACCATAAGAATTGTAAAGTTCCTCTATCTCTGCTTTTCTCTTTTTCAAAGCAACATCAGTAAGTAAGGATATATTTTTCTTTGCATGAGCTACCATATCTTCATCAATATCACTACCATATATTTTTCTGATATACTTATTTTGAAAATATCCAAGAATTGTAAGGGAATAGCCTCCCCCACAACAAGGGTCATATATGACTAAATCCTCTTTTTTATTCGAACGCTCCAGTGCCCGACCGTAAATTTCAAGCAACAATCGAATCGGGAAATTCGGTATTCCTTTTCCTCCATAAAGAACCCGACCACTTGCAAAATCCTGAAAATTATCATCTTTACAATATAAATATTCCATTATCTGCTTAACCTATCGCTTTCGTCCAAACTCTTGATTTCGTTTTTACACAAAAACCTTTCCATGCACCCAATTTATCACATCATCAGCCACTTCTTTGGGCGATTTCATTGATATATCCAGCAACTCGTACTTGGTATCCCCCACCTGAGTATGTTCCATAAAATAACGATTATAATCGCATGAACTATTAATCCAGTTCTCGTCCGTTATTCCTCTGCCCTCTTGCATACGTTGTCTCAAAGAATCTTCATCCGTAACTAACGCCAAACAAATAATCTCACTAAAATACCGACTGTTGTATACTTTCGGAAAACGGTCAAGGCATCCCGCCATCGTCCACAAAACCAGTGTCCCTGACTGTATAATATCCTTTGAAATATTAGCAATAATTTCAACCCATTTATTACAGGATTCCTCATCATCCCAGTTTATAAAGCCTGTGAAAATATCAGCATCCAATACTACAAAATCAACTTTTCTCCTCATAATCTCAATCGCCGTAGTAGTTTTGCCTACTCCGCTGCACCCTGTCAGAATAAGTAACGGCAAGGATTTAAACTCCCATTCCGCACCGCATTTCGGGCAACGAAGTTTATTTTCAATTATTTCTTTGTCCCATTCGTAATTCCCACAATTTGAACATATCTCAATCATCCTTACACATCTCCAACTTCAAAGTTACTTTTCCTATAAATTGAACTTTAGCGTATACAAGCATTTACGAATTTCATTGGTACATCCATTCTTTCTGCCACTTGCTCTGGTGTCATGCCACTATCCAAGAAACGTTTACAAACTACTTTTATGTTCTCGCCAACCTCAATAATATGTTTATCAGGGTCATAAATTCTAACCACTCGCTGTCCCCATGAATGTTCCTTGATAGGATGGACGTATTCCACATCATACTTTTTCAGTCTATCAGCAAATTTGTCAAAGTTATCCTCTTCAAAATATACTTCAGAACTATTACTACCGAATGAAACGTTGTCTGTACCAATAAATTCATTCCAAGTTTCAAGTGTTTGCAGTGCCAAACCACCTGTCAAAGTCTTATTTGCACCAAAATCCATAATTACATGAAGCCCCAAAACTTTTATATAAAATTCCAATGACTTATTAATATCCGTTACTACCAACATAGGGTTTTTTATTTTCATCTACTATACCTCCGTCAAATTCAAATCTTCTGTTACTTTCAATCTCTCCACAAGACTGCAAGTTAATTTACAGTTCCGTATGAGCAATTTCCGTTCCTTTCTTAAATCGATTCTTCAAGGGCAGATAGTATATCAACATCATGAAAAGCGGTTGCTGCCACGACAAGCCTATGACACACCCAATCAGTTTTATGTTCGCAGACAAAATGCCGACTATAAAGGCAAGAACAGAAGAAACAATAATTAACCATTTGGTAAATATTATCTCAGATTCCGTAACTATGTCTTGCTTTCTGATTGTTGTTACCCTAAGCAATATTGCGAAAATCAGAATAAATATCGTCGCAAACAATACAGCTGAGCCTATCACAAGAAAAATCGTCAATCCGTTTACTCCCGCAACTGTAAGGTTAGCTAATGGTGTAAAATCAGAACCGTCAATATTTATGTTGTCCACATATTTGATTAAATTTTTGCCCAACATTACATTATATATTTCTCTTATATATCCTATTGAAAATATCCAATTAAGTATTGATGCTGCAACCAGCAGAACTCGTCTGACTAAACCTCTGCCCATTGTAATTCCCCCACTAACTTCAAATTTCACTTCCTATTGTACCACGCACATCTCTTACATTCCACTTATATTTTTGTAAAGATTTTGAAAAAGGCGGACTGCTAATCTATAGCAATCCGCCCGAAAAATTACCACACTTCTAAACTATCTTCTGCATCAATCCAAGCTTGCATTTCTCCATCCAACACTAAGCGTGCATACTCCATAGGTTCATCAATCGCAAGAGCATTTAATGCGCACTGTGAATTTGGTGTGATCTTCAATCCTTCCTCCGCCTTACTACAATCTATGCGAAGAAGCATATTATCAAAAGTGGTTATATCTATACTATTGCAGTACTGGTTATATGTAGCATATATAAGTTTCATAGCTTTTCGTCCTTTCGTTTTTATTACAGATAAGCCGGTTGTATTGGTAAATTGTTGTGTGTCCTAGAATTATCCTTTAGAACATGATACACATGTATCGTTATTGATCAATATGGGATTTACGGTATTGGCAATTGCAGACCGAATGGGACATGAGAGTATTGATATCACTTACCGATATGCGCATCTGTTTCCAAGTGAGCAGACACAGATGGCAGAACAACTGGATATTGAAAGGATGGAAAAATCAAATGGAGAAAAATCTGGACAGTAAAGGAAGATGGAGAAACAAAATCGTAGCATTCCGGGTATCACCGGAAGAAGCAGAGCAGATTGATGCATGTGTCCGATTGTCAGGACTTAGCAAGCAGGACTATATCACAAAACGATTAACTGATCGGGAAATTGTGGTACAGGGGAACCCAAGAGTGTATAAAGCATTGCGAAATCAGATGGCAGAGATTTATGAAGAACTGAAACGTCTGGAAAAATGCAGTGAAGAAAATGAAGAGTTGTTAAGTATCCTGAGATTGGTTGCAGAGACATTGCATGGATTGAAAGGGGAAAATGAATGACAGCAAAAGAAAAAATGACTGCTCCGATTGCATCTGTTGGCGCAGATGTGGAACAGCCATTAGAAAATTTAAAAACCAACCAAAGTATAGCAGATTTGCCCGGTAAGGGCAATCTGCAAGCCACAAATAAAGCGGAAAATACAGCAAAATCAGCAAATAAAAAGAATCCAGATAATCTGGAAACCGTTTCTATGATGGAATTATACGATACTGCATATCCACCAAAACTGCCAATTGTAGATGGACTTTTGTATAACGGAACGTATCTGTTTGTCGGTTCGCCGAAAATCGGGAAATCATTTTTTATGGCACAGATCGGGTATCACATCAGCAAAGGACTTCCATTGTGGGGCTTTTCAGTCAGACAGGGAACGGTTCTTTATCTGGCACTAGAAGATGATTATGCAAGATTGCAGAAGCGATTATCGCAGATGTTTGGAATGGAAGGCAGTGAGAATTTTTATTTCGCTACAAAATCCAAATCGCTTAATGACGGACTGGAAAGACAGCTTGTAACGTTTGTGACGGAGCATAAAGATGCAAGATTGATTATCATTGATACTCTTCAGAAGGTTCGAGAGGTCGGTGGAGATAAATTCAGTTATGCCAGCGATTACGAGATTGTAACAAAGCTGAAAGCATTCAGTGATAAATATGGTATCTGTTTTCTGGTTGTGCATCATACAAGGAAAATGGAATCTTCCGACAGTTTTGATATGATTTCCGGCACGAATGGTCTGCTGGGAGCTGCGGATGGAGCGTTTGTTATGCAGAAAGAAAAGCGTACAGATAATAAAGCAGTTCTGGAAGTGGCAGGGCGTGACCAGCAGGATCAGAAACTATGGTTGAACTTTAACCGGGAGAGATGTGTCTGGGAACTTACCAAGACAGAAACAGAACTTTGGAAAGAACCAGAAGATCCATTATTGGAAAAAATCAAAGAACTTGTGACAGAAGCTACGCCAGAGTGGGTAGGAACAGCAACAGAGCTTGTGGAAGTATTGCAGGTGGAAATGCAGCCGAACGCGTTATCACGAAAATTAAATGTCAGCCTGGAACGACTGATTCTGGAATATGGAATCCAGTATAAAACAGAGCGGGGACACGACGGAAGAAAAATTAGATTAACATTTGTCGGAAAACAAGCGTGACGATATGTGACGGTTGTGACGGTATTTTCTATAGCGTGACGGTAGTGAAAATATCGTCACTATCGTCACGACCGTCACGGAAAGGAGAAACATGGAAAGAAAATCACAGGTACAGATACCCAAAGGTTTATTACTGGCATTGTTCCAGTATCATCTTGCCGGGAACGAGGAATATCTGCCGGAGATAGAAAAAGCATTGATGGAAAAATTAGACAGTATGGTAAAACGTCAGTTATATACAACATTCAAAACAGCACCAACCGAAGAAGAACGGGAAAAGGCAAGACAAGAGTATTTGGATAAGTGCGGAATGCATGAGGACTTTCGATGGTAAAGGTTCTGCTTGATTACCTAATGACAGGAGCGTGGCACGCACCTGTAGATAGCAGACAAGGAGAAAGCAGGAAAGGTGCAGTCGGGAGTTGGCTGGCGAAGTAAGGAGATTTCCAAAAGGGGGCCCTGATTCAGGGCGTCCCTGCGGAAATGATAAATGAGGGGAGAATGACACCATGAGAGAAGGAAGATTAGGTTACAACAGTTATAACAAGAGATATGGCTTGTTATCATCTGACTTATGGATTGATACAGGATTTCACTGCGGAGAATGCCTGGAAGTATTAGTAGATGATCAATGGGTAAAAACCAGAATGGAAATGAATTTGGCGAGGGAATGGTATTTGGTTGGAACACCGTATTGCGGAGATCTGGAGTATGTACGGGCTAGGATACCGGAATAAAGCAGACAGAAAGAGTAATAGTCGGTTTGTTGTTCGTAAAAAAATAAGCCTGGATACGGGCAGAAAAAGAGGGCGGATACGCCCAAAATGAAAAGCGAAAGCCAAGTTGTGGTAGATGTAAGAAGCATCTCACAAAGCCCTCGGCGTTTGAGAGCGAAATACACCCATCGCACAAACTTCGTTTATGCTCTGTGTATTTCGCCCTGCCGGGAGCTATTGTAGCCGGAAACGGCAATAAGTTCGTAAACGGATGCCGATGCATCCACTCACAAATAATATGGCGGAATTTATTTTGCCGAAGACAAGGAGGGAGTGCCTATCGGAAGAAATTCATTTATTCAAATGACAAAACTAAGCAATGTTAAAGGCAGAATCACTTATGTATCCAGTCATGCAAAACAGGAAAATCTCTATGCAGTTTATGAAACCACAGAACGGAAATTTTGGCGGGAACTTGCAAAATGTAATCAGGAAGAATTTAAAAAAAGCGGAACAGAAGGAAAATGTATTGAGGCAAGAGAATTGATCATTGCTTTGCCAGAGAGCTTTACAGAATATCAGCCGGATAGATTGCTACAGCTTTTTACAAATCATTTTAAACAAAATTACGGAGCGGAGTGTATTGCTGCTCTGCACCACAATAAAAGAAAGACCAATTATCACATTCATCTGATATTTGCAGAACGGAAGTTATTAGATGAACCAATCATCAAGATTGCCAGTAGAAATATGTTTTATGATGAAAATGGAAAACATGTCCGAACAAAGAAAGAGGTATTAGGAGAAGATGGCGAGATCCGAGAAGGCTGCAGTATTGTGAAGAAAGGTGAAGTATATGAGAAGAAGCTGTTTACAGCGAAAGATGAACGCTTCAAGAGTAATTCATTTCTGGATGAGGTAAAGCATTCTTATACAGACTTAATCAATATTTATGTGCAGGACGAGAGCCAGAAGTTGCAAGTATTTGAACGTGGCAGTGTTTATCTTGCAACAAAGAAAATCGGGAAAAATAATCCGAAGGCACAGGAAATAGAAGCAGATAACCAAAAACGCCGGGAATGGAACAGAGCTGTTGATATGGCATTAATTAGTGGAGTGCCGGAACCGAAGATAATGGAAGTGAAGCGGAAAGAAATCACGGAGCCAATCAGGGAATCAATTGCAAGGCGTGGAAACAGACCACGATTATTTTCCAGAGTTGTAACAGTGGCGGTCGAGGCATTGGAGTTTTTGATAGCAAGTGTGTTGTTTAAGAAACCCAGGGAAGTGCCAAAACAGACAGAGCAAACGGAAATTGAACACCAAGAGCATGTTGCTGAAAATAGCATGGCAGCAGTCAAGACAACAAAAGAAGAAAAGGTAGAACCGGAACAACCTAAAATGACGAGGCTTGCATTAAAGTATCCGAAACTATTTAAAGTGAATAAAGAACTGGAAGATCAAAACGGTGCAATTCAACAGAAACAAAAACAGCTTTCTGCAAAGAAGAAAGAACTGTCAGAGGTCACGGGATGGTTTAAAGGAAGAAAGAAAAAAGAATTGCAGAAAGAAATTGATGAACTGAAAAGTCAGATCAGAGATATGAAAGATTACCTTCCAAGGATTGTACAGAAAATCGGATATAGAAGTGTACAGGAATTTTTAAAAGATTTTAAGGATTCTCAATCTGAGTATAGCCAATATCGAACTGCAATAGAAAAATGGAAGAAAGAAACAGGAAAAGAGCCAGTAGCACATGGTATTAGGGCGAAGCTGGCTGAAAAGAAACAAGAAATACAGAATGAAAAGAAAAATAAACAGCATACCCGTAGTCAGAACAAAGATCGGGGAGCAAGATAGGAGGACAATCATGAAGAAACACATTATGGGAGAAAATGGAATCAGTTATACTTTAGGAGAGGACGGTCTGTATTATCCAGACCTGTATCTCCCGGAAGAGACAGAATATCCGATTGGAAAGTATGGAATGCTGAGAAAGTCATATTTGCAGGAGCATCGGAAGGGATTATATCTGGAGTTGGTACTTGCCGGGAAGTTAAATAAACATCTGCACCAGACAGACGAGGAGTGCTATGAGATGATGGAACGCTTGATAGAGCAGATGAAAGAAAGGCAGGGAGTGACGGAACAGTTGAAAGCGGAGAATCAGATGTTGTGGGTGAGGATGTGTAATAATATCCGACATTGTGCAGAGGAAGTAGTGCTGAAAGAAATTGTATATGCGTAGATTAGAGGGCGGTCAGTTGACTGCCCTATTTACGATTTTATGGCGTATTATAATGGAATCATGGAAATGTATGTGGTAAACTATTTATGTATTTATTACAATTTTGAGGAGGGTTGTCATGGAAAAAGAAGAAAAATCAAGTTCTATTGAGCAACAAATGGCAGAGCAGGTAATTTTTCAGAAGGTAAATGACTGGTTGGGCGTAGAGCTGGTAGAAAATGCGAAAATCTTTGTAGGCAATACATTTATGCAACCCGATTTTTATTCTAAAGCGGATGGGATAATTGGAGAAATTTTTGCACATATTGGAAAACCCAAGAAAGCTCAGGATAATAAGATTTCAAATGATATTCTGAAAATGCTTCTCCTTGAAAAAATTGAGGGAAAGATATACAGAAAAATTATTGTAGTATGTGATGAAGATGAGATGAAAAAATTAAAAGGTACATCTGTTCTTGCGGAATGTATCAGACAATTCGATATTGAAGTGAAAATGATAGAGATAGAGACTGATTTACGAGATACCTTGATTGAAGCACAGAAAAGGCAACGAATGGTAAATGCGTAAAATATAATAAAATCTGGAGGGTATGAATGATGGAAAAAGATTACATAGAAGTAAAGTCATTTGGAAAAGTGTTTCCCAAAAAGGGAGCAAATGCGAGAATACCATATGAACATCAAAAATGTGCAATGGGAAATCTCGATATTATGAATAAAAATGCGAAGTACAGCACTATGATTGTACTTCCTACTGGTGGAGGAAAAACGTACACAGCTTCTATGTGGCTTTTAAGAAATGCACTGGATCAGAAAAAGAAAATATTGTGGATTGCACATCGTCAGATGTTACTTGACCAAGCAGCAGAATCTTTTCAGAAGTTTGCGTATTCAGAGGTAATACCGCATATTCCGTCCTTCCAGTACAGGATTGTATCTGGTGCATCTACGCATGATAGAACCATTGATATTCAACCCACGGACAATTTGTTGATTATGAGTAAGGACAGCATAGGCAGAAATTTACAGTGCTTAGATGCATGGCTCAAGGGCGAAAAGGAAATCTTTTTAATTGTAGACGAAGCACACCATTCTACTGCCAAAACTTATCGCAAAGTAATTGATTATGTAAAAACAAAGGTATTAAATGTAAAATTGATTGGACTGACAGCTACACCATTCCGTACTGCTGATGGGGAACAGGGCCTTTTGGCAAAAATTTATGAGGACGGTTTACAAGGAGGAAAGGCGGTTCATGGAAATATAGGTATTACATATCAGATAGGGTTAAAAGAGTTGATAAATCGACGCATTTTATCAAAACCTATTTTTGAAAGTTATTACACAGATGAAATGTATGGAGAATCATTAGGTTTGAATGGTTGGGAGAGTATCCAACGATTAGACGTATTGCCTGAAGACGTAGCAGGACAAATGGCAGATAGTGCAGCACGAAACAAACTGATTGTCCAGACATACAAGGCAAAAGAGAAAGAGTATGGACAGACGATAGTATTTGCAATCAATGTAGTTCATGCAATTCATCTAAGTTCGTTGTTTAATAAAGAGGGCATAAAGTCGGAGTTCATTGTGTCTGATGTAAAGGATTCTGTGACAGGAGTGAGAATCAGCAGAGAAGAAAACGAAAGAAAAATAGAAGAATATAGGGCAGGAAGAGTAAAAGTACTTGTGAATGTAAATATTTTGACAGAGGGAGTGGACTTACCACAGACTAAAACAGTATTTTTAGCAAGACCAACTGTTTCTACAATCCTTATGACACAGATGATAGGAAGGGCACTTAGAGGAGAAGCTGCTGGTGGAACTTCTTCAGCATACATCGTTTCTTTTGTAGATAGTTGGAATGAACATATTGCATGGGTAAATCCAGACAGTCTGTTCAGTGGAAATAATGAATTTACAGATAATCCAACAGAGCATATGAAGCATGAATTACGCATGATAGCGATTTCTAAAATAGAGGAGTTTGCTTCTGTACTTGACGATTCTGTAGATACCACAGTATTAGAAAAAGTACCATTTGTACAAAGAATTCCGATTGGAATGTATGCGTTTGCCTATTTAGAAGAAAATGGAGTGGATTCTTCCTATCAAGTAATGGTATATGACAGTACGAAAAAATCATATGAAGAATTGATGAAAGGCTTACCAAGTCTGTTCCAAAGTTTTCAGTGTGAAGAGGAATATCCGGCAGAAGAATTGCTTGAAGAAATGGCAGAGCAATGTAGAAACACGTTTTTCTTAGGCGAAATGATACCACCATATGAAGAAAAAGATGTGATACGAATTTTGAAATATTATGCCCAGTACGAAACTTCGCCACAGTTCTATTCATTTGATGATATAGACAGAAGCAAGTTAGATGTTGCTGCGATTGCAAAACATATTTGGGATGAGGATATGGGGCAGAGACAGAAAACAGAATATGTAAATGCCTTATGGGAAAATAGTGATGATAATTTGTTAAAATTGTTTTTTGGACGAAAATTGTATTTCTGGAGACAACTGGATATAGAGTTAACAAAACTGTCTAATCCGCATATTTATGACGAAGAAGAAAACGTGCAGCGAGGTATTAGAAAGCTGGAGGATTTACCATTGTTCGAGATTGGAAAGGTAAATCCGGAACTGGAAAAAAATCTTCGGGATACAGCATTTGCTAAATCAGAAGATACAGATGGAAATTATACCTGTGCCTGTTGTGGAGCAAAAGGCAAAGACCGTATTTTCTTTCAGGTAGACCATGTGATACCGATGAATAAAGGTGGAAAAACTGTGGCAGAGAATTTGCAGATACTTTGTAGACAATGCAATGGGTTGAAGGGGGATAAAATTGATTGAGCTATATTATGATTCATTTGATCTTGCTTGTATCATACATAGTCTAGATATGGGAACTAAGACAGCGAGTATCATGTTGGAAAAAATTTGGAAAGAAGATAATCAATATTTAAGTCCATTCTATCGGACAAATTTGCGTCAGTTATATTTAGATGTGCATTATTGGACAGATTATTTATGTGACAAGCCAGTAATAGATAAGGAGTTTCCGGCGGTTCAGAAAGATTTTCGCTCTTTTGGTAAAGACGTGGAAGAAGCTGCTTTCATTACAGATTATTTTGATATTGATTTGTTTTTTAAGATGAAACGTGTGCAGATTCTTTATTTGGACGGACAATATTATGTGAGAATGAAGCTGCGGACATTATTGAAAGCATATGGATATAAACGCCGGACACAAGAGTTATTAAAATATCTCAGGGAGTGTATGATGTTTTACCATATGCAGACATATCTTCGTGGAAAAGAAGAATGTGATATTGGGGAGATTGGACTTGATGAAATGATAACGATTCGGGTGATTTAAGACTTTTCATTCATAAATCCTGAAATTATTTGAGCCTTTAGGATTAGCCTTGACAGTATCTATGAAAAGAGTTTAATATAATATTCGTGGCAACAAATTGGCAACAGAAAATCAGCGAGCCAAAATAATATATGCAACAGAAATAAAATAACGGCAAAAAAGACATAGAACTTAAACAAATATATTTAAGAATATCTTTGGACTTGCCGAGTTTGAGTGATAACAAGCCAAACATGACATAAGTAAATACAGCATCTGCGAAGCAGATGTCACACAAGAAAAGGATGAACTATCATGCTTGCATGATGGTTCATCCTTTTCTTGTGTGTAAACATTTGGCTGATCAGCCGGATGCTGTATTTATTAATGGAAGTACCTGGCAACAACATACAGCGAGATGAAGCGAAGCGGAATCGAGCTGAGGAGGGAGAAAAATAGGTATAGCGCAGGTGGTAAGATGAGGGGCATGGCTGCTCTCAGGTTTGGTCAGCCAAATGTTGAATTATGCAGGTTTCCGACTTTGTTTTAATATGAATGTTATTGATTAAGAAACAGTCGCAAGAAGTTGCGAAAGTGCATTGAAAGAGACCATATGTTGTGCTATCCTAAAATAGATGGAGTTTGCTGGTGTTTTAATAATGTTGATAAGGACGGATATAACGGAGAAATATGAGCAGTGTCAATGAATTCATGGCAGAGTGGGAGAGGTATAATATGCTAGAAGTGAAATTTTACGATACAGTTGATGACAATTTATTAAAGTTTGCAGTGATTATTTCACAGAGTAATGGGAAGTGGGTAATGTGTAAACACAAAGAACGCGATACATATGAAGTTCCGGGTGGACATCGTGAAGACGGGGAAGATATTTTAGAGACTGCTAAAAGAGAACTTCAAGAAGAAACAGGTGCAGTTAAGTTTGATATAGAACAGCTATGTGTATATTCTGTCACAGGTAAGAACAGTATAAATGAGAATGGAGAGGAAACATTTGGATTATTATGTTTTGCAGAAATAAGAGAATTTTCAGGTGAACTTCATTGCGAGATGGAGAAGGTGGTACTTATGGATGAATTACCAGAAAATTGGACTTATCCATTGATACAACCAAAGTTGATTGAAAAATATCTGCAAATACAAAAGCAATCTTATAGTCAGATACAGCAGACAGCAAAACAGACTATAACATATATAAAAAAGATTATTAAGCCGGGTATGAAGTTATTGGATATTCGAAAACTATGTGAGGAAAAACTGATGGAGTTAGGTGCAGACTCTTTCTGGTATTGGGATGTCGGTGCATTTGTATTTGCAGGAGATGAAACAACGGTTTCCGTATCTGGAAAGCAATATGTAACTTCGGATAAAATTATAGAAAATAATGATATTATAACCATTGATTTAAGTCCACAGGTAGGTAATATCTGGGGAGATTATGCGAGAACTATTATTGTAGAAAATGGTGAGGTTGTAGATGATATAGAGTTAATTCAGAATCAAGAGTGGAAAAGTGGTTTGCAAATGGAAGAAAAGCTACATGCAGAATTATTTCGTTTTGCCACGAAGAAAACAACCTTTGAAGACTTGTATTACCATATGAATGAGTACATTGTAAAAAATGGATTCGTCAATCTTGACTTTATGGGTAATCTGGGACATTCCATTGTGAAATCTAAAGGCGACAGAGTTTACATCGAAAGAGGAAATGTGATGAAGCTTGGTAATGTAAAGTACTTTACATTTGAACCACACATTACATTTCCTGATTCAAAATATGGGTATAAGAAAGAGAATATTTATTACTTTGACGAGACTGGGCTGGTGGAATTATAAGATGCAGATTGGATGGTAAATAGCAATGATTAGAGAAGCAAATAAAAAAGATTTAGATGAAATATTACAGTTATATCTGTATCTTCATGAAAAAAGTATTCCTGAGGATAACAAGCATTTGCAAAATACATGGAACAATATTATTAATGACACCAATCATCATCTGATTGTCTGCGAAATCGATGGAAAGATTGTGGAATCCTGCGTGTGCGTGATTATTCCTAATCTTACAAGAGGTGTTCGCCCGTATGCGTTCGTAGAAAATGTTGTGACGCATGGAGATTATCGGAAGAAAGGTTATGCAACTGCCTGCCTGAATTTTGCAAAGCAGATTGCCAAACAGAATCATTGTTATAAGATGATGTTACTTACAGGTTCTAAGGAAGAAAGTACATTAAAATTTTATCGAAATGCAGGATATAATAGCTCGGATAAGACGGCGTTTATTCAATGGATTGATATGTAAAATATGGAGAATGATTATGATATATGAATTAGCAACAATAGAAGAATTGCAGGCTGTGTACGATTTGGTGCAGCATACGATAAAAACAGTATATCCGAAATATTATCCAGCAGAAGTGGTGGGATTTTTCTGTGAGCTTCACAGCAAGGAGGCGATAAAAAGAGATATCGAAAATGGATATGTAAGTGTCCTCAAAATAGACGGAAATATGATTGGCACAGGCTGTTTTGAAGATAATCATATTACAAGAGTTTATGTTTTGCCGGAACACCAGAAAATGGGTTAAGGAACATTTATAATAAAGAATATCGAAGCTCAGATTAGCGAAAAATATGATAAGGCATATCTGGATGCTTCATTGCCTGCATCAGCACTTTATGAAAAACTGGGATTTTCTACAATAAAGCATGAGCGTTATCTGGTAGAAAATGGAGTGATACTTGCCTATGAGGTTATGGAAAAAGAACTTAATAAGGCGTCTACAGTCATTTGTTATGATGGAAGAAGGTTCATTCCCAAAATGAATTCCGAGAATGGCGAGGTTAACGAACAGACTACTTTTACATATCATCAGAATGGAAAATTGTTATGGGCAGACTACAGTGGTGGCGATATATTGAGGGGTTCTTTGATAGGTACAGTATCAATTAACGGAGAACTTGATTTTGTATATCATCATATAAATCAGGTAATGCAGGTAAAAACTGGAAAGTGTCATAGTGTACCAATTGTATTAGAGGATGGGAAAATAGAACTTTCGGAGAAATGGAAATGGACAAGTGGAAATTATTCTGAGGGAGAGTCTTTGCTGGTAGAGGTGTAGGATGAAAGAAAACTATGAATATAAAAAAGCAACCATAGCAGACATAGATGAACTTGTAAGAACTAGAATTATTGTTCTTCGTGCAGCAAACAAACTATCGAATGATATGGATATGTCATTGGTGGAAAAAGAATCCTATGAGTATTATAAGAACGCATTAGAAACTGGTGAGCATATTGCATATCTGGTGTATGATAACGAAACCTTTATTGGCGCTGGTGGTGTCAGTTTTTATCAGGTTATGCCGACATATCATAATCCAACAGGTAAAAAGGCTTATATTATGAATATGTATACGGCACCGGCATATCGGAGACAGGGGATTGCATTTCATACATTAGATTTACTGGTAAAGGATATAAGGAAACAAGGCGTATCACAGATTACTTTAGAGGCGACAGAGATGGGACGACCAGTGTATGAAAAATATGGATTCGTAAAAATGGAAGATGAAATGGAGCTGATCAAATGACAAGAGTTTATTTCGTGCGTCATGCACAGCCGGAACACGAATGGGAAGAAGACAGGACAAGACCTTTGACGGAAGAGGGTAAGAAAGATTCTGCAATTGTGCTGGAATTTTTGAAGGATAAGAAAATAGATGCGTTTTATTGTAGTCCGTATAAACGTAGTATGGATACCATTGCAGAGGCAGCAGATTTTTTCACAAAAGAGATTATAACAGATGAGAGATTGAGGGAGCGCGAAAAAGGACCTGATGGAAACAATCACGGAATGTTCCAGAAACGATGGGCTGATCATAATTATCATGAAGAAGGTGGAGAGTCCATTGCTATGGTGCAAAAACGTAACATAGAGGCACTGAATGAGATTTTATCAGATAATACGGATAAAGATATTGTTATAGGAACCCATGGTACTGCCCTTAGTACGATATTGAATTTTTATGATAGTAATTTTGGCTGTGAAGATTTTCTGCGAATTATAGATTGGATGCCATATATTATCGAACTGGACTTTGAAAGTAGCTGTAACGAAATGGAATCTGAATGTCCAATTTACAGTTTTAAGTTGATTGCCAAACAGGAACATTGTTATATAGAGAAGGAATTTAAGGGGAAGCAGCGTGCGGATAAAAAGTAATATTGTTTTATCTAAGGAAGGATTGTAGTTATGCAATATGCAAGAAAATTAAGAAAAGGTGACAAAGTAGCGATTGTAAGCTTGTCAAGTGGAATGCTTGGTGAAGAATTCTGCAGTCATAATATTGAGATTTTGGTGTGGAAGCAGGTGTAATAGACAACCTGACAGCCACAGGAATTTATTCATTGTGAATAATAAAAAAAGTAGATTATATCAAGCCGATGGAAAATTATCGGTGCAGATACTGCAACTAATTTGCTACTAAAAACTTTGAAAACGATGCGAAAAGAGTGATATTTGGCGAAATAGAAGTGCCCAAAATGCAGGAAATATCAGCATTTATGAGTTGTCGATAAAAACCTCGGGAAGAGTTTGAATAACGGATTAAAATGCCGAAAGCCCGTGTCTATGCGGGTTTCCGGCATTTGTTTTATCAAATGGCGTTGGCTTGGCGCTATTTGTGAAGTGGGGAGTAATGAGTTGGATGCACTATTTAATGTAATCTATTTTATGTATCCCAATGGGAGGAAAATGCTATGGCAGTATATGTAATGTCTGACTTGCACGGAAACTATGAAGGATTTATGTCTATACTTGAGCAGGTTCATTTTTCAGAGGCGGATGAGCTATATGTTGATGGAGATATTGTGGATAGAGGGCGCGACGGAATAAAGATTCTTCAATATATGATGATGCAACCTAATATGTATCCGATTATTGGCAATCATGAATATGCTTTGAGGCAGGTGCTGAACTTTGTTACACAGGAAATAACAGAGGAAATGATTCGTAAGATTGATGAAAAAAATCTACAGAATATTATCGAGTATCAGAATATTGGTGGGCAGATCACATTGGACGAATTTCATAAACTTACAAAGGAAGAACAGCAGGATATTATGGATTATTTGGAAGAGTTTGCTGCTTATGAAGATATATGGGTAAATGGAAAAGAATTTGTCATCATTCACGCTGGATTTATTAATTTCAGATCCGAAAGGAAGCTGGAAGATTATCAGTTATATGAACTGATTTTCAAGGCCCCTGATTATGAACGGGTATATTTTGAGGATAAGTATCTTGTAACAGGACATTTGCCGACGCGTGCTATTTATGGTGCGAAACCTGATGAGATTTATATCGCAAATAACCATATAGCAATAGACTGTGCGTCAGGCTATGGTGGAAGAGTTGGCTGTATCCGGTTGGATGATTTTAAATGTTTTTATTCTAAGGATAATTAGGAAACGAAAGAAAGCTCCATGCATGCAACATGGAGCTTTTAATATTGAATCATTTTCCCAGTATAATCCGCTCTATATCTTCAAAATCCAGATGTGCTTTCTCAATTAACTCATCGGCAAGCTGCTCGATCGTGTCTTTGTTCTCAGTAAGAATCTGAATTGTCTGATCTAATTGTGTCTGCAGAATTTCGTTTAGTTTTGCGTAGTATTTTTCTGCTAGCGGCGATTGCAGCATAAGTTCTTCGTTGATGGCAGGCAGGAAACCTTCTTCCATACCAAAACGGCTGAGAATATTCCGTGCTATATAAGTTGCAGAGGACAGATCGTTGGAAGCTCCGTCAGTTAAGCCTTGCGGGGTACCGTTGAAGACGATTTCGGCGGCTCTGCCGGCTAGCTTTATCTGGATTCGGTGTAACAGATCTTCCCGGCTGAAATTAAAGCCATTCTCGTTTTCTTCTTCCCGTACCATGCCGAGGTAATCACCTCTTGCAACCAATGTCGCAAACTGAGGTTTAAACTGATCCTTATAGAGATAACACATATAAGCATGACCCGCTTCGTGAAGCGCGGTTGTTTTGATATGATATGGCGCAATCTTCATTTTTTCTCCATAGACACTCTCGTCAAAAGTGTCGCGAAGAATTTCTAGTGTCAATGGTTCATCGGAAGCATAAGCGTTTCCGATGGCAAGATTCAGTGCATTTTCCAATTCTGCAATGGAAAAACCAGCCGTATGTTTCGCGAAAGTTTCAAGTTCACCAGCAGTAAAATCGTTTAGATTATAATCCTTTGATGCAAGTGCAGTCTTTTTCATTTCCAGGAACTGAATACGTTCATCCTTACTTGGCAGGTCAACGTATACCTTCTTGCTGAATCGACGTAACAATGCAGGGGAAAGGTAAATCCTGTTTCCGTGTAATCCGGGGGCATCTGCAAAATTGGTTGCTGCAATTACGAATACAGGACGATCACTCGTGGATGCGAAACCATCCATTTCCGTAAGCAGACTGTTTAACAGTGTTGCGCGGTACTCATCGGTAGTCGTCCGATCCTTTGCGAAAGCATCGATCTCGTCAATAAAGACAACACTTGGAGCGTATTTTCGCGCAAGCCGGAATATATGGGATATATTTTTTTCGCCATTTACAAATTGAGCTCCGGTTGTTGAGATGAACGGACAATCTGCTTCACAGGCGAGCGCTCTTGCAAGTTTTGTTTTACCGGTCCCGGGAGGACCATATAAAAGAATGCCTTTGGAGATTGCCATACCGGTCTGTAAATATTCGTCCGGGTCTTTTAAGAACTGGATAAATCTTCGAAGCTCTGCTTTGGCATTATCAGCTCCGATCACATCATCAAAAGTTGTATCCGGTTTTTCTGCGTCGGATATTGTGACTTCAGTCGCATCGGTTGTCATATTGTTAACAAGTTTGAAGTTTAATAATGTCAGATCAATGCGGTCATTCTCGATTTGCTGCCCGATGTTAAACTCCAATGCCCGTCCTTTGGAAGTGATGTGTTCGATCTTTTTAGACAGGAATAATTCGTAGATTAAATTGTTTACCTGTCTGGTGCAATCTTCATCGGTCTGTCCGACGAAATCCAGAAAGCCTTTTACACCCTGGTTCTGCAGTTCGATTCGATCCACCAGACTGATATGTTCATTCATCTCCATAATGTAGATCGGTGGCATATTATTCTGCTTTAAGAGCCAGC
Organism: Eubacterium sp. MSJ-33; assembly: GCF_022174665.1. Classification (NCBI taxonomy): domain Bacteria; kingdom Bacillati; phylum Bacillota; class Clostridia; order Eubacteriales; family Eubacteriaceae; genus Eubacterium; species Eubacterium sp. MSJ-33. The sequence continues at coordinate 2,352,842 of NZ_CP076562.1, forward strand.
GAAGGACATTGGTTCCGCGGCTGTTGAGATGCAGAATTCCTTCAAAATGATCTTCCGTTTCATTGTCTGGCGATGTAATAGCAAAATAGGGATCGACTAAAATCGCAGAGATTTTATGTTCGTTCATGATTTCAATGATTTTGCTCTGTTTTCCTTCTTCATTTTCTGCGCTGGTGTCCCAGGCATCGTATCTTCGATACCAGTCGGTTTGCTCATCGACTTTCTGACGATCTGCCCGATAGGAAACCATGATGATATTTGACTTTTTTGATGGAATCAAAAGCTCTTTTGCCAATGGTTCTGAATCTGCAACATCAAAATGTATGTGGGAAATCATTTCTCCGTTTTCGTTTTGATATTTTCCCGGAGTCTCCCCTGCACGTTCTGCGACAGTGTAGAGTGTGTCAATCAGGAATTTCTTACTTCGTTCCTGTGCCACTCTGGCATCAAGCCGTGAACCGAGATGGTACAAAAACAGATAAGGAAATTGTGATTCGTTATAGCTGCAGGAAAGTCCAAACTGTTGTGACAGTAAATCCGCGCCATTTTTAAGCCCCTGTTTGATAATAGGAACAAGCTTGGCAGGATTCATATGGTCAAATCCGATAATATAGCCTTTGGATAATCTCGATAGAATCTCGGTTGGCATTTTCGGAGTTCCGTTTGAATCTTTGTCTTGCTTTAATGCATCAATAATGATCGTCTCAGGAAGTGCGGAAATCTTCATATTTCGCTTTTCTTCGTAGAAATCACGTCCGGCATTGGTTGTGAAAATCACAATGGTTTTTGTGAAATCAACGTTTTCCTTTGTATATAAGCTTTGGAGAGTTCCCCCTTCTAAAATAGGGAGGAAGAGCCGGATGACATTGGGATGCGCCTTTTCAATCTCATCAAAAATCAGAACGGCATTTGGGTGCTCGCTCACGTATTTAGTAAGCTTTCCGTCTTCTGCATCTTTCCAGGTTGATTCAAAACCATTTATAGAATGCGTAGACTGGGAATCTGTATAATCGCTCATCTGAAAGATTTCGCTTGGACGATTCAGATATTTGGCAGCAGTGGTGGCAAGGTATGTTTTTCCTACGCCTGGGGGACCAACAAATAAAAACGTAGATTCTGGTCCGTTGACTGTCCTGTTTCGGTTAAATTGTCCGGTGAACAGGCCCTGAATAAACAAACTGACTGCAGCATCCTGACCAATTACTTTGCTGGACAGATCTTTACGAAGGTTGGCAAAATAAGAAGAACTTGACATAAAATCAGAGAATATCGAATCCTCATCGTCCTGTTCGCAATCAAGCACAAAAATATCATCCAGCGTAGCAATTTGATGCGCATTTTTTTTACTTTCAAATAATGAAATAAGATTGGTGACGAAGACAGAATTGTCGTGTCTCCATTCGTATTTCAGATTAGCTTCTATTTGCCGTAACCGATGCTCTTCTGTAAAACCGGAATATAATCCTTTTTCAATATACTCAATCCAGATGTTATAAGTAGATAGATTTTTTTGAAAGTTCGTCAGATATTTGCGTAAATTATTTGAAATCTTAGGTTCATCGAGCGTGCCGGCTTTCAGTCCCAGATAGGAATCGTAAATTCCGGCAATAAATAACTGTGGACACAGATATCTGTCCAAATCGGTTTTTGCTTTATCTAATATCCCTACACTTAAAAACGGGGTTGTCTGCTGAAATAAAACAATTCCATACTCTATAGTATCCCAGATTTCCTGTGATACACAAAACTTGTATTTGTCGTGCCAGCTTTGAAATGTAGCCATAGTGTCCTCCTATGAAATAGATATAATGTGTGGCTTTCTATAACCTGCTTTTGACATAATCCCGAATAAAGAAATCATCTCCGGGCATCTGACAGCCAACAATATAGAGTCCTTCGCTATCTGAGCAGCGGATGACATGTCCATCAAGCTCATCGTGCTGCGGTAAGTCAAAGTTGTGGATTTTTACATGGATATCGACACCTTTGTGCGTTGCAAAGTAGTTGTCGTGTGTCAGAAATGCGAATCCATTTGCACTCAGGTTATCCAGTTTGCCCTGAATCGTTGTTGTGCCGTCGGAAAGGGTAATTGTACAGGCGTTTGTGATATCCAGCCGCGGATATTTGCGCCGGTTGTTGATCTTTGGACGCGACTCAATCTGGACTGTAAAGCTGGAAGCTGCTTCCTTTGCTGTGTGTATGATTTTTGCAGAGTTCCAGCAGTAGAGTACATTTCCGACCGTGACTTGAAGCCTGCATTCGGTAAGATCCGGAAGCTTCGGTGCGTTTGCCAGAGAGATTGACAACGTGTTATTCTCACATGCAAGTACTTCACCGTAGTAGTTTTGCGTTTCGCCAAGCGTGACTGTCAACTTCATGCCGGGTTTGATATCCTCGGTTCCCATGAATCCGCCGATACCAAGTTCACACATGAGAGATTCGATTACTGTCTCAATAGAATTGATATTGTTTGCAGATTCATCATATTTGCTCAGCATGCGGTTGTTGATTTCGTTGGAATCGCTGATGCAGGTCGTCATATCGCCAACGATGTCGGTAACCTGATTTAAGTTGTCTACCAGATGTATATTGGAAGCTTCTACTTCTTTCATTGCATGATCGATAACCTGAATATTTTTTCCTATCTTGTTTGTGTCGGAAGCGATTTCTGTCATATTCTTGCCGGTCTGGGTTACTTTCGTCAATGTGAGCTGAATCAGCTTCAGCGTTTCTTCCATAGAAGCGGTCATTCGCTCGGAGGTTTCTTCCAGATGTTCTAGTGCCTGACGGATTTGACTTGAAGAAGACTTTGTTTCTTCGCTTAATGTCCGGATTTGTTCGGCTACGACAGCAAAACCTTTGCCTGCGTCCCCGACACGGGCAGCTTCGATGGAAGCATTCAATGCCAGAAGGTTCGTCTGGGAAGTGATATTTTCGATGATTCCGGTTTCATTTTTTACCATGGCGAATTCCGTTTTGAAATTCTGCAGAGTCTGTTCGATTTCGCCGGACAGAGATGCCATCGTGGTGGTTGTCGTCACCAGATCATCCAAATCAGCAGAACTGACCTTTGCATGTTGCATAGAGGTGGATGTCAGAGAAACCATCTGTTCAATCATTTCTGCAACGTGGTTTACCTGTGCGTGGATGTCAGAGGTCATTTCGTTGGAGGAAGTGGTGCTGTTTTGTAAATCGGTGTTGTGGTCATTTAATTTCTGTAAACTGTCTACAACAATCGTTGCGCCATGGCTGTTTTCGGAAGCCAGCTCGCGGACAACCGTGATTCCGTTTGTGATAGTGTTACATGCCTGTTTTACCTGCTCCACCGTTGTGATTACGCGTTGTAGATCGGCTTTGATACTGTCAGTCATGGCACCATCGGATTCATTTAAGTGCCGGATGGACATGACATAACAGATATAGCAGAGGATGATACAGGCAACCTCTAATTGATAGTCTTTCATATTCGTGGCTGAATTGAATCCCAGTGAGATACGATAGGCTGCACTGCCGATGATAATCAGGGAGTTCACGATGCCGCAGCTCACCATGAATTTGACGCTTTTATAAAGCACCAGAAGACTGGTGACAGGCAGAATATAGGTAAATGCAATCGGAGATTCGGTCGTACAAAGCACGAATGTGTAGAAGATTCCATAGCCAATCACCAGATTGAATTTGTATTGATCGGTGTCAAAACCTTTTACACGGAGTAGAATCTCGCCGGCAAGGATTGGCAGCCAGCACAGAATCAAGAATATAAGATAGTAAGATGTTCCACGCAGATGGTTTGCTACATCAGCGCCATAATTGGCAGACAGCAAAGCCGCGAAGATGATCCAGATACGTCTGGCTCTGCGGTTTGCTTTTTCTTTAAAAACAGTTTCATCATATTTCATAAGTTCCCTCCTCCGTGGAAATGTATCTAAATATGTATAGTTGACGGTAAAAACTCATTTGATTTATATTTTACTATACTGGGTAACGAAAGTAAACGGAAATTGAGAGGTGTGGTTGGACTTCGTCTATGTTAAAATCATACAGAGATTTTCATTTGTCCGTTGCATCTGATACGGATTTGAAGTAAGCTATTAGGTAAATTACTATATAATACGAGGAGGAACAAAAATGAATCAAAAAGGAAATGTAGCTTCCGCAATCGGTTCTATTCTGTTAGGAATATTGCTGATTATAATGAAAGGTAAAATCATCACGGTGGCAATTACGATGCTTGCTGTATTTGTGATTATCGGAGCCATTGCTGATTTTATGGCAGGATTAACAAATATTGGAATCATGAAATCAGTTGCAGGTGTTTGTATCTTGGTCTTTGGATGGATATTTGCAAGCCTTGCGTTTTATATTCTGGCAGCCGGAATTATTGTAATGGGACTGCTGCAGATTTCAGCAATCAAAAAGACGATGCCTGTGAATCTGACGGCGGCAGAACGCTTTCAGGAGTATTTTAAACCGGGATTGATGGTTGTTGCTGGTGCATGTCTGCTTTTTAACCAGAGCGGAACGATTGCATGGGCATTTATCGCGACAGGAGTATTGCTCGTGATAAATGGACTGATGACATTGATTGGAGCCAATAAAACATATTAGACAGAGACAACTGTATCAAAGGCAAATAAATCCGGGCGGTTTCTTGATATTGTGTACTCGAATTGAATGCCGTCTGTGTTGTATACGTGGGAAGTGATAACGGCGAGACAGTTGTAACCATCAAGAGATAGATATTTCTCATCAAACGGCGTGGTTCGTTCGATTGTGACGCAACGTTTAACAGTCTTGATCGTCATGCCGGCTACATCTTCGATATACCGAAACAGAGAGCCTTTTAAATCTTCTTCTGTAAGATTCGGTACAAGATCTTTGCGTAGAAGTGTATTGTCAATCATTTTTGCAATTCCATTGACCGAACGCAGACGCTGGATAAAAAATACTTCCGTGTCTGGTTCAAACCCACTTTTTTCAGCTGTTGCGGCATTGATTGTCATGGATTTGAATGTAATAACATGATTAACGACAGAAAAACCTTGTTCGGCTGCAGCCTGACAAAGCCCTTCTAAGGAATTGGGGCCAACATAATTTTCACGAGTGGGAGCGGGCGTATAGATGATATGGACGCCACGTCCCTGAATGGATTGTGTATACCCAAGTGAGGTCAGCTTTGCAATAGCACGCCGCAAGGTGTTTCTGGAGCAGTTGTATTGTTTGGTCAACTCATTTTCAGATGGCAGCAATGTTTGACTTCTGTATTGCTGTGACTCTATTTTATTCTTTAAATCTTCAAAGATTGTTTCATATATGGATTTCGGCATAGCAACCCCCTGTTTTTCTGTGCAAATGTTCTATGGAATAAAAATATTATAAATGTGCTTGAAAATAGTTTCAAGATGTTTAAACAAGTTTGTTGAAAGTGCATAACTAGTTTAAAAAGGAAGATATTGCTTTGGCAGCAGAGATGGGATTCAAAGTGTTCCGTATGTCTATTAACTGGACAAGAATTTTTCCTACAGGAATGGAAGATACACCAAATGAAGCGGGTCTTGCATTTTATGACAAGGTATTTGATGAATTAAATAAATATGGCATTGAGCCACTTGTGACAATCTCGCATTATGAGATGCCATATGCGCTTGTGGAAAATTTCAACGGCTGGGTATCCAGAGCGTGTATCCAGTATTTTATGAATTACTGTAAGGCGATTTTTGAACGGTATCAGAACAAAGTGAAATACTGGCTGACTTTTAATGAAATCAATGCTGGAACCGGCACGATGGGTGCCGTTCTGTCACTTGGAACAATCCGGGGATATGAAGGATCTGTCCTGCAGGTGCCGGATGATAAGCAGACACGGTATCAAGCTATGCATCATCAGTTTGTTGCAAGCGCACTTGCTGTTAAGTATGCACATGAGCATTATCCGCAGTTTAAGATGGGAAATATGTGTATTTTTGCAACGATGTATCCACTTACCTGTAATCCGGATGATGTGATTGAATGCCAGAAAGAAATGCAGTATATGAATTGGTTTGCATCGGATATTCAGGTCAGAGGAGCATATCCATATTATGCAAAACGCTTCTTTGAAGAAAACGGAATCGAAATCAAAAAGGAAGCGGGGGATGATGCAATTCTTGCAGAAGGAACGGTTGATTTTTACACGTTCAGTTACTATATGTCTAATTGTGTAACAACAGATAAGGATGCGGTTGGTGCAAACGGAAACCTGCTTGGCGGAGTGAAAAATCCATATCTGAAGGCAAGCGACTGGGGATGGCAGATTGATCCACAGGGACTTCGTTACTGTTTAAATGAGCTGTATGGAAGATACCAGATTCCATTGATGGTCGTAGAGAATGGACTTGGCGCTTATGATAATCTGGAGGAAGATGGAAGTATCCACGACAGCTATCGAATTGACTATCTGCGTGAACATATCAAGCAGATGGAAGAAGCGGTCAAGGATGGCGTAGATCTGATGGGATATACTCCGTGGGGCTGGATTGATGTGGTATCCGCTTCGACGGGAGAGATGGCGAAGCGATATGGTTTTGTCTATGTGAATAAATATGATGATGGTACCGGAGATCTGGGCAGACGTAGAAAAGATTCGTTCTACTGGTACAAAAAGGTGATTGAAAGCAATGGTGATGTTCTGTAAGAAATCAGAACAGAAATAAATTGAACTATGAGTTCAATGAAAATGAGAGAAAAAAACTTGTGTATTTGTCAAGTATGCGTTATACTGACAACAGCTTCGAAAAAACGGAGCACTCTCTTGAATATATAAAAGAATGATAAAAGATGGCAGATTTGTAGATGAATTAGACAGCACTACAAGTCTGCCTATTTTTATCAAAAAAATATTGTTTTTATTCAAGGAGGTATGTATGATGAATACAACTACAATTTATAACAAGTTCACAGGAAATCAGAACGCGTTTAACTACGCAGTTTACATGATGATTGGCAGCTACTTCCGGGAGATGGAAGCAATCTCGGAGTGCTACATTCAGAAGCTGTATCTCTACTATGTGGAGAACAAGAAGGACCGTCAGTATGACTTCGAAGATCTTGCAATCGATTTCGCGGAGCGGGTGCTTCGGGCGGAACTCCCGGCAGAGATCTGGCAGGAGCGGGTAACGGTTTCTTTCTTTGTGAAGGGCGACAAGAACTATGTGGTCTTTCAGGGAGCACGCTACACACTGGTGGTAGAAAATAACTACCGCGGTGGACGTACGAAGCTTTCGTACAAGGTAGAGGAGTATGTGCCCGCTATCGAAAGATAGCGGGTGACATAAGGATAAAAGGGATGGAAGGATGTATCAGGTAATAGTAAATCCAACTTCCTCTTCTGGTAAGGGAATGGAAGCGTGGAATAGGATAAAAGAGATATTAGACCGGAGACATGTGACATATGAAGTGCATGTGTTGCGGGAACCGGGTGAAGCAACGGATATTGCCCGGAAACTTACGGCATATTGTGGGGATGCGCAGCGGGATACCGATACCGTGAAATTACTCGTAATCGGGGGGGATGGCACGTTAAATGAAGTTTTAAACGGTATTTAGGATTTTGAACGCACGACGTTATCTTGTATTCAGGCAGGTTCGGGAAATGATTTTGCCCGAAATATGCATCTTGAAAAAGATGTGGAACGGGCAATTATGTATTTGCTTACAAATCCAGAGGAACTTGACCTGGATTATGGGGAAGTGACAACGAATCGGGGTGATAACAGCGAGAGTCAGACAACTCGATTTTTGATCAGCTCAGGTGTCGGATATGATGCGAATATCTGTGAAGAGGTCAGCCGGAGCCATTTGAAGCAGGTGTTAAATAAGATACATCTGGGGAAATTAGTGTATGTTATGATTGGTGTAAAACAGATATTTGCGAAGAAAACAGTACGTGCAAAATTGTATCTGGATGATGCCCCGATGATTAAGCTTCCGGATCTGTTTTTTGTCGTGGGAATGAATCATATGTATGAAGGTGGCGGAATTCCTTTTTGCCCTAAAGCTGATCCGACAGATGGCATGTTGGACGTCTGTTTGGTCAAAGGTATGTCTAAAATAAAACTTCTTCTGGCAGTCGTACTTGTTTATTTTAAGAAGCATTTGCTCTTTAAAGATATTACGAATCACAGATGCAAGAGGATGCGGCTGGTGACGGAGACACCACAGTGGATACATATGGATGGCGAAACTCCATATCAGGTAAGTGAGATTATCTGGGAAAGTAAGGGAAAATTACGATTTGTGAGATAATATTAAGAGTATTGGAATGAGACGCGATATTACATAGTGAAAAATACAGATACATAAGCAGAAAAGGAGGCGTTGTACAATGAAACCAAAATCTCCGCAGAGCATACAATTATATAACATTATGCTTCGCCTTGGATATCCGGAGGAATTTGCGGATATTGTGACGAAGAATCTGAATACGGATTTTACGGCTACACGGATGATGGGATATCTGTATCGGTATTCAAATCCAAGGCTGGAAGATGTTGCAGATGAGATGCTGGCAATTCTGGATGACCGGAACCGAATCATGGAGAAGAAAGAACTGGAAGAAATCAATAAGAAGTGGAATGAATTTCTTCATACGGGAATACCGGATGAGGACGAATAAGAGGAGGACAAACATATGCCATTTATCAATTCAAAAATCAGTGTAGCGTTAAGTGAGACGCAGGAGCAGGAAATCAAGTCAAGATTGGGACAGGCGATTACAGCCATCCCGGGAAAGTCGGAAAGCTGGCTTATGGTTGGTTTTGAGCCGGAGTATAAGCTTTACTTCCGGGGATCAAAGGATCAGCCGATGGCGATGGTGGAGGTAAGTGTGTACGGAAGCGAGAATCCGTCTGCGTTTTCCAAGTTGACGGGCGAAATCTGCAAGATATTTGAGGATGTGCTTGGAATTGCACCGGATCATGTATATGTGAAGTATCAGGCAGTTGCAAACTGGGGCTGGAACGGTGGCAATTTCTAATTATAAAAGAACGAATAAGGACGCTTTTTGTTAAATATAGAAACGAAAACGTCCTTATATTTTTATTTGGAAGATTCTGTATAATGTCTGTTGCATATCCTTGGAAGATGATATAAGTTAGGGAAAATATCAGTAAAAGAGGAGTGTGACTGCTTATGCAGATAAAAACTGCAACAATTGAAGATTATGATATTGCATTTTCTTATTTTGAGAAGCTTTGGACTGCGAATACCTATGATTATGATACGATGAAAGAGGTATATCGAGCCGTGCTTGCAGACAAGGACAGCTTTGTGTATTTTGCACTGGATGAAGCGGGTAATTATCATGGGTTGTGTCATGGAAAGTATTTCGAGACATTCTGGATGGAGGGGAGTACCTGTTATGTATCAAGTCTGATTACCAATGAAAACGATCATGGAAAAGGGTATGGAACCTTTCTGTTAGACTATGTGAAGGAACAGTCGAAGGAGCAGGACTGCAAAGCGATAATCTTAGATTCCGGACTGCCGCGTGCACAGGCGCATGGCTTTTATGAGCATTACGGATTTGAAAAAAGCTGTTATGGATTTGAACTGCTTTTGTAAAGATAAAGTATAATCATGGAAGTATCGGTCAATAATACCATTGCGATAAAAATATGATGAAATCAAAGGAGTTAAAGCAATGGAATTAAAAGAGAAAGAACGTACCCTGATTCAGGATCTGCAGACGCAGGAGCAAAGCTGTGTGGAAAAGTATGCAAAATACGCAGTGCAGGCGAAAGACCCAGAGTTAAAAAGCCTGTTTGAGACGATTCAGAAGGAAGAGCAGAAGCATTACGATACGCTGCAGCAGGTGTTAGATGGTACGGTGCCGGCATGCGATTGCAACGACACGCAGGGCAAAGATTATGAGCCGAAGGTGACGTATGGAACATTGGATAATTCTGAGGATAAGAAGCATGATGCTTTTCTTGCGACGGATTGTATCGGAACAGAGAAACTGGTGTCCGGCGAGTACAATACCGATGTGTTTGCATTTGCGAATACAGCACTTCGAAAGCTGCTGGCTGATATACAGATTGAGGAGCAGAACCATGCAGAAATGATCTACAAATACAAAACTGCAAATGGTATGGCGTAAGCACAAAGCAATAGTATAAATGAAAAATAGAGCGAAAGCTCTATTTTTTTGCAAATAAACAGATTTTGGAAAGATTTTATTCTGCTTTGAATTATATAATTTCATTAAACAAACATAAACGATTGCATACAAGTCGGAAAAGAGGTTGCGTATGGAGTGGAAAGATAGAATCTATGAGAATTATCCGGTTGTGAAAAAGGGAAGTATGGCAATCCCTTCTGCAATGGGTAGCGTATATGCGATGCATATGTTATATATGGCAAATTCCAGGCAGTTTATTGTAAAGGGGATGAAGAATGGATGGAGAAAGCTTCCGTATCTGCAGGAGGTAACATCAGGTTTGCAGTGTACAGCGGAACCATTTTCGCGCATGATGGTTCTGGTGTCGGACAATGCAAGAATGGCAGAGAAAGTGGCAGCTCTTATGACATATATGTGTGGAATCCAAGCAGAACAGGAAGAAATGCAGGAGTTTGGATTGGATTACGATGATTTTGGAATGGAGGATGTTGGGAACTCTGCGCTTGATGGGATGGATGGTGGCACAAAGAATTTGTCGTATGCGTGTACTTATGTGAATTTTTTGAAAGAGCAGGACGACGAACGAAATATCAATCTTCTGGGGCGCTTGCAGACCATGACGTCTTCGGCAATTTTGTTTACGGGAATTACGGAGTGCGATAGATTCGAAAGCTCATTGGATGTCATTACGGCTTGCACGTGTGAACGAAAGTTTATTCATATACGGAAGGAGCAGTGTACGGAAGCGTGGTTTTTGAAATTACAACAGCGGTTTCAGCCAAAGGTTATCGTGATTCCGGAAGTGTCGGAGGAATATTACAGCGAGCTTGTAACAGAGATGCTTCAAGTATCGGGATGCAAGTTAGCAAATGATCTCTCACCGGAAAAAATAGTGAAGCGTGTAAAACAACGGACGGTTCTGGATGAAGAAACTTTGGGGTGGATACTTCATCAGGCAGCAGAGAGAGCAAAAAAAATAATATATACAAGTGTAAATGCATTGGGAGGAGAACTACAACTTGGAAAAGAACATTTTACAGAGCTTGGACCGTGGGGCGAAGATGCATTTGCAAGATTGCAGAAGATGACGGGCTTGTTGGAGGTGAAACAGGTGGCGGAGGAATATCGTGCACTTGCTGGGGAACTTGTGCGTAATAAGAATCTGAAAGACATGCATCTGAATTTGATTTTTAGTGGAAGGGCAGGAACCGGAAAGACAACAATAGCGCAGTTATTTGCTGAAATTCTTGCGGAAAGTGGAATTGGGAATGCAACATGCGTAGTGTGTACGAGAGAGGATCTGATTGGGAAATATGTTGGACATACTGCACCGAGAGTTGCAAAAAAATTTGAGGAAGCACGTGGAGGAGTCCTATTTGTAGATGAAGCTGGCTTTTTCCTGAATCGGGAATCTGGCGGATTTATTGATGAAGCCATCAAAGAATTTGTACGATTTATGGAACTTTTTCCGGATGTAATTGTAATTTTTGCAATGTATGAAAACGAAATGGCGGAATTTTTGGAGTTGGATGCGGGCCTTTCATCCCGGATTGCGCAAGTGGTACATTTTGCTGATTACACAACGGATGAGTTGTGGAAGATTGCACAACAGATGTTAGCTGTACAAGGCTATCAGATAGCGAAAACCTGTCAGAAATATTTCCAGGATTATATAGAAGAACGAAAAAAGTCTACGGATTTTGGAAATGCACGGGAGGTGAGAAAACTGATGGAAGCATGTGTGCGTATGGTGGGACTTCGGCATCTACGTGCAAAACGGGCAGAAGAGTTGGAAGATATGACAGTCCGATGTGCGGATATACAGGCGGCAGTAAAAAGACTGAGCGTAGAAAAGATAAATAAGAAATCACAGGTATTTGGTTTTACGATGCCGAAAGTGAAGAATTGTATTTAAGAAAGGATTGGTGAATATGGCAATCAGTGATGAATTACGAAGAGTAAAGACGAAGGAAACTACGGAAGCAATTGAGTGGACGACGCGCTATATCCAGCAGTATTGTGTGATGAAGTGTGTAGTAGAGGATCTGAAGAAGCAGTCCTTTACGTTGGATAAGAATTGTGTTTCTGGGCAGTTTCAGACAAAAAACGGAGCGGAAGTACAGTATTGCTTTGAGATGGGACTTGCTGCGGCGATGGCAGGGGACGCCGCATTTGTACAGAATTATTACACAGAACATCCGGAGATGTTTGATGTGGATAATGTATTGATTAATAAGATTAACATAAAAAAGAAGAACGCATGTCAGGAATGGAACGGTTATTGTCTATATAACTGGGTGCTGTGGGGGAACTTAAAAAATCCGGGGCATCAGAAATTCGTGAAGCTTTTCAATACATATTTTTCACAGAATCCGGATGCGGATTGCGAGTTTTTAGAGGAACAGGTTATAAGGGGAATGGGGGATATGGTTGCAGTTGAGCATATGTTGGAAGCAGTGGAACGGATGAAACAGGATTTTCCAGCTATTTATGCATTTTATGCGGATGCATCTAAGGGGGGAAAACGTGCAGAGTCTCAGTTAATTATGCCGGTTATGGAATGGATGACAGCCTGGTATATACAAAAAAAGAAAAATATATTTATCTCTGCAGATAACATAAAAAGTATTATGTATTTTACATATGATTGGAGTCGGAATAAACGGGTCGTCGATCGGGAACAGGAAGCGTATCTGGAACAAGTATGGGATAGAAACTGCGATGTGGAACTGGCAGAACAATTTGCGCGACGAAAGGCTTATATTTCGGAGAAAGAGCAGACGGAACAAGCAGGAATAATGCGATTTTTAGAATGTCTGGATCAGGTTAAATCGGTTGCAAAACCAGACCATTATCTGTCGTTATTAAATCGGTTGTGGCGGTATTTGAATAAAGATAAACATTCGGTACAGAAAAATACGGACAGGAATATAAAATTACGCGGACAGTATATCAAGATCATCCAGGATAGAATCCGGCAGTTATATGTAGAAGGGGAGGATGTATGTGGATATTATCTGAAAAATGACATGAAGCTGCATGAAGATCTGTTGCAGGAATTTCTTTTCTATAAAAAGAATTTTAGTAAGAATGGTGAAATGATATTGGGAATCAGGGAATTAAGTAACTTGGGAATGCCATTGGAGGAGAATGACTATATAGCGTCTTTGGAACCTTATGAGAACAAACCACAGGATCAGGTTGTACAGATATGGAAAAACAGTAAGGTGCAGATTGAGAAACCGGAGAAACTGTATGTGTATCAGAAGAAGCTTGTTGGCTATTGCAATACAGAAAACCTTGTCAGGGCAGCGAAATGTGGGATTTTTCCGAAAGAGATGCATGCGCGTTTGCTTGATTATGTAATTCGCAAAGAGATTTATCAATCGATATATCCGGTAATAATTTGGATTGCAGGAGGGGGATTGGATGAAAGTTGATTTGATACTTCAGGATAAAAAGGGAATTACCGAAGAGAAAAAGAAGTCGTCGGAGATACAGAATGCAGAGAAGATCTTGATGGTATTGAAAAGAAGTCTGAAAGACCGGTATCCAGGAATCGGGCATGTTCTGCATTGTATGGAGTTTGTGCCGGTCAAAGAGGAAATACAATTTGAGACGGATGGCGTACATATTTTTTATTCAGCCAAGGTTGTGTTGATGCTTTTCAGGCAAAGAAAACTGCGTGATATGGCATATCGGATTATGCATATTGTAGCACATGGGCTGTTGCGGCATTTTGAGATTGCAGAGAAGTATCGAAATGACATAATTATGCACACGCTTATGGATCAGGAAGTGCACTATCTGTTAGAACAGCTGTCTGTGCCAATAGACGCACAAGAAGAAAAACCGAAATTTGAATTTTTTGAGTCATTTTATCAGCAGGGGTGGCAGACTTTGTTTGGTAGATGGAAATGTACTAAAAAATCTTATGTAGCCAAACAGTCTCTTTTCAGAAAACGAAAAATGCTAAAAAGGGATGATCATCATATCTGGTCAAGGGAAAAACGTTATCACATGGCTTTCGATGCATCAAAACCAAATCAGCAGGATATACAACAATTTTGGAAAGGTCTGCGGGAACTGTCCTGTGGCATGCAGGATCAGAATATCAATCAACAAATATTGTCAGATAGTATAAGAACGGGAGGGAAACAAGAAAAACAGCACGGATCATTTGCGGGCGGACAAGCCGAAATATATCGTGCTGCAATAGCTTCAAAGATTAATTACAGCCAGTATCTAAAGCACTTTTTCCGTGCGGGAGTAAGAGAACAGGAAGATGTAGACAGTATAGATAAAGCACTGTATGCGTGGGGAAGCTCAGTTTATGAGGATATTGTGTTTATTGAGCCAGAAACGGATAAAAACGTATATCAGATGCATACAGTCATTCTGGCAATTGATACGAGTGGAAGCTGTGAAGGGAGTGTGATGTCACAGTTTCTGGCGGAAACAAGGCAGATATTAAAAAGTTTAAAAAATATCTCTTTTGAAAAATTGATCATATTGCAATGTGATGCAGAGATCACACATGAAACGATTTACACAAAAGTATCGGAACTGCCGATAGATTGTGATTTTGAACAGGAAATATATGGATTTGGAGGAACTAGCTTTATTCCTGTGTTTGAGTACACAGATCGCAGGGTGCAAGCTGGGGAGAAAGTAGATTGCTTAATTTATCTGACCGATGGATATGGGGATTATCCGAAGCAGGAACCGAAAAAATATCAGACATTTTTTGTATTACAGCAGGATGATGAGGAGGCAGATGTATTTGGAAATAAACTCTCAATTCCTGATTGGATAACCACCTTGTATTTAGAATGAAAGGAGTTGTATTCAGTATGTACGAGTATAGTATTCAGGAAGCAAAAAAGGAAATAAAGGACAGTATTCGAATCTATTTACAAAAAGATGCAGCAGGAAACTATCTGCTTCAGGGAAGTAAAAAGAATCCATTTTATATTGTAGGAGAACCGGGTATTGGAAAGACAGAGATGGCAAAGCAGATTGCAGATGAGCTTGAAATAGGATTTTTTGCAACGTCTCTCACGCATCATACGAGAAATTCAGTATTAGGACTGCCCACGATTGTAGAATTTAACGAGGAGAAAATGACAGAATATACCATGCCGGATATGCTGGCGCAGATCGAAAAACTTTGCGCAAAAGGAGAGACGGAAGGGATTTTGTTGATTGATGAGTTCGCATCGATGAGTGAGGCGCTGGTGGCACCGATGCTTGCTTTTTTGCAGAGCAAATGTATTGGCAATCATTATCTTCCGGAAGGATGGACTTTGATGTTATGCAGCAATCCGCCAGAGTATAACGAGACAGCCAGAGAGTTTGATGCGGCGGTGATGGATCGTGTGCGTTATATGCGGGTAACATATGCGGGAAAAGATTTTTTACGGTATGCAGAACAGATAAATATGCATCCACTGATTATCGAGTATCTTCGTAAAAACCCGGATCAGGCATATGTTTGTGTAAATAATAATGGAAAGAAAGAAATTGTAACAGCCAGAAGTTGGGAAAATCTTTCAAATTGTATCTACGGATACGAAGCAATTGGTGAGCAGGTGACAGAGCGCCTGGTGTATCAGTTTATTAAATCGGAGAGAACGGCATATGGATTTTGTCAATATTATGTGTTAAGCAACACGGCATTTTGCGCAGAGGATATTTCCAATATTTTAAATGGAAATATAAAGACATATTTTGCGAAAATACGCGCTTTGGATTATGAGAAGAAGTGGAGGGTGATCAAGCTTTTACAGGATGAGCTTCTAACAGGAAGTGAGACAATTGAAGTCCGGGGACGATATCTGGACTATCTGGCGGATATGATTGATAACTGGACAGCGTGGATGTGGACACAAAAAGATACAAAGGAGCAATCTGGTGCGTCAGTAGAAACGCAGGCCATTCGAGGAGATGATTATTATTTTGCGCTTAATTATCTGACCGGGAGAAATTCCATGAGAGTTCTGCCGGATTGCCTGATGGAAAAGGCGGCAAATCCGGAGTGGCAGAAATTAGAGACACAGATGGCGGAAACTGTCATGGAAAAGGTCAGCAGGGAGCATAGTATTGTTGGGAATAACATCAATCCGGAAATTTTGACACAGATGCAAAACTGGCATACAAGGCATACTGCAGATAACATGGAGAAAATAAAACAGAAGAATAATCAGATAAAAAACACATTTGAATTTTTGGACTATATTGGGGATCCAATTATTCGGGAGAATTTCGTACGCAATCTGAACCAGCAAAGCAGTCTGCTTTATATACTTGCAAAAGGCGAAAATAAGCCATATATAAAGGCTATGACTGCATTGCTTGGCGAAAGTGCCTGATCAATAGCGGGACAACCCTTTGGATACAGAGGAAATCAGGGTGTCAACAGCTTCCGGTGGTGAAAGAAGGCGTACATGGTCGATGTGCTGTTTTGCCCAAAGAACAGTACCTGAAATAGAGTGATGCAGGCTTACCATGTACCAATGTTCACCGGTTAATTCCAGTTCGGAACGGGAACTTGAAAGAACTTGATTTGCTTCCTGTTCTGATATTGGACGGATATGTATGTTGGAACCAAATGTATCAAGCAATGCATTTCCGGATGAGAATGTGGCATCTTCACAGACTAACATACGGATATCAACTTTGGAACCGCCGTACATAACAGGATGACTTTTCTTGTATTCCAGGGCGGAAAACGATTTTCTATATTGTAAAATATCTTCTGAAATCAAAAGTGGTTTCGAGCTGATATCCTTATATGGGCGAATCTCAATCATACGATCAATACGATAGATTGCAAGATCGCTGATTTCCTTGGATTTATCTGTGTGGGCTGCAAGATAGTAAAAACCATTTGCCTCGAAAATAGCAATTGGATCCAGACGTTGCCATTTAGGAAGCCCGGATGCAGTCGTTCTGGTCGCAATTAAATCAAAACTTGAAGTAAGTGGATTTAACTGATATTTGCCATAGTTTATTTCTACCTGGCATTCCATATGGAGCAAATGAATGAGAGTAGCCAGATTCTTTAACAGCTTTACCGAAGCGATATCCATGTGAAGCTCTTTATCAAAAGACAAGTTTTCTGTGTTGCACGCCTGATTTACAAGTTCAGGGGTAGCAGCATTTGCCAACCGCTTCCGCAAATTCTGAATTTCCCGAACGGATAAGTAGGGATTTACCTCGGCTCCGTTTAAAAGAGAAAAAAGTTCCTGTGGTTCAAACTGCGATTGAAAGGCATAAAATAATTCACGGTTCGCGGACTTATCTACTGTTATTCCGGATGTGTCAACTTCCTCGGCAGAGATGTATCGAGGATGCCTCTTGGTGGAAGCAGGATGCAAGTAGTATTTGTTGATATAGCCACCGTATATCAGGCAGAAAAAGTCTGGATATGCGGTTGAAAAAGCAAATAAGTCATCTAGCGCTTTGCGGATAGTTGGTTTTGACACATTGAAGTGAACTCCTGTGCACAATTCTGCTTCTTTCTCCAGCGCATTTTGAATTGTTTTCACAGACATTGGGGTTGTCAAGTCAGATTCTCTGTGCAGGATGCCACACAGACAGGCTTTTAAATTGGTTGAAAAACCAGGGATGGTACTTTCTCTTTTCCCAGGGGATGAATTCATATCAGGTTCTCCTTGCATTTGATATATCAATTATAGTAAGGTGATCGAGAGTTGTCAAAGTATTAAGTTAGAGCGTGTTATTTAGGTAGAGAAATGGAGGGAACGGGATGAGAACATACGTTATGTCAGACATTCATGGCATGTATAATAAATTTATGCTGATGCTTGAAAAATTACAGTTTTCAAGTGCGGACAGGCTTTATGTGTTAGGAGATCTGGTGCAGCGTGGACCGGATTCGGTTAATGTAGTACGAGAAATTATGCATCGAGAAAATGTAGAGGCAATTATGGGAAATCATGACCGGATGGCGTTAGATTTCCGTGATCCGGAGATCTTTGCAGACAGAGAAGTGGTAGAATATCTTCGGAAATTACCACTGTATAAGAAAATTGGAATAGCAGGACAGAAATATATACTTGTTCATGCCGGTCTTGGGGCTTTTTCAAAGGAAAAGAAATTTGAGAGTTACTCGGAGGGGGAGCTTACGTGGACACGCACGGATTATACAAAACCTTATTTCGAAGATATTATTGTGATAACCGGGCATACGCCGACACAAAAAATTCCGCACAATCCATATCCGGGGAAGATTGTGCGGATGAATAATCATATTGCAATTGATTGTGGTGCACCGTTTAAACATGGATGTTTAGCTGCACTTTGTCTGGAAACAGGAGAAGAATTTTATGTTTAAAATGCCACCTTCATCGCGAGCGCAATCACACATAGGATAATCGCGATTGGCACATACAGGTATCGCCCAAGGAAATACCACAGCTTCCCTCGAGGTTTTTTGCCACCTTCATTGATTGCTGCAAATAAATCTTCTTTCTTCATGATCCAGAACCAGGAAATTGCACCAAGTGTTGCACCAATCGGAATGATGTAGATGGAGACAAGATCCATCCAGGTACCCCAGCGGGTGATGGCTTCCATACCGATTCCGGCACCAAGGCAGATCACGCAGATAATGCCGAGTGCAACAGTACGGCGCAGCTTCGGGAAGCGGTGCAGAAGGGATTCGGCAACAGCTTCAAACATGTTCTGCAGGGAACTTACACCGGCGAAGATCATTGCCGCATACAGGATAATCGCAAAGACCTGTCCAAGCGGAATATCCTGCAGGATCGATGGCAATGTGATAAAGAGCAGGCTTGGCCCTGCGTCCACACTGACATCATAAGAGAAGCATGCCGGGATGATCACAAGCGCGGCAACCAAAGCTGCAATCGTATCGAAAATCGCGGTATGTCTCGATACTGCGATGACGTCTTCTTTCCGGTCTAAGTAGGATCCATACGCAATCATACCACTTCCGGTTACGGACAGGGAGAAGAACGCTTGCCCCATGGCAGTGATCCAGACAGTCGGATCTTTCAATGCTTCCCATCTTGGGATAAACATGAATTCATACCCGCTTGCTGAACCGGGCAGCAGAGCTACGCGGGCTGCAAGTACAACGAAAATCAGGAAAAAGAGCGGCATCATGATTTTGTTGCTTTTTTCGATACTACTGGCACCGAGTAATAAAGTAAGCAGAGTGCCGATGATGATAATAATATGGAATGGTACAACCGAGAAATCCGTCATCGAGAACGATTCGAACCATTCGGAAGTATTGACCTGCATTAAAAGTCCGGATGCAGAGTCAACAAATGCTTTTAATACATAGGCAACGATGATTGAATAGCCGATTGCGATGCATAGGGAACCTGTGAGTGGCAGCCAGCCAAGTGCACGCCCGGCAGGGGCGAGTTTTTCGTTTCGCGAACGCCATGCATTTTCATAGGACCCGAGTGTTCCTGTGTGTGACCAGCGTCCAATCGCAAACTCCGCCGGAAGTCCGACGTAGCTAAACAAAAATATAAACAATAAATAGATAAGAAGGAAGGCGCCACCGCCATTGCTTCCCATTTTATTTGGAAATCCCCAGACATTTGCCATGCCGACTGCGGAACCGACTGATGCAAGAATAAATCCCCAGCGGCTTTTGAACGATGTTCGAGTTTGTTCTTTTTTCATAAATGTACCATACCTGTCTAATTTAGTCTGTATTTTATCTATTCTACCATAAAAGCTTGTAATCAATCAATGTGCGTTGGAGTAAATATGAGAAAAAAGAGAAAATGCTCCAATCGTGAGACGAAAGCAAAGAAGTGAGTTGGAGCAGATGAGAGAAAAAAGAGAAATTGCTCCAATTGTGGATCGTAGGCGAAGAAGTCGGCTGGAGCAGATGTAAGAAAATAATGAAAAAACTCCAATTGTAGATAGGAGGCAAAAAAGTGGATTGGAGCAAGTGTAAGAAAAAAAGAGAAAATGCTCCAATTGCGAACAGGAAGCAAAAAAGTGGATTGGAGCAAGTGTAAGAAAAAAAGAGAAGATGCTCCAGTTGTGAACAGGAAGCAAAGAAGTGGGTTGGAGCAAGTGTAAGAAAAAAAGAGAAGATGCTCCAGTTGTGAACAGGAAGCAAAGAAGTGGGTTGGAGCAAGTGTAAGAAAAAAGAGAAAATGCTCCAATTGCGAACAGGAAGCAAAGAAGTGGGTTGGAGTAAATGTGATGAAAAATGAAAATAATACAAGTATTGCGGAAATAGGGGAATATATGAAAACTATATGGAGCCGTCAGATGACATGATATAATGTAGCATAATGATGCGTGCGCATGTCGTCACGCTGGCGCGTGTGACATAAGATATAATAAAATCAAAGCAAAATACAGAAATGAACATATAAAAGTCATTTTATGATGATAAAGTTTCTTCGAAAGGAGGAAGTACATGTACAGATTTTTAATGATAGAGGATGATATACAGATCTGCGAGGTCGTGCAGGATTTTTTTGCACGTGAGAGCAAGGGAACGATTCAGGTGCAAACTGCGCAGGATGGAGAAGTCGGATTAGGGAAATTCTATGAAAACGAATTTGATCTTGTGTTGCTTGACATTATGCTGCCGGGGATGAATGGATTGGAGTTATGTCGTTATATGCGAAGACGGAGTGTTGTGCCGATTATCTTCCTGACAGCGAAAGACACGGAGCAGGACATGATGCAGGGATATGCGACAGGATGTGATGATTATATGGTGAAACCATTTTCCCTGTCTGTCCTATATGCGAAATGTCTTGCCATCTTGAAGCGTGCGAAGGGGACAATACGCGAAGACGAGCTGGTGTGCGACGACATCCGTATGAATGTGCTGAAATATCGTGTAACGGTAGAAGGGAGAGAAGTAGACCTGTCCCCGAAGGAATTCGCTCTGCTTCGGATGCTGCTTGAAAATAAAGGCATGGTGTTGCTTCGGGAGCGGCTGTTAATTGGCATCTGGGGATATGATTATGAGGGTACAGACCGGTGCGTAGATAATCATGTGCGAAAGCTTCGAAAGCATCTTGGAAGTGCAGGCAGATGTATCAAAACAGTGGTAGGAAAAGGTTATAAGATTGAGGAGATGTTACCGAAGAAAGGGGCGTAACATATGAAAGGAAAAAAGAAGAAACTGACCGGTAGATGGAAGCGGGAAATGCGGAAGTACCGCGGGAATCTGATCTGGAAAGCTATATTAATCAACTGTCTGGCAATTGCGCTATTTTGGGGAGTATGTAGTTGGGTACGAGGAAAAGCAAATATAGAAATAGGCAGTTATTTTACTGATGCAAGGACCTCTGTGCAGGATTACATAATCAGTGTATTGTCGGATCCGGGATTGTTTGGGGCAGAAGAAAGATTAATAGAGAGTAAAATTGAGGTCAAAGACAGACAGGAGGATACGGATGGATTTTCCTTTTTGAACCGGGTATATGAACTTGGTACGGGAGAACTGATCTATGAAAACCAAAATCAGAAGGCAGATGATAAACTTCAGAAATTTGTTGATGAACGGATAGAGATGATTTCCGGTGCAAATAAACCATATTTTCAGGTTCAATTATATAATTCTGCGGGGGGAGAGAAAACAGAGAGTAAAACCATGGATGTAATATTTGAAGGCATACATAACGAGGCCTTAAAATTACGTGGAAATTATCTGATGTATGGACAGCGTGTATATGATACAACAGGAAAAGGATATGTTGTTCTGTCGGCAATGTATGCAAACCCCTATACCTGGTATCCACAGATGTCCCGTATTTTAGCTGTTGGAGGTTATGGTTGTCTGATTTTGCTGTTGGGGTCAGTGTTATTGCTGCTGATTACCTGTCGGCACAAGAAAGCAAAGCTGCTTGGAAAGGAGCAAAATGAGGAACTGATGCTTGCTATCGCACACGACATTCGTGGACCACTGATGGCAATTGGCGGATATGCGGAGAACATGGGACAGTTGATCGAGGCAGAGGAGGGCAGACATTACCGGGACGAAATCCTGTCAAATGTCTCATATATGAACTCGATGATTACGAATATGATCTGTTATCTGAAGGAGCAGGAGGCGGATAAAAGTGAAAAATCCGCGGTTTCCATTCGGGAGATATTCGAGAAGAAGGCTGCGCAATATCAGGACCTGATCGACAAAAATAAGCTGAAGATCGCAATTGATGGAGATGTGAAGCTGCAGACGGATGCGAAGATGTTTGGCTATATTGCGGATAATCTGGTGACGAACGCAGTCAAATACGCAAAGCCGGAGACAGAGGTGCAGATTCAGATTGACAAGGATACCGTGATTGTGCGAAATGAGGCAGTTCATATCCCTGACTGCACACCGGAAGAATTGTGGAATCCGACAAAAAGGGGAGACGATGCGCGCACCGGCAGAAATGGAGGTGGCATGGGGCTTGGCATTGTGCACCGATTTTTAGATGCCTGCGGGTATACCGGAGAGATTCGGATGGAGAATGGTGTATTTGAAGTGATAATTAACCTAAAATAAATGAAATAGACGGAACCTTTTTTATGCAGACTGTATCTAACTTATGTAAGACGTTTTACAAATATCCTGAAAATGCGGAAAGGAGTACGCAGTGACAAAGGAAGACCTTGCGCAGGGAAATGTACAATGTATCGGAAATGTGTGGGGCGAATACGATGACCTGTGTACGCATCAGTGGGTGTCAAATTCGAATCCCTGCATGGAATCACATAAAAATCGACTGACACAATTCCCGCTTACTGTTCTTGCAGATCATGTAGCTGTTGATGACCGGTGTTTCTAAGTCCAGCAGAGGAATAACGCGGAGTTTGCCAGTCTCTAAGAATGGACGAGCTGTATCCGCAGGCAGGAACGTATAGCTTTCTGAGCCAAGCAAAAAGGGAATGATCTTGGAACAGTCATCAATTTCCAGAGAAAACTGATGGTAGCGCGGAAATAAGTTTCGGATGAACTGTCCGACATCCTGCAGGGCGAAATTGCACATCAGATAATTCTCAGCAATCAACGCCTGCTTCGTGATACCGCGCGCATACATCGTATTATAATAATCAGTCACTAAAATCATCTTATCCTGCTTGTAAACCTCGCAGTGATAGGATGATTTTTTCATAGGAAGATAGGTGAAGATCACATCGAAGATATCATTTTGCAGCTGCTCCATCAGCAGATTAGAAAGACCAATCGTGATTTTTAATGCGTCATTAGGAAATTGTCTTCGATGCTCTAAGATGATTGGCGCCAGATGTCCTTCGTAGATCGAATCGGAGCAGCCGATGCGCAGGTGGTTTTCATATTTGTGTAAGGAACTGATCTCGGAGAGCGATGCATTTGTCAGTGTGATGACCTTCTCGGCGTAGTCCTTGAACTGCTCGCCTTCTACGGTCAGCTCCACACTTCGGTTGTTGCGTGTGAAAAGCGCGATATTCAGCTCTTTTTCCAGTTCATGGATGCGGTTTGTCACGGTAGACTGGGCGACAAAAAGCTGCGCAGCGGTGCGCGTGTAGTTCTTCGTATTGGCAAGTATCAGAAATGTATTCAATGCTTCGATATCCATAAAAATCTCCCATTATTCGTAAATTCAATTATTACTATCAAAATTATCTATTTTACATATAATATAGCATGTGCTTATAATGAGTGCAACAAAATTGGATGAAACATCCGAAGGATGGAGGACGGCATATGCAGGAAATCAGACTAAGCAACAAGACAAACAAATTGGAATTGGACCCATACAGCTATCAGCTACAGGATGTGGAATCTCCGGAGCTTTTCCGCGAGATGTTCCCGTATACCGAGACGCCGAAGATCGCATTTAACTATCGCCGGGTGCCTGAGAATATGCCGGAGGATATCTTCATCACGGACACGACATTTCGCGACGGGCAACAGTCACGCGCGCCGTACACGATGGAGCAGATGGTGCATATCTACAAGCTTTTACATGAGCTTGGCGGACCGAACGGCATGATTCGTCAGACCGAGTTCTTTGTGTATTCGGAGAAGGACCGCAAGGCACTTGAGAAATGTATGGAGTTAGGATACAAATTCCCGGAGATCACGACATGGATTCGTGCGAATAAGAAGGATTTCGAGATGGTAAAATCCATCGGTGTCAAGGAGACGGGCGTGCTTGTGAGCTGTTCGGATTATCATATCTTCCACAAGATGGGACTGACAAGGAAGCAGGCATTAGACAAATACCTTGGGATTGTATCAGACTGTATCGAAGCAGGACTTCGCCCAAGGTGTCATTTTGAGGATATCACGCGCGCGGATTTCTATGGATTTGTTGTACCATTTGCAAACCGTCTGATGGAAATGTCCGAGCAAAGCGGCGTACCGATTAAGATCCGCGCCTGTGACACGATGGGCTTTGGTGTGCCATATCCGGGCGCATCGCTGCCGCGAAGCGTGTCCGGTATCATCTATGGTTTGCAGCATTATTCCGGTGTGCCATCCGAGATGCTGGAGTGGCATGGCCACAACGATTTCTATAAGGGCGTCGTAAATGCGACGACCGCATGGATGTATGGTGCGAGTGCCGTCAACTGTTCGCTGCTTGGCATCGGGGAACGTACCGGAAATGTACCGCTCGAAGCGATGGTATTTGAATATGCGTCCCTGCGCGGACACTTAAATGGGATGAATACGAAGGTAATTACAGAGATTGCAGACTATATCAGCAAAGAAACCGGTTATGAGATTCCGCCGATGACACCGTTTGTCGGCGAAAACTTCAACCTGACAAGAGCCGGTATCCATGCTGATGGCATGCTCAAAAATCATGAGATTTACAATATCTTCGATACCGACACGCTGCTCGACCGCCCGCCAAAGGTATCGGTAAACTCCACATCCGGTATCGCCGGTGTCGGCTACTGGATCAACCAGTACCGCAAGAAGAAGGGACTGGAACCGGTAGATAAAAAATCGCCCCTCGTGCGCCGTGTGTACGATTGGGTACAGGAACAGTACGACGAGGGACGAATTACAATCATCAGTGATGCAGAACTCACACGACAGACCGAGTTTGCGATGGAAGCAGATTAACCGATTCCGCCCAGTGCGATACCAAGGATCAGCACAAGGATACAGATCGGGCAGTACAGATATTTACAGACAGGTACATACTTGTCTGTAAATTTTTTGTCGCGGCCAAGGTTGACCTGTTCTTCCACATAGTTCTTGCCATATACCCAGAAGAACATGATACCGGCGAGACCTGCACCAAGCGGGCAGATGTAGATAGACAGAATATCCATCCAGTCGGATACGATTCCCTGAATACAGATCGATACAATCACACCGATTACACCAATGACAAGGCAGGAGAGCTTGCGGTTTAAGTGAAGCTTTTCCTGTACCGTTGCGATTGGTGCTTCGTATAAGTTAAGCAGAGACGAAAGTCCTGCGAAGAAGACCGCTACGAAGAAGATGATCGCCACGATGTGTCCGCCCGGCATAGACTTAAATAAGCTAGGCAGGAAGATAAACATCAGTCCGGGGCCACCCTGGTCAAGCTGTGCGCCGGTTGTTGCCATTGCCGGGATGATTACAAGTGCAGCAAGCATAGCTGCGATCGTGTCAAATAAGGCAACTCGTGCTGCGGAAGCTGGGATATCCTCGTTGTCCGGCAGATACGAACCATAGATTAACGTTCCGTTTCCTGCAACAGACAGGGAGAAAAATGCCTGTCCCAAAGCGAAGATCCATGTCTCCGGCTTTGCCAGAGCAGAAGGCTCTACACGGAAGATGTATTTATAGCCGTCAATCGCGCCCGGCTGACATGCGGTGTAGATCGCAAGGATCAAAAATAGCAGGAAGAACACCGGCATCATGATCTTATTTGCCTTCTCGATACCATTTCCGACACCAAACATCAAGATTATAACAGCAACTACAAGTGCGATGATCTGCCACAGATTGTTGCCGAACGCGGAAGCCATACCGCCGAAGGATGCAGCAAAGGAATCGATACTGTCCGGGGCAAGTGTGCTTCCGGTAAATGTTCCGATCATATATTTCAGAATCCATCCCATGACAACGGTATACCCAATCGCCATTGCAAGCGAACCAAGTACCGGGATAAAGCCGAGCGTTTCGCCGACCTTACGTTTGCCACGGGATTCACAGGCGGCACCGAAGGCATCAATCGGACCGGATCGCGTGCCACGACCGAAGCTCATTTCCCCGATGACACCGGTTGATGCAATCAGTACAACAAAAATAAAATACGGGATAAGGTAGGAACCGCCTCCATATAAGGATACACGTGTCGGGAACATCCAGATATTGCCCATGCCGACGGCGGAACCGATGCAGGCAAGGATAAATCCGAGACGATTCGTAAAAGACTCTCGTTTGTTCATAAATATTCTCTCTCTCTTCTCATTTTTTAAAACCAAAACCTACTATACCCTATAACGCAGAAAAAGTAAAATGGATGTTAAAAAACGCATGGTATGTAGTTGCTTTTTTGATGGTGTGTGTATTACTATGCTATAAATGATTAAGAGATAGAATGAGCAGTAACCGGGAAATTGAATACAAATATGAACCGGCAGCTATAAACCACAGGAGGAAAAAGATTATGACAGAACAGGAAAAGATGCTGGCAGGAAAAATCTATGATCCATCGGACGAGACGTTACTTGCCATCCGTACAAAGGCACATAAGCTGTGTCAGATCTATAATCAGACTGCAGACACCGAGGAGAAAGCACGGGAGCAGATGATGCGTGACCTGATCCCCGATTGCGCAAAGGGCGTGTATCTGCAGGGACCGATCTATTTTGACTATGGGGAATTTACGACGATCGGAGAAAATACGTTCGCAAACTTTAATTTCACGGTGTTAGATACCTGTCCGGTGCATATCGGCAATAACGTCTTCATCGGACCGAATGTATCGCTTGTGACACCGATGCATCCGTTTCGCTATCAGGAGCGTAACATCAAGTTCAAGCAGGATGGTACGGCATACGATGATGAGTACGCAAAGCCAATCACGATCGGAGATAACTGCTGGCTCGCGAGCAATGTGGTCGTGACCGGCGGTGTGACAATCGGAGAAGGTTGTGTGATCGGTGCAGGCAGTGTGGTGACAAAGGATATTCCGCCACATTCACTGGCAGTTGGAAACCCATGCAAGGTGATTCGGAAGATTACAGAGGAAGATACGATTCAAAACCGACCGGAATTATGGTAATCTGGCAAGAAAAAATTAAAAAAATGAAAAATAAATATTGACAAACAGGTGCAATAAAGATATACTGAAATATCGCTCTGTAAACTAACAGTTTGTGTTGAAAGGAGTAAGATATATGAAGTATAGACCAGAATACGATCTCCGCGTTGTCGGAGCAAACCTGAGAAAGCTGCGGGAGGCAAAGCACTTGTCTGTCGAGTATGTGCGCGAGTATCTGATGCTCGGAAGCGTTCAGGCAGTCTATAAGTACGAGCGCGGGCTTAGCTACCCGCAGGCAGACACACTGCTCGCACTCATGGATCTGTATGATGCCGCACCGGAAGATATCATCCGTGGAAGTGTGACTACTTCCCATGGATACGAAGAAGAGGGCCTTGAGCCCTCTTCTTGTTTTATAAGTATATTTGCAGCCTAAAGCTGTTTTCTTAATTTTTCGATTTCTTCCTGTAGTATTTGGTTTGTCTTTTCCGGAGAGCACACATAGCCATATTGTGGCAGTGTCTGAATGAAATCCATGATACTGTTGCAAAGTGTATGTTCATATAATGGAATAATCATGGAATTTCCGTCGTTTCGCACCAGCATTAAAAAAGTAAGAGATGGCGGCGTAAAAGCGATAGATATATTTAGTGAAGTATGTATTTTGGCTGGATCTAATATCAAAAAATGATTATCTTCTTCGTTTTCATTCGCATCTATGAATTTCTGCAGAATATGGATACGGTCTTCTATATCAAAGTGTGCTGCAAGCGAGTCTGGAAAGTTGATATTTTTCCCTTGTTCGGAAAACAGTTTTAACCCTTCGGATGTGAAAAGAATCGTATGATGTTCCATTGTAAGCTGTCCGATTCGTTCTAATAATTTGGCACGCAGGATATCTTTGTATGGAGAATCAAGCATGTATTTATCAATCATTTCCGGAGTGAGATATTTCTCAATCGTTGGCTGGATGTTGAGACATAACGGATAATTTGTCGAAGGATCTACCTTGTTTAGTGCGTCCAGAAGCTCTAATGGAGATTGCGCACCTTCGGTCAACGTATTGGATTTTGTTAATATCTGCTTATAATTTTTTAAGTAGTATGCGTGAATGGCAGGATCAGACAGAAGCATTGCCGTCTCATACGATGGCGATAACAGAAGTACATGCGTGTTCGTAATAATATAAAACGGAAACGCGGATGCCTGCTGTTTAAACCGATTGCGGGCAGAGTAATAAAAATACACGGAAAATGAGCCCGGAAAAGCTGCAAAGGATGGAAGCAGATTTGTCAGAATCTGAATATTATGGATGTTATCATAATTTTCTCCGTCAATCTGTGTTTTCTGATATTCTACAAGCTGTTTTACATGCAGGGACTGAAAAGCCGGATGATATAGCGGCTTAAAGAAAATCGAGGCATATGGATGACTGAAATCTGCGAAGGTATATAAAAATGGCTGCGCTTCGGTTGTTACATTGTGAAGTGCAATCGTATAGATGGCGTTTGCAATCTGATAGGTTCCCTCGATTAGTGTGCAGTTTGGATAGCTGTCGATGGTTGTGAGTGCGGAATCCGGTATTGTCTGGTTTTCCAGATAAAGGGAAGAGGCAGACATTTCAAGAATGCGCTTGATTTCCATGTGTGTCTGAAAACGTTCCGGTCCTATCTGGTCAGCTAAAAAGGCCTGATCCAATTCATCTTTGTCAATTGGAGAAAGTGCAAAATAAGGAAGTAATCGATTGTAAATGTCTTTGGTGGTTTTTCTCTGACCGGAAAGGATTTTCTGAAGGGTTGTGCGATTGATGTCGCTCTGTTTAGAAATAGAATATATTGTGTATCCGTTTTCTTCAATGTATTTTTTCAATAGTTCCTGTATCGTATTCATACATAATTCCCCCTGATTTTTATACTTACATTATTTTATAATAAGATGTTGAAAAATACCATTACCAAAAATGACAAAAGCTGTCACATTTTCTGTCACATATTGAATAAACAATTTATTTTTATATAATAAAAACATGTTCGCAAGGTAGACGGAGAAAAGGGGAGAATGTAATATTGTGGTTGTGACAACAATTATATAAACTCCTTGCACATATGGAAGGAACCTGACATGCAATATCATTTTGTGAAGATGATATTGCATGACGGGTTCTTTTTTTGTCGATTTTTTTGATTAAAATAATATTCGTCATATATCTTTCGTCAATTGTAATCTGAGATTCCATACCCGCCATCTCAGACTTCTTTAAAAGTTAATAGTAATAAGTGTAAAGGAAGGGTATGGATTTTCCTTTACAAATTCAAGAGACTGACTGGATTGTTGGTCTCTTTTTTGTTATGCTTTGATTTCTGGCGGCTGGAAAGGAGCTACCATGTCAAAGTTTTTAACATATGAAGATCGATTAGTTATTGCACAACTCCTTCAGGAGAATGTCTCTTTTGGAGTTATAGGAAAGAAGTTAGGCAAGGATCGTACCACGATTGCAAAGGAAATAAAAAAGCATTCCTATGATAAGAAAAGTGGTCGCCCAGGATATCCTTACAATCCATGTAAACATCGCAGTACATGCAAAGCTAAAAAGCTGTGCGGAAACAGTTGTACGCATCAATCAGCGTATAAATGCAGTCTGTGTTCCGAGTGTACATTACATTGTCCGGATTTTGCAGAGGATATCTGCTCCGTTAAAACCAAACCTCCATATGTATGTAATGGTTGTAGCCAGCTTCCCCAATGTACCTTGTTAAAACGCATTTATGGCCCGGCAGATGCTCATGAAATGGCACATCAGTCTATTTCGGAATCCAGGACAGGTATTTTATCCAATGAGGATGATATAGCAAGAATCAACGGAATCATCAGCCCCTTGGTTAAAAATGGACAGTCTCTTCATCAGATTTATATAGAGCATGTTGATGAAATCATGTGCAGTGAAAAAACATTGTATAACTATGTTGATGCCCAGCTTTTTGATATCCGTAACATTGATCTGCCTCGTAAAGTAAAGTATCGCCCGCGATACAAACAGCCTGAATTCAAGGTAGACAGAGGATGTCGTATTGGTAGAAGCTATACTGATTTCCAGAAGTTTCTTGAAGCAAAGCCGGAGTCTGCTGTTGTACAGATGGATAGTGTTATCGGACGTGTGGGAGGCAAATGCCTGCTTACTATACATTTCGTTGAAACAAGTTTAATGCTTGCATTTCTGCGAGATTCAAATACTTCAGCATCTGTCATACAGATTATAAATCTGTTGGATAAAGTCCTTGGAAATGAAGATTTTTCACGGTTGTTTCCGGTTATTCTTACGGATAATGGAAGTGAGTTTTCAAATCCAAAAGCAATTGAAAAACGAGATACGATTCCATGCAGCAGAACGAATGTATTTTACTGCGATCCAAGTGCACCTTACCAAAAGGGAGCCTGTGAAGTGAATCATGAGCTGATACGTCGTATCCTGCCAAAGGGAAGCAGCTTTGATGATTTGACACAGAAGGATATTTTTCTGATGATGGATCATATCAATTCTTATAAAAGAAAAAAGCTGAACAACCGTAGCCCATACGAAACGTTCAGCTTTTATTACGGAGAAGATATACTTAAGAAACTTGGATGTAAACCGGTTGCCGCCGAAAACATCATCTTAAAGCCTAAACTTCTCAAAAAGTAACAGATAAATTTGCAAAGTGCCGCCAGAACAAAGACAGCAGAATGACTTCAAAACAGGGATGGATTCTCCGAATACAAAAATTTCGAGCGGGAATTGATCTCTTATTGTCGTGTGCAAATTTATTGCTGAACATATTATAACATGTCAATGTACAAATGAAAATCCGGGAAATTCGCTTACAAAACGGGATTTTCGTTTACAAAGTGGGAATCTCGTTTACAAAATGAGATTTTCATTTACAAAGAGGGACTCTTGCGTTACAAACGGGACTCTCGTTCTACATTTCACCCTCTCGTTCTACATTTCACCATATTGCGCCGGTTTGAAAACTAAAAGTATCAAAATACAGACTTAATAATTGCAATTTCATTCTCAAAGTACTATAATACAAACTATATTTGGGTGGAGGTGCGGAAATGAAAGTACGGTACAACAAACTTTGGAAACTACTGATTGACAAGGGAATGAAAAAGAGTCAATTACGAGAAGCGGTTGGGGCAAGCAAAAGTACATTTGCGAAACTCGGAAAAAATGAAAATGTTACCCTTCCCGTGCTGTTGAATATATGCGAATATTTAGAGTGTGATTTTGGCGACATAATGGAAGCCGTACCCGAAAATGAGGTGTAGGATCAATGAACAAGAAGATTTTAATTGTGGATGACGAAAAAGAAATCGTTGATCTGCTTGAAGTGTATTTGAGTAACGATGGTTATTCAGTATATAAATGTTATAATGGGTTAGAGGCGATGAAATGTATCAAACAGTCGCAGATTGATTTAGCGATACTTGATATTATGCTGCCGGATATTGATGGTTTTCGACTTTGCCAAAAAATTCGGGAAAAGTTTTACTTCCCTATTATTATGCTTACCGCCAAAATTGCGGATAGCGACAAGATTATGGGGCTTACGATTGGTGCGGATGATTATATAACGAAACCGTTTAATCCTTTAGAGGTTGTGGCAAGAGTAAAGACGCAATTAAGGCGTTATCAGAGCTATAACAGTCCTAATTTGAGCCAATCCGAAGAAAAAGACGAGTATGACATCAGAGGTCTGCTGATAAACAGAGTCAGCCACAAGTGCTACTTGTATGGCAAAGAAATAGCCTTGACTCCGTTGGAGTTTTCTGTTCTGTGGTATCTGTGCGAACATCAGGGTAAAGTTGTCGCCTCAGAGGAATTATTTGAAGCCGTGTGGAAAGAAAAGTATCTTCGCAACAGTAACAATACGGTAATGGCGCACATTGGGCGGCTTCGGGAAAAATTGAATGAACCTTCAAAAAATCCGAAGTTCATTAAAACTGTTTGGGGGGTAGGGTATGAAATTGAATAAAAAAGAAAAAAACTATCTGCTCTCTACCTTGTTCAAAGGGTATGTAATTCAATGTGCGATTTGCTCTGTGCTTATTTTAGGCGGTACTTTTCTTTTAGGAATTATGGCAGAAGAAATTCTCCGCAAGTATGTTTTGTATTATTACTTGTATTACAGAACAGAATATCTTTATATAGTGGCTGTAATCGTGTGGGGTGGCTGTATTATATACTTGACATACCTACTTTTGAAAAAAGTAGTCGCCTACGTGTACGAGGTACAGGCTGCGACAGGAAAAATGTTCGATCAGAATGTCAGTTACATTGAAATGTCCCCGGAGTTGAGTGAAATCGCCGCTAACATCAATCAGTTAAAACAAGAGGCTGAAAGTAATGCAAGGCTTGCAAAAGAAAATGAGCAGCGAAAAAATGACCTGATTATGTATCTTGCACACGATTTGAAAACACCGCTTTCTTCTGTAATCGGGTATCTTACTTTACTGCGTGATGAGTCGCAAATCTCAAAGGAACTTCGAGAAAAGTACCTTTCAATCACTCTTGGTAAGGCAGAACGGTTAGAGGATCTGATTAACGAGTTTTTCGAGATAACACGATTCAATATATACGATATTACATTACAATACACGAAAATCAATTTAACTCGCCTGCTGGAGCAACTTGTATATGAATTTAAGCCTATGCTCAACACAAAGAATTTGCAATGTAATCTTTGTGTTGATGATGATATAATGCTTCGATGTGACGCAGACAAAATTCAGCGTGTTTTTGATAACCTTTTGAGAAATGCGGTTATCTACAGTTTTGAAAATACGGATATCACGATCAGCGCACAATGTCAGGAAGATACGGTCAGCATTATTTTTTGTAACCACGGCGATACTCTGCCGGAAGAAAAGTTAAACAGGATTTTCGAGCAGTTTTATCGGCTTGACGCAGCGAGAAGTACAAGCAGTGGAGGAGCTGGATTAGGTTTGGCGATTGTAAAGCAGATTGTTGAACTACACAATGGTACAATCGTTGCAGAGAGCCAAGAGGATCAAAACAAGTTTTCAATTACTTTGCCGTTGGCGTAGGAAAATTGTAAGAATTTGCATAGAAAAAAAGAGGAATATCTTACGAGCAATCAAGAAAATACGGGCTTCTGTTTTGGTACAATAAAAGTATCAAGATAGAGGCTCGTATTTTTTGTGATACAGCATAAGGAGGAATGATGAAGTTGCTAAGAAAACAAATGCTGCTATGTTCTATTTTGTTTCTTGTATTTACGCTATCTGCCTGCTCTGCAATTGGGCAGACAGACGAAAACAATCTTACAGATAGCGCAACATCCGCAGAAAAAACGGTATCAGTTGTACGAGGGACAATAACTCCAACCGTTTCAACGCAAACGACTATTGTTCCGGCAGTACCGTTTATTATTTCCTCACCCGAAAATGGCATATTTAATACAGCGGTAGAATTAGAAGAAAAAATCACTGCCGGGCAAATTATTGGAACTGTGAACGGCAAAGAATTGAAATCTCCGGTGGATGGTACAGTTACCTCTATTGCCCCATCCAATGAAAGCGTACCGAGTAATTATCCCGTAGCGATAGTGCAGTATACAGGATTTGCCCTTAATGTAGAGGCAGATAATTTTTTGAGTACCTTACCGGAGTATGCAGAGTTGAAAGCAAAATTTCAAGTATATGATGGTGTAGGACCAACCGATATGATTGCCGTGGTGTCGCCTGCCGCAGATGAAAATGCGTTTACGGGAATCGTGCCGCAAGAGGGCATTCTGCAATGCTTGATCAGTCAAACAGTCGATGTGAAATCGGGGCAAAGTGCAACGGTAGTCATAACGGCGACAACGAGAAATGATGTCCTTATATTGCCTCTGTCGGTAATAGCGGGTAGACAAGGTACGGGATTGGTTACTGTAATTACTCCGAATGGAGAAAGAGTGGAAACAAAAGTGACATTGGGTGTGACAGACGGAGCCAATATAGAAATACTGTCAGGCTTAGAGGAGGGCGATGTGGTTTCTGCTACTCCGCCAAACCTTGATCCGAGGGGGATTTGATAAAATGAAAGGAATTTCCGAAAAGACTTTAATCAAAATAAAGGATTTGAAAGCAAGCGTCAAATTGAATAATGGCGATATGCTGACAACAGTAACCAACGCTAATATGGAATTGCAACGAGGGCGCAGTTATGCCATTGTCGGAAAGTCCGGCTCAGGCAAAACAAGTCTTATATCCATTATTGGCTTGTTAAATCGGGAATATGAGGGCGAGTATCTTTATGATGGTATATCTATTTCTGCTTTGAAAGACCGTGATCTGTCTATACTGCGAGCCAATAATATCGGATTTGTATTTCAGAACTACTCTCTGATTAAGCACTTGCGGGTATGGGAAAATATCGAATTACCCCTACTCTATGCCAAAAAGTCGTTTACCGCCAAACAGCGTCACGAGATAATTACAGGCTTGCTAAAAAGTGTCGGCTTAGAAAGCAAGGAAAATGATTACCCAATCAATTTGTCCGGCGGTGAACAACAAAGAGTTGCAATCGCAAGGGCGCTTGCAGTATCTCCGGAAGCCATTTTATGTGATGAGCCTACGGGAGCGTTGGATAAAAAGACGGGAACGCAGATTATGGAACTGTTGCACAGCATCGTAAAAGAAAATGGAATTATGCTGCTGTTGGTTACGCACGATCCTGATATTGCAGATACCTGTGATACGATTTTTGAAATGGATGGAGGGAGGATAACTTGTGCTAAAAATGATACTTAAAGACCTTCGTCTGTCTCCACTTAGAAGTATTCTGACAAGTGTTTCAATGCTTGTAGGCATTATCGCAATGATTGGATCGGTATTAGTTGGTACGCTTGGACGGGAGTATTTGATTTCCGTAAACGCACAGGTATATGGCTGGTCACCTACTTACTCATTCGTGATAACGGAATCCGATTTTCGCGATAGAAATAAAATGGAACAATTATTCCAGAGATTTGAAGCCATTGATGATGTAGCCGCTGTTACTTTTTCTATGGGAGAGGATATTCGATTTGCACCAATGAAAGATTTAACGCCAATACCGCCGAATGATGTTTACCAAAACCTGATGGCTTTTGATGTAGTTTGCACCACGGAGGCATATAGTCAAGTCTATAATCTTCCAATGACATCCGGTAGATGGTTAGAGCCTTCGAGTGAGGGCGGATCGCTTGAAGTGGTCATAAACAAAGAAGCTAAAAACTATTTTAATGATTCACCCTATGCTGCAGGAAATGTAAAAAGCACACTTTCGTTAACCCCATTCAATATTGTCGGAGTAGTAAACGATGGCAGGGATTTTCCGACTATCTATGCGGATTCTGCGGCGATCCTCAATTTCGCACCAGCAATGTGGCAAGTGCAAAATGCAAATGTGTATTGGCATCCCACAACAGGACTGACAATCGAACAGATACATTCTGCCCTTGGCGACATTTTGACTGATACCATTGGCGGTTACTGGGAAAGTGCTGGGCGGAGTGATATTGGAGATACCTATGATTCGGTATTGTCCATACTGCAATTAGGGCTTTTGGTTACTTCGCTTTTGTTGCTGTTTGTTTCCGTATTAGGGCAGATCAATATCGGACTATCTTCATTGGAACAGCGCACACATGAGTTGCTGATCCGCAGAGCGATAGGTGCTTCACGAACAAATATTGTGGCATTGGTTTTAGGCTCACAGTTGATTTTATCAATATTCGTTTGCTTTGCAGCTATTTTGATTTCGCTGATTTTGGTGCATTGTATTGGAGCGTTGCTCCCTGTGGATTCCCCGGTGGGAACACCGAGTTATCCAATCAGCGTTGCTGTTGTTGCAGTTGCTGTGTCTGTGCTTACAGCATTATTGGGCGGATTATTACCAGCATTGAAAGCAGCAAAATTAGAGCCTGCATTGGCTCTTAGATAATAAAACTCAATTCAAGGAGGAAACAAAATGAAACGAACAATCTCAAAATCCGAAAGACCGTACAGACTGTTACTGTGTGTTAAGATTTCTTTGCTGGTGATTATGCTGGCAGGCTGCTCCACTTCTTCGGACTCCGACACAAACACAAGAGGTTTCACGGACTTTGCTACCATTGAAGAAGAATACCTAACGACCATTGAGAGTTTGAATTGGCCGGAGGGCGTTACTCCGCCTGATGCTTTGGAAGGCGAAGATACGGGAGCGTCTTTTCAGATAGGATATGGCGATACAAAAGCATCTAACCTTTGGGAATATTCTTGGATGCAGGAATGGCTTGATACTTACAATACGGATTCGGAAAGGGCGGCAAAAGCCTTAGCTGAACTCGAAAAAGCCTTTGATATGCCTTATATGGGAACAGATCGCTGTGATGACGCCACACGCAAATATCTTCGTGATAATATTGATAAAGCAAAGTTGGGAGATCCGTCTGGATTTACAGAGTATATTCAGGCAAATTATGCCGATTAAAAAATGGCACATAGGAGTTTTTGGGCTGGGAGGTGAGCACATATATGCAGAGAAAACGCCGTAAGAAAAAACGATTTGGAGTATTTTTGCTTTTGCTTGTAGTTTGTATCGGCATAGGTATAATGTTTGTGCCGTGGGCAATGCAGCCGGAAAATTTCAGAGCGGTAAAGAATAAAATAAATGGTTTTCTCTACAAAGAAGATTTTCCTGACTCTTATAATGCAAAATCGCTGATTTTGGTGGATTGTTCTGATGATGAAATATTTGTTTCAAAAAACGAGAACGAGCCACAAATTCCTGCAAGTTTAGCCAAGCTGTTTGTTATTGAGTATGCGTCAACTTTAGCAGACCTTGATAGTATCGTTGTTGCAGACTATGGTGCTATTTCACTCACGAAACCCGGCTCGTCTGTTGCTCAAATCAAGGAAAAAGAATACTTTTTACACAATCTATTTGCGGCAATGTTAGTACCGTCAGGGAATGACGCAGCTTATGTGGTTGCTGATTATTGTGGAGGATTACTTTCGCCGCAAGCAGAAAGCTGTCAAGAGCGTGTGAGGATTTTTATGGAGAACTTAAACCTGCATTTGCAACAGCAGGGGTACTTAGACACAGTTTTATATGATCCGAGTGGTTTTGATATGGAGGCACTTACCACCACTTTAGATTTGAAAGAAGTAGTATATCGGTTGTTGGAATACTCGTGGTTTAGAGAAATTGTATCTCAAAACACTTATACGGCAACACTGCCTGATGGCAGTACACAAATATGGCAGAATACAAACGCCTTCCTTGATCCGACATCCGAATATTACAACGAAAATGTATGCGGAATTAAGACTGGCTCTCTGTCTGACGACTATAACTTGATTGTGCTTTACCAGCAGCACGGAAAAGAGTTTTTGATATGCAGTTTAGGATCTCAGTCCGATTCCTCTCGTTATGACGATGTGAATTTTATTCTGAAAACGATTGATGAATCGTATTATCTCACGCAATAAATCTTATGTTGTCCAAGACAAAAAACTAACCAAGGGGGTGATAATATCGGACGAATCGTAATAATGGAGTTCAAAGCACAAGACTCAACAGCCTTTGACGATATGCTGGCTTTTGTAAAACAGCACCCTGATTTTGAAAAATTAGAGATTTCATATGAGCCGACATTATCCCTTTCCGGCTTAGAAATCAATTTGAGCCGGCGCAGAGTTATCAATAACGGTCAGGAAATTGAACTGACTGTCAAAGAGTACGATATACTCTGCTTGCTCGCAGCCAATAAAGGTCGTGTTCTTACATACGAGCAGATTTATGATAAGGTGTGGGGCGAAATATCAGCAGGCAATGAAAAGGATACCGTAGGCTTTCACATTCGGAATCTTCGTAAAAAACTATGTGATACAAACTCTCACTTTTCCATAGATAGTGTTCGTGAGATCGGCTACCGCTTTAACAGTCGGTAAGCAGTTCCTCGTAGTTCATAATGAATTGCGAGGGATGTCTTAAAATAAAAAGACGTATTTTAAGGCGAATGACATCTTTTGGATGCACAAAAGTCAAAAAAACGTCCAAGAGTATCCAGGTATATAGAATCTGGGGAAGCCCATTTCCCAAGGGTTTGCAGGGATATACAAGAGTTAGCTTAGCAATCAAAAAAATTCCCAACGATGAAGTCACTGGATGGTGTAAATAAGAAAAATGATGTAAATAAAACAGCTTCTGAAGCACCTGAAAAAAATGTAAAAACTGAGTCTGAAAAGATTGATTTCTCTAATGTGAAGATCGAGCCGATCTTTGAAGAAATGGTAGATTTCGATACATTTGCAAAATCTGATTTCCGTGCAGTTAAGATTTTAGCTTGTGAAGCAGTACCGAAGTCAAAGAAGCTTCTGAAGTTTACATTAGATGACGGAGAACGCAAAGACCGTGTGATTTTAAGCGGTATTCATGACTATTACGAGCCGGAAGAACTGGTTGGTAAGACAGCAATCGCTATCGTGAACCTGCCACCGAGAAAGATGATGGGAATCGATTCCGAGGGTATGCTGATTTCAGCAGTACACGAGGAAGACGGTCACGAAGGACTGAATCTGCTGATGGTGGATGACCACATTCCGGCAGGTGCAAAGCTCTATTAAGATGAGAAAAATCAATTGATGCAGAAATCGGTGCAAGCAAGAAAAAATCGCATAATTAGCATAATGAATGGGCAGTCCTGAAATCGGGATTGCCCATTTTCAGAAAGAAAAAGATAAAATATAATTTATTGTAGTATTGACAAGAGAGTGATATAATGTGGACATGAAAATTAAAAAAACCGGATTTGACAGAAGAAAGGATTGTTATGAAGTTTATTAATACCAGAAAATTCACATGGATAATTTGCATTATAGGATGTTTGCTTGCTCTTGTGAGCATATTTTTCTTACCGACTATGATTCCAATACATTTTGCAAATGGGATTGCGGATAATTATGTAAGAAAAATACAAATATTCTTATTTCCTATATTACAGGTACTTATCACATTTTTGACAGGACGAGAAAAAGTAAAATATTGCCTGACACATTCAAAAACTTTCTTAACAGACATCCAGTTTAATTGGATGATAGATGGAGTACTTTTATTGGTAATGTTTGCAGAAATATGGGTTATCTATGCTTCATTTGCATAGAAATATTATTCGAACAACTCCCAGTTTACCAAGCTCTTTGAGAGAGGAGAAATCCTTTTCTCAAAGGGCTTTTTCTATTTGTACGGATATTCGCAAACTACAAGATAAAGCCAAAACTTCATATACTCTAAGCACAAGGAGGTTGAGGTTTGGCTATGAATAACAGTTTAGCGGAAGTACACCCGGAGCTTATTTCGGAGTGGTCGGAGAAGAACTTACCGCTTACACCTGATGATATTACCTTTGGCTCAAGCATCCACCCGGAGCTTGTTTCGGAACCATTTGACGATAAAATGTATAGTAGCAAGTTAAGAGAGGATTTTTGTTGGAGCAGACCAAAATATTATACGGTTCCTATTTCAGATCCCAGTAAAAATAATAAACATGTGCCACAAAACTTGAAAAAATCTCGATTTGTGGCATAATATATATTGGATTGGAGATGATGATAATGTATATAAAACGAGAAAGATATTTAAGTAAGATAAGACCTTTTTATGATGTGGATTTAATTAAAGTACTAACTGGAGTCCGTCGATGCGGAAAATCAATTTTATTAGAGCAGATAGAAGAGGAATATATTGAAAACGGATTTGATAAGACACATATTATAAAAATCAATTTTGAAGATTTGCAGTTTGAAAAAGTAAGAACGGCTGAAAAGTTGAATGCCTATGTAAATGAGCAGATTAAGGACAAGTCAAGATATTTGATATTTCTGGATGAGATACAGCATGTACGCAGTTTTGAAAAAGTGTTGGCTTCCTTTAGAGCAACTTTGAACTGTTCTATTTTCATTACAGGTAGCAATTCTAAACTATTGTCCGGTAAAATGGCAACATTACTTGTCGGACGTTGTGTTGAGTTTCGGATTATGCCATTTTCGTTTGCAGAGAGCTATGAGTATATCAAAACATTGGGAAAGAATATGTCTCCTGATGAATTTATGATTGATTATATTAACTGGGGAGGGTTTCCACTTCGTTTTTCATTCACAAAGGAAAGTGATATTAAGCGATATTTGGAACAGACCTATACAGGTATCTTAGATAAAGATATTATTACCGAGAGATCCAAAGTCAACCGTCAAAACTTTGAACGTGTTGCAACATATATTATGGCAAATGCTGGCAAAGAGTTCTCTAGTAAAAATATCGAAACATATTTTGAACATCAAAATTCGGATATCATGGACAAGAAAACTATCTACAGATATTTGGAAAAAATGGATAATGCGTGTTTGATCGACCGTGTTAAGAGATTTAATATCGTTGGAAAGCAGGCCATGTCATACATTGAGAAGCAGTATGCTGTAGATACTGGTTTCAGAATGATTAATACAAATTTGGTCAACTTTGAAGATACATTCTTTCTTGAAAATATCATCTACAATGAATTAAAATCAAGGGACTACGAAGTATTTACTGGAAAAACATATAAAGGTGAAATAGATTTTGTGGCAATTAATGGTCGAAAGAAGTGCTTTATCCAGGTAGCTTATTATTTAGCTGGAAAGGAAACGATTGAACGAGAATTTGGTGCATTTAAGCCGATTAGTGATGCTTCACCTAAATATGTATTTTCACTGGACAGATTTGATTATTCAAGAGACGGTATTGCCCATATCAATATCATTGATTACCTGTTAGGCAAAGTAGATATCAATCTATCATAGTGCCACAAATCAAAAAATATTTTCAATTTGTGGCACATGCTTTGAAAGAGAATGTGTGCGACGCACACACATGAAGTATCATTTTAGAACACGAACCGGAAAATACAATGGCTTTTTCTAACTGACTAAAATTGGTTGTTTGTCGCCGCCCCTAATTGGTTAAATCCAAGCGACTGTGGGTGGCAGAATCATTGGAGTAAGTACCGATTTTTATAGATACCGTATCTGCCGTCTGCCGTCAATTGTAATCTGAGATTCCATACCCGCCATCTCAGACTTCTTTAAAAGTTAATAGTAATAAGTGTAAAGGAAGGGTATGGATTTTCCTTTACAAATTCAAGAGACTGACTGGATTGTTGGTCTCTTTTTTGTTATGCTTTGATTTCTGGCGGCTGGAAAGGAGCTACCATGTCAAAGTTTTTAACATATGAAGATCGATTAGTTATTGCACAACTCCTTCAGGAGAATGTCTCTTTTGGAGTTATAGGAAAGAAGTTAGGCAAGGATCGTACCACGATTGCAAAGGAAATAAAAAAGCATTCCTATGATAAGAAAAGTGGTCGCCCAGGATATCCTTACAATCCATGTAAACATCGCAGTACATGCAAAGCTAAAAAGCTGTGCGGAAACAGTTGTACGCATCAATCAGCGTATAAATGCAGTCTGTGTTCCGAGTGTACATTACATTGTCCGGATTTTGCAGAGGATATCTGCTCCGTTAAAACCAAACCTCCATATGTATGTAATGGTTGTAGCCAGCTTCCCCAATGTACCTTGTTAAAACGCATTTATGGCCCGGCAGATGCTCATGAAATGGCACATCAGTCTATTTCGGAATCCAGGACAGGTATTTTATCCAATGAGGATGATATAGCAAGAATCAACGGAATCATCAGCCCCTTGGTTAAAAATGGACAGTCTCTTCATCAGATTTATATAGAGCATGTTGATGAAATCATGTGCAGTGAAAAAACATTGTATAACTATGTTGATGCCCAGCTTTTTGATATCCGTAACATTGATCTGCCTCGTAAAGTAAAGTATCGCCCGCGATACAAACAGCCTGAATTCAAGGTAGACAGAGGATGTCGTATTGGTAGAAGCTATACTGATTTCCAGAAGTTTCTTGAAGCAAAGCCGGAGTCTGCTGTTGTACAGATGGATAGTGTTATCGGACGTGTGGGAGGCAAATGCCTGCTTACTATACATTTCGTTGAAACAAGTTTAATGCTTGCATTTCTGCGAGATTCAAATACTTCAGCATCTGTCATACAGATTATAAATCTGTTGGATAAAGTCCTTGGAAATGAAGATTTTTCACGGTTGTTTCCGGTTATTCTTACGGATAATGGAAGTGAGTTTTCAAATCCAAAAGCAATTGAAAAACGAGATACGATTCCATGCAGCAGAACGAATGTATTTTACTGCGATCCAAGTGCACCTTACCAAAAGGGAGCCTGTGAAGTGAATCATGAGCTGATACGTCGTATCCTGCCAAAGGGAAGCAGCTTTGATGATTTGACACAGAAGGATATTTTTCTGATGATGGATCATATCAATTCTTATAAAAGAAAAAAGCTGAACAACCGTAGCCCATACGAAACGTTCAGCTTTTATTACGGAGAAGATATACTTAAGAAACTTGGATGTAAACCGGTTGCCGCCGAAAACATCATCTTAAAGCCTAAACTTCTCAAAAAGTAACAGATAAATTTGCAAAGTGCCGCCAGAACAAAAACAGCAGAATGACTTCAAAACAGGGATGGATTCTCCGAATACAAAAATTTCGAGCGGGAATTGATCTCTTATTGTCGTGTGCAAATTTATTGCTGAACGTATTATAACATGTCAATGTACAAATGAAAATCCGGGAAATTCGCTTACAAAACGGGATTTTCGTTTACAAAGTGGGAATCTCGTTTACAAAATGAGATTTTCATTTACAAAGAGGGGCTCTTGCGTTACAAACGGGACTCTCGTTCTACATTTCACCCGTCATATATCTTTGAAACTGAAAAACAATAAAAAATTATCGAAAAACAATAAATATATATTGACAATCAATAATTAATCGTGTAAGGTGGAAAAAAGAAAGAATAATAACAGGCGATTCAGGAAAGTGATGGGAGGATATATTGCATATGAAAGAAAATAAAATTGCCGGTGCGACGAAGGTTTTGCTGGACATCATGTATTTTGTAGGAATGGTTGTGACACTGACTTTGCCGGTGTCGTTCAAATGGTATGGAACCGTAATCAACCCATTTTTTGGAGAGTATTATATCTGGATGGTGATAATCTTCATGACAGCGGGTGTGTTCGCAGTGCTGATTCTAAGAGAGCTTCGGAAGATGTTTAAGACGGTGCTTGCTGACGATTGCTTCGTGAAGGAAAATGTAAAGAGTCTGAACCGGATGGGGATATACAGCTTCGCGATTATGGCAGTTATGCTTTGCCGGATTCCGCTTTACTTTACTCCGGCTGTATTTATCATTGTTGTAGTATTTTTGATCGCAGGTCTTTTCTCCCGTGTGCTTGCCATCGTATTTGACAAGGCAGTGCAGTACAAGGAAGAAAATGATTTTACGATATAGAAGGCGGTGGTGATATGGCGATTAAAGTGAATCTGGATGTGTTGATGGCACAGAAGAAAAAAGGGCTGACAGAGCTTGCGAAGGAGGTCGACATCACGCTTGCAAATCTGTCAATCCTGAAGAATAACAAGGCGAAAGCGGTGCGGTTTTCTACGTTGGAATCCATCTGTAAAGCACTCGACTGCCAGCCGGGAGATATATTGATCTATGAGGATGAAGATAGTGATAACGAAGGATAATTACGATTGACAGAACGTATCTGGAAAGGAGTGTTTCCATATGGGAGATGAACAAAAACAAGAGAATTTGACCAATTTGAATATACAGAATATACAGAATATACAGGAACAGGAATCCGGACAGATGATGACAGGTTCAGATTGTGCGAATAAGAGTAATGCAGTACCGGAGATGGAGATGAAAGAGCGGGCGGTCCGCTTTGAAACCGGTGGGTTTGCGGCAATCATCTATGCGGTTGTGACAACCATCTGCCTGTATAAAAATGCTTATGGAATTATGACGGTGCTATTTGCGGCAGCGACGATTGGCTTTCTATATTACGTCTGCTCGCACGCACCACAGAGCAAGGCGTACGATAACCGCGAGGATAAGACGTCGAACCCACATACGATGATCTACTATATAGGAATTTTGCTGCTTGGCGTATCGACATTCCTGACCGCAGACCGATTC
Organism: Eubacterium sp. MSJ-33; assembly: GCF_022174665.1. Taxonomy (NCBI): domain Bacteria; kingdom Bacillati; phylum Bacillota; class Clostridia; order Eubacteriales; family Eubacteriaceae; genus Eubacterium; species Eubacterium sp. MSJ-33. The sequence goes on from NZ_CP076562.1 coordinate 2,397,361, forward strand.
CTGATTACATGTAATTACATAGGAATTTATCTGCTTTCGATGACCGTATTTTTTACCTGCTTTTGCAATGCGGACAAATGGGGCGTCGGGAAATACATCCGTGCCGTGCTTGGTACAGTGTTCTCACCGCTCGGATATCTGTTCCGCGGGTTCAGTGACTGCTACGTGTATGTGAAGCTTAGGGAAAAGAAGAAATCCAAGGCAATCTATATTCTGGTTGGCGTGTTAATTGCTCTGCCGTTTCTGGTATTGATGCTGATCGTGCTCTCACAGGCAGATGCAATCTTCAAATATATTGTCGACCGGAGTATCGGAAATCTGCGTTTATCCGGGAATCTGACCGGCTTTGTAATCATGCTCGTTGCGGTATTTGTGATTGTTTATGGAATCTTCTGCAGGATGGTAATACAGCCGCCGAAGATTGCATGTGAAGAAAAACGCATGATCGAGCCGATGATCGGTATAACGTTTTGCGGATTGCTTACAGCGTTATATATGGTGTTCGCAGTCATTCAGATTCTGTCTCCATTCCTTGGGAAGCAGATGCTGCCGGCCGGATATTCGTATTCGGAATATGCGAGACAGGGATTCTTCCAGCTGCTTTTTGTGGCGGCTGTGAATCTGGTGATTGTGCTGGTCTGCAACCGCGCATTTGCGGAAAGCCGTGTGCTTCGTACGATTCTCACGATCATGTGCGGCTGTACATATGTGATGATCGCATCTTCAGCGGTGCGGATGCTGATGTATATACGGGCATATCATCTGACGTATCTGCGTGTGTTGGTGCTGTTTGGACTGTTGGCATTGGTTGTGCTTTTCACTGGCACGATCATCTATCTGTATAAGAATACATTTCCACTGATGAAATATATGATTGTTGCATGTGGCAGCTTGTATATCGCGTTTGCGTTGTCACATCCGGATACGTATATCGCACGTTATAATCTTGCGTGTGCACGTGCGGATGTGCAGACATGGATGGCGGAGGATGTTGATACGGAAGAGATCGAAGTGCGGCTGGCGGATGTGCTGTCGTATATGGAAGAACGCTCTGCGGACACGACACCGGCGGTATTTGAGTTTGTAGACTGGGCGCAGGCGCGAGGTATCTGGACGGATGAAAATGATGTCTGGCAGATCTCAGATCTGCTTTCGTATCACAGTGAGATGTGCACGAGCCGGAGAGGCGTACGGACATTTAATGTGAGTACCTATCGCGGGAAGACGGCACTGGAGGATTACTTAGATAATTAAACTACAACAGACAGATATCAGCCGGTAAGTCTGGCTGGTATGTGCTGCAGGAGGAAACAGATAGATGGAAGGAAGAATGATTGGCGTCGGAGTCGGTCCGGGTGATCCGGAGCTTCTGACGCTGGCAGCGGTGCGCGCAATCCAGGAATGTGACTGCGTCTTGCTGCCAAATGAGAAGAAGGAAGAATGTTATGCTTATAAGATTGTGCGGCAGGTCGTGCCGGAAATCGACGAAAAGGAGATCTGTCCGATGCAGTTTCCGATGACGAAGGATGCGGATGTGCTTCGTGCGGCACAGGAACGCTGCTTTGCGGTGGTGCAGGAAAGAATCGGTCAGGGAAAGAAACTTGTATTTCTGACGATTGGTGATCCGAGCGTATACTCAACCTATCAATATATACATCGTAGAGTGCAGGCGGCGGGCGTGCCTGCAAGCATGATCAGCGGTGTGACGTCTTTTTGTGCGGTTGCGGCAAGACTTGGAATCTCGCTTGCAGATCAGGGTGAGGAGATCCATATTATTCCGGGCAGTTACGCGGTGGAAGATACCGTGGATTACGACGGGACACGGATCTATATGAAGTCGGGGAAGAAGCTGGAACGGCTGATTGGTATGCTTCGGACAGAGCTTGTGCGGAGAAGGCAGCAGGGTGAAAATTTGGAAATCTATGGCGTCTCGAACTGCGGACTGCCGGATGAATGTGTGATGCATGGGATAGATGCATTGACACAGGCAGTAAGCTACCTTACAATTGTGATCGTGAAGGTGAAAAAACAGAACAAATAACGATATTTACATTAAAATTTCTTCAATGACGGATTTGTTCACAAAACAAACATAAATCTGTTATAGAATATGTATCACAGATCAGAGATAGAAGAAAACTAGGGAAGGAGAAACCACTTGAGCATATAGAAAGTGGAAGATCGTATATGAAATATGCAATTATAGGAGCTGGCGGATGCGGCGGAAGCATCGGTGCATTTCTGGCAAGAGCCGGACAGGATGTGACACTCATTGCACGCGGGGCGCATCTTGCAGCAATGAAAGAACATGGTATACGTGTGGAGTCACCAAGTCAGACATTTACCGTGACAGACATAAAGGCAGTGGACGAAGCAGGATATACGGAGATTCCGGATGTCCTGTTTGTGTGCGTCAAAGGGTATTCGATTCCGGATATCATTCCATTTTTGAAAGAACATAGCAGCGAGGATACATTGATTGTTCCGATCTTAAATATTTACGGAACCGGGGCAAAGCTGCAGCTGGAGTTGCCGGACACGACAGTTGCAGATGGCTGTATCTACATTGCGGCGGAGATTAAGGAACCGGGCGTGATCTTACAAAAAGGCGATATCTTCCGTATCGTATTTGGCGCACGGAAGGGACAGGCGCTATGCCGGAAGATGTTTTTATTAGAGCAGGAATTAAAGGCAGCAGGTATCGATGCGGTGCTTTCCAATCAGATTGAACGGGATGCATTTCAGAAATATGCGTATATCTCGCCGATGGCAGCCTGCGGTTTGTATTACGATGCAACAGCAGAAGCATTCCAGCGTGCGGGAGAAGAGCGAATGCTTTTGATCCGGTGCATGAAAGAAATTGACGCACTTGCAATGGCAATGGGAATCCCGTTTTTAGTTGATATTGAGAAGACGAATCTGGACATCTTAGATGCGCTTGTACCGGAGGCTTCAACCTCCATGCAGCGGGATATCTGGGCAGGAAAACCATCGGAAATCGATGGCCTGTTGTATGAGCCGCTCCGTCTTGGAGAACAATATGGAGTAGAGATGCCGAACTACGAGATGATCGTGAAGGCAGTGAAGGAGAAGTACGGAGAGTAATAATCTAGACAAAGAAAGGAAGTATGCAGAGATGAAAGAAGTAAAATCACCAAAACGTCCGTTGATCTTCTATTACGGAATTGTGCTGGCAGTGTTGCTGGTGTTTAATTTATTTATCACTCCGATGCTGGCAGAACGGCAGGTAAAGGAAGTTGATTACGGAACATTCATGAAGATGACCGAGGATAAGGATATTGGTCAGGTACAGATCGACAGCACACAGATCACATTTACGGATAAGGCGGAGAGCGCAATCTACAAGACCGGACTCATGCCGGACGATAATCTGACACAGCGGCTCTATGACAGTGGCGCGAAGTTCTCGAAGGAAATCGAGACGAGGACATCCCCGTTTATGAGCTTTCTGATGTCTGTGGTTGTGCCACTTTTATTGTTCTGGATACTTGGAAGATTCCTTGCGAAGAAGCTGATGGAACAGGCAGGCGGCAAGAATTCCATGATGTTCGGTATGGGCGGAAAGAGCAATGCGAAGGTATATGTACAGTCCACCGAAGGAATTCATTTTACGGATGTTGCCGGCGAGGATGAGGCGAAGGAAAACTTAGCCGAGATCGTCGATTATCTGCATAATCCGAAGAAATATACCGATGTTGGTGCTTCGATGCCGAAGGGACTTCTGTTAGTCGGGCCTCCGGGAACCGGTAAGACGATGCTTGCGAAGGCGGTTGCCGGTGAGGCAAATGTACCGTTCTTCTCTATCTCAGGTTCCGAGTTTGTTGAGATGTTTGTCGGTATGGGTGCATCGAAGGTACGTGATTTGTTCAAGCAGGCAAAGGAAAAGGCACCATGTATTGTATTTATCGATGAGATTGATGCAATCGGTAAGAAACGTGACGGTGGCAAGTATGGTGGTAACGATGAAAGGGAGCAGACATTAAACCAGCTCTTAACGGAGATGGATGGATTTGAAGGGAACAACGGCGTTATTATTCTGGCGGCAACAAACCGTCCGGAATCACTCGATCCGGCACTTACCAGACCGGGACGTTTTGACCGGAGAGTACCTGTGGAATTGCCGGATCTGAAGGGTCGTGAGGCAATTCTCAAAGTACATGCGAGAAAAATCAAAGTTGGCGATAATGTTGATTTTCATACGATTGCTCGTATGGCATCGGGTGCATCTGGTGCTGAACTTGCGAATATTATCAACGAGGGTGCGCTTCGTGCTGTTCGTTCAGGGCGGACATTTGTGACAGAGGCAGATCTGGAAGAAAGTGTCGAGGTTGTAATTGCCGGTTATCAGAAGAAGAATGCCGTGCTTTCGGATAAGGAGAAAAAGACGGTTGCATATCATGAAGTCGGACATGCATTAGTAGCTGCTTTACAGAGCCATTCTGCACCCGTACAGAAGATTACGATTATTCCACGTACGTCAGGAGCGCTTGGTTACACGATGCAGGTGGAGCAGGCCGATAAGTACCTGATGACAAAGGAAGAAATCGAGAACAAGATTGCAACTCTGACCGGTGGACGTGCGGCAGAGGAAGTGGCATGTGGAGAGATTACAACCGGCGCTTCGAACGATATCGAGCAGGCAACCAAGCTGGCACGTGCTATGATTACCCGTTACGGTATGAGCGATGAGTTCGATATGGTAGCGATGGAGACAGTGGAAAATCAGTATCTGGGTGGTGATACTTCGCTTTGCTGTTCGGCAGATACACAGAAGGAGATTGACCGGAAGGTGGTTGAGCTTGTGCGTTCACAGCATGAGAAGGCGAAGAAGCTGCTTGTCGATAACAAGAGGCTGTTGGATATTCTGGCGATGCATCTTTATGAGAAAGAGACAATCACGGGCGATGAATTCATGGAGATTTTGAACAAGGAAGGGGGAGCTGCCTTATGAAAAGACATACGGGATATGGCTGGCTGGAGCTGATTGAGGGTATTTTGCTTATAATCCTTGGCGCTTTGTCCATGATATCTCCAAGTGGTATTCTGCGCTGGATCACTGTCTTTTATGGTGTGATGGCGACAGTGACGGGTATTACAGATATTATCTTTTATGCGAAGACAGAACGATATATCGGATTTGCACCATGTGTTGCATTGATTACAGGTGTGCTTAGTGTGATCACTGGTTTGGCGCTGATGGCATATCCGCACATAGGCGAATTGGTTGTAACATTGCTGCTTCCGCTATGGTTTATTGCACATAGCATATCGAAGCTGTGTCATCTTGGATTTATCCGGAGTTTATACAGAGGAAGGTATTTCTATGTCACACTGTTCATCAATGTAATCGGTCTGATAGTAGGTGTGTTGATGATATTCTGGCCGCAGATTGCTTTGTTCTCAGTCGGATTTTTGATAGGTACATACCTGATTATATTAGGAATAGATAGTGTAATATCGGCTTGCAGTAAAATTGGAAGGGATTGGTAAAAAAATATTTATTTTTTAGAAAATTTGTGATAATATAACGTAGTTAGATTAGACTAACAGGAGGTAAATATTATGTCAAATTTTTTTAAGAAGATTGATGGAAAGAAAACAGGGATTTTTGCAGCAGGTGTATTGTTCGGAACAGCTGGAATCAGGCTTTTGACAAGCCGTGATGCAAAGAAGGTTTACTCACATGGTACAGCCGCGGTCCTTCGTGCAAAGGATTGTGTCATGAAAACCGTGACAAATGTACAGGAGAATGCAAGCGACATCTATGCTGAGGCAAAGCAGATCAACGCAGACCGCGAGATCGAGGCTGAGGCACAGGTAGTTGAGGATGAGGCAGAAGCAGAAGAGCAGGCGGAAGAAAATGAAATTTGTGATTAAACATGAGATACGGGGCAGAATTCGTTTTCATGTTGCACAGAAGAATATGTCGTACCGGGAAGCCGATATCCTTCAGTATTATCTTGACAGCATGCAACATGTCAGTTCTGCGAAGGTAAATCATTCGACCTGTGATGCAGTTGTCTGTTATGAGGGAAGCCGGGAAGCGATGATAACAGCGCTCCGGCGGTTCCATTATGATTCGGCAGATGTGCCGGAATCTTATCTTGCTAATTCCGGCAGACAGGTGAATGAAGAGTACAAAGAAAAACTGGTAGATAAGGTTTTGCTGCGGTGCATCAACCGGGTGTTACTGCCGGTGCCGATTGCGAACACCCTGACTGCCATCCGTTCGGTGAAATACATTACGAACGGACTGAAAACATTAGCAAAACGAAAGATCGAAGTTCCGGTTCTGGATGGCACGGCAATCGGTGTATCCGTATTCCGTGGAGATTTCCAGACGGCAGGCTCTATTATGTTCCTGCTTGGAATCGGTGAGATCTTAGAGGAATGGACACACAAGAAATCCGTCGGTGATCTTGCGCGGAGCATGTCCTTGAATATCGGAAAAGTCTGGTTGAAGAAGGACGGACAGGAAGTGCAGGTATCTGCAGAGTCTATCCGTGTAAACGATGAGATTGTCGTTCATGTCGGAAATGTGATTCCGTTCGACGGAACCGTTGTCGATGGCGATGCGATGGTCAATCAGGCGTCTATGACAGGCGAACCTTTGCCGGTACATAAGCAGGCAGATTCCTATGTCTATGCTGGAACCGTGCTGGAAGAAGGCGAGCTTTGCATCCGTGTACGACAGGTCGGTGGTTCGAGCCGGTATGAGAAGGTTGTCACGATGATCGAGGAATCCGAAAAGCTCAAATCTTCTCTGGAGAGTCAGGCATCTCATCTGGCAGACAAGCTTGTGCCATATACGTTACTTGGCACAGCCGTAACATATCTTTTTACGCGGAATGTAACGAAAGCGTTGTCCGTATTGATGGTTGATTTCTCCTGTGCGCTGAAGCTGGCAATGCCGATTTCGGTATTATCCGCGATCCGGCAGGCGAGCAAGTCAAGCATTACGGTGAAAGGTGGCAAGTTCTTAGAGGCGATGGCGGAGGCAGATACGATCGTATTTGATAAGACTGGAACGCTGACGAAGGCAACGCCGCGTGTGATAGATGTTGTATCATTCTGCGGGGAAAGCAGCGATGAACTGCTTCGTATCGCGGCATGTCTGGAGGAACATTTTCCTCATTCGATGGCGCGTGCAGTTGTCGATGCGGCAAGTGAAAAGAATCTGGTACATGAAGAGGTTCACTCGAAGGTGTCCTATATTGTGGCACATGGTATTTCTACCACGGTAGAAGGAAGAAAGACCATTATCGGCAGCTATCATTTTGTATTTGAAGATGAAGGCTGCGCCGTTCCGGAAGGTATGCAGGCGAAGTTTGATGCATTGCCGGAGGAATACTCCCATCTGTATATGGCAGTCGAAGGACGGCTGGTGGCAGTCATCTGTATCGAAGATCCGATTCGTGAGGAGGCATCCGATGTGATCCGGACGTTGAAGGAGCTTGGATTTGCGAAGGTTGTTATGATGACCGGAGACAGTGAGCGGACAGCCTGTGCGATCGCGCGGAAGGTTGGCGTGGATGAGTATTATTCTGAGGTACTTCCAGAGGATAAGGCAAGCTACGTGGAGTGTGCGAAAGCAGAGGGACACAAGGTTATCATGATCGGTGACGGTATCAATGATTCACCGGCACTTTCAGCAGCGGATATCGGTATTGCAATCAGCGATGGTGCAGAGATTGCACGGGAAATCGCGGATATTACCGTTGGTGCAGATAACTTGAATGAGCTGATCACATTGCGGAAGATCAGTACCGCGCTGACAAGACGCATCCGCCGGAATTACAGAACGATCGTCGGATTTAATACCGGACTGATCGTGCTGGGGGTTGCAGGCGTGATCCAGCCGACAACTTCGGCATTGATGCACAATACGTCAACATTGGCAATCGGACTGCACTCGATGAAGGATCTTGTATTATAAAAATAATAAACAAAACGTCAGGCAGATGAACGTGCAGGTGACAGGAATGTAACTGCATTTCATCGATATATGCTTGACGTTTCTTTTTTTGTTCTTTATAATATAACATAAGTTACATAACAAGAGTTATAAAATAAAAATGGAGGACATTATGCCAAGGGCAACGAAGTATCTAAAGGAAGATATTATAAAGGCAGCGTGTGCTGTTGTGAAGAAAGAAGGCCTATCCGCGATCAATGCACGGCGGGTAGCGAAAGAGCTTGGATGTTCGGTCCAGCCGATCTTCTATCAGTTCGAGAACATGGAGGATCTAAAGCATGCGACGATCTTGCACATCCAGAAGATATACCAGTCGTACATGATCGAAGGCTCGAAGGAAGAAAAAGCATATCGGGGCATGGGACTTGCGTATATCCGGTTCGCGAAGGATTATCCGGATTTTTTCAAGATATTATTTATGGGAGACTCGAAGATATCGCCAACGGAATTTATCGAGAAAGACAACATGGGGAATCAGGTTTTAGAAAAGGGCGCAGAATTCACTGGGTATGACATAGCGGAACAGGAAGCGTTTCATCTGAAGGTGTGGATTTTCACACACGGAATCGCCAGCATGGTTGCAACGGGAACCGTCGCATTTACGGATGAACAGATTGAAGAACTGCTGACGGATACGGTACGTGAAATGAAGATCGGAAGCATGTATGACAAGAAGCCGAAGGATGAATAAATATGAACCACGGAAATTGCGATATTGTTTCTATATATTTCAATATTGATTGATACGATATACAATGTATTGAATCTGAGAAGTTCTAAATGTTCTGATCTATATTTTCATCCAATACGCCACCGCCGCCAATTCGCCATCCATGGCTCAGTGGCGGCTTGTTTGAACATCGTGTTCAAACATGGCTAATATAATTACAGAACATTAAGAACTTCTATGATTCAAACATATCGTATATCTTTATAAATCAATATTAAAATATATCCTGAAATCAATATCGCAATTGCTGGGAATAAAAAGGAGAGTGGAAAAGCAAAATGAACGCAGTCGTAGAAGTAAAGAATCTGACAAAGGAATATAAACAGAAAAAGGCGGTCGATGACCTGTCGTTTGAGATCCGGCAGGGAGAGATTCTTGGCCTGCTTGGTCCAAACGGAAGCGGAAAATCAACCACGATCAACTGCATCCTCTCGCTGTTAAAATACAGCGCGGGAAGTATCAAGATCTTCGGTGAGGAGATGACACCGGATGCCTATAAGATCAAGCGGGATATCGGTGTGATTTTCCAGGAGGTAGCGGTGTTTGAGGAGCTTACGGTGTATGAGAATATCGATTATTTCTGTGGATTGTATGTGAAGGATAAGCAGGAGAGAAAAAAGGATATCGAGGATGCAATCGCATTAGTCGGACTGGATGAATTTCGCAAATATTATCCGAAGCAGTTGTCGGGCGGATTGCTCCGGCGACTGAATATCGCGTGTGGGATTGCGCACAAGCCGAAGCTGATCTTCTTAGATGAGCCGACGGTTGCGGTCGATCCACAGAGCCGGAACAACATTTTGGATGGCATCAGGAAGCTGCGGGATGATGGCGCGACGATCTGTTACACGACACATTATATGGAAGAAGTTGAGATCCTGTGTGACCGGATCATCATATTGGATAGGGGAAAGATCATTGCGCAGGGAACGTCCGACGAGTTAAAGGCACTTGCGAAGATCGAGGAGAAGGTCACGATCGAGACGAAGCATTTCAAACCGGAATTTTTGGAGAAGTTACAGGCCGCACCGAATGTCGACAAGGCGGAATATGCCGACCATCAGCTTGTAATCACCTATAAGAGCGGCAAAAATAACGTGGCGAAGCTGATTGGGGAACTGAGTGCGGCGGGAATCACCTGCAACAAGATTTTCTCCGAGCGTCCGACGCTCAACGATGTGTTCTTGGAGCTGACCGGAAAGGAGCTTAGAGACTGATGTTTGGACATAACTTTAAGTATACATTCAAAGTCCTGATGCGGAACCGGATGCTTTTGTTCTGGACATTTGTGTTTCCACTTGTGCTTGGCACGATGTTCAAGCTGGCATTCTCCAATATCGAGGACAGTGAGAGGCTGAACGTGATTCCGATTGCGATTGTCGATAACGAGGATTTTCAGGAAAATGAAGCTTTTCGCCGGACATTTGAGACTTTGAGTGATGAATCAGGCGATGAGCAGATGTTTGACACGGTGTATGTGTCGAAGGATGAAGCAGATACGCTGCTTTCAGATGGGGATGTCGATGGCGTGCTGTACATGAATGGCGAGCAGCCGGAGATCTGGATTCACGAAAATGGTATCAACCAGACAGTGCTTCAATATGTGGTAGACGAGATCGTACATACCTCTGCACTCATGGAAAAACGTGTACAAAATGAGATTGAGCAGGGGACTATGCCGGATATTGAGGTACTCTACAAAAATGTAATGGAACAGGTTGCAGGCAGAGAGTCGAATCTTATCGATGCATCCCGTGCGAATATGAGTTATACGATGATTGAGTATTACACATTGATTGCGATGGCTTGTTTGTATGGCGGTATCCTCGGAATGACGGCACTGAGCCGGAATCTTCCGAACATGGGAAATCTCGGAAAGCGTACAGCCATTGTTCCGATCAGCAAGGCGAAGACGATGTTTTCATCCCTGCTTGCCGCATATTGTACGCAGTTGATCGGGCTTGCGATTCTATTTGTGTATACGATCTTCGTGATGAAGGTCGATTACGGGGAGAATCTGCCATATGTGATCCTGCTGGCACTTGCGGGAAGTCTGGCTGGACTGACGCTTGCGATCATGGTGACTACAGTTGTCAAGACCGGCGAGAACGGAAAGCTTGGAATACTGATCGGCATCACGATGGCATGCTGTTTCCTGTCTGGCATGATGGGAATTACCATGAAATATATCATCGAGAAACATGTGCCGTTCTTAGACAAGATCAATCCGGCGGCGATGATCACAGATGGATATTATGCGCTGTATTATTATGGTGTGGACAAGCGTTTCTGGATGGATGTAGCAAGTCTTGGAATCTTCTCTGCCTTCATGCTGCTTGTGTCCGCACAGGGATTAAGGAGGCAGAAGTATGACAGTATTTAAAGCATTTCTGCATGTATTGAATAAATGTAAAGGCATGGTGATCCTGTATACGGTGCTGCTTCTTTTGTTCGGTGGCATCAACGCAAAAAGCGGGGATACGGTGAGCCAGTTCACCGCAGACAAGCCGGAAATCGTCATTGTGAATCAGGATGAAAATGTCGGAATCACGAAGAATTTTACGGATTATATCGCAGCGCACAGTGAACGGAAAGAACTGAAAAGCGAAGAGGACATAGACGATGCAATCTTCTATCGGCAGGTAGCATTTGTAATCTATATTCCGCAGGGCTACCGGCAGGCGGTTCTGAACGGAGAGAATCCGGAACTTCGGTATAAGAGCTGCCAGTCGGCGGATGCGAGCTTCGCACAGATGATGGTCGAAAGCTATCTTGCCATACAGCAAAACTACGTGAATGCCGCTCTGCAGGCAAATCCGGATGAAATGAACATATCCCTGAATGAGGAGGAAGTCTGCAAGGATATCACGCAGACTTTGGAACAGACATCAACCGTGCATGTGACGACGACACTTGATACAAACAGCATGTCGAAGGCAGCGGGTTATTATAATTTTGCAAGCTACAGTCTGCTTGCCGGTGCGATCTTCGTGATCTGTCTGGTGCTTACGAGCTTTCAGGAGCTGCCGATCCGCAAGCGAATCACGATCAGCAGTATGAATTATAAGAAGCACAATGCGATCCTGCTTGCGTCGAATCTGTTATTCGCGATGGCATTATGGCTGTTCTATGGTGTGATCAGTTTTGTGATTGTTGGAAAGGCAATGTTCAGTGCGCAGGGTGCCATGTATCTGGCAAATTCGTTCGTGTTTACGTTGTGCGCCCTGACGATGGCGTTCCTGATATCCAGCATCTTCAACAACAAGGAAGCGGTTAATGGAATCGTGAATGTCGTGGCACTTGGCTCGGCATTTCTGTGCGGTGCATTTATCCCGGTTGAATGGCTGCCGGATGGCGTGCTTGCCGTGGGTCGTATCTTTCCGGCGTACTGGTATATTCAGACGAATGAATATCTGAAGACACTGGAGACGGTGAGTGTTTCAGGGCTGAAACCGGCATTTATCAATATGCTGGCGATGGCTTTATATGGTGTGTTCTATATTATTGTTGCGAATATCGTGTCGGCGAAGAAACGGGTAGTGGCGTAATCTTGAAACAGGCGAAGTGGAAATTCTGCTTCGTCTGTTTTTGTGCTTTCTGGTTATTCTGAATAAATACAAACGAGTGTTCGAAAAAACTTGCAATTAAGAACGCTTGTTCGTATAATATAAGTATGAGTACAGAAATGACGAACAATTACATAGAAGAATATACAACGCAGGAGAAGCTGCAGATTCTTGCGGATGCTGCCAAGTACGATGTGGCATGTACGTCGAGCGGATCGGATCGCCGGGGGAAGAAAGGAGAACTCGGCAATGCAGCGGCATGCGGCATCTGCCATAGCTTTGCTTCGGATGGCAGATGTATCTCGCTACTTAAGATTCTGATGACAAATCACTGCGTCTATGATTGCAAATACTGCATCAACCGGGCGAGTAATGATGTGAAGCGGGCAACCTTTACACCGGAGGAAATCTGCGAGCTCACGGTGGAGTTTTACAAGCGGAATTATATTGAAGGCTTGTTCTTAAGCTCCGGCGTTCTGAAGAATCCGACGTATACGATGGAGAAGATGTGCGAGACATTGCTTCTGCTTCGGACGAAATATCATTTTAACGGTTACATCCATGTCAAGACGATTCCTGGTGCATCGGATGAACTGCTTGCGGCAGCAGGATATCTGGCGGATCGTATCAGCGTGAATATGGAACTGCCAACGGAGGAAGGATTGCGGACGCTGGCACCGAATAAGACAATGCAGACAATCTTAGATCCGATGGGAAAGGTGCGGAATACAATCGCATCTCACCGGATGGCAATCGGGAAATCCGCGCACATGGAGAGAAGCAAGGGCAATCAGTTTCTGAAGCAGAGTATCTTCGGGACTGAGTCAAAGAAGCAGTTTGCGGAAGGATTGATGAAGGAGAAGGAAGCTGTACTTGGAACGGAAAATGTTGTGCGTGATGATGCGGGGGCATATGGAAGCAGAGATCAAGGCAAGAAACGTGGCGCAGGTTCAGATATTTCTGTAACTGGAGAGACAGGTATGCAGAATACAATTGCGAATTTGGCTACGAAGATGAATGGAACGGTTCTGGATAGTGCTTTGACATGGGACAACGCATATCAGCTTGCACCGCTCGATATGTCGAAATTAAGGCGGCGGTTTGCACCGGCGGGGCAGAGCACGCAGATGATTATCGGGGCAACCGGCGAGAGCGATTATACGTTGCTGCAGACGACACAACAGTTGTATCAGGGCTTTGACTTGAAGCGTGTATTTTATTCGGCGTATATTCCGCTGAATGAAGATAAGGTATTGCCACAGATCGGAACACCACCACCGCTCCTGCGGGAGCACCGGTTGTATCAGGCGGACTGGCTGCTCAGGTTCTATGGATTTCAGGCGGACGAATTGTTATCCGTGGAAAAGCCGAATTTCAACGAACTGGTCGACCCGAAGTGTGACTGGGCACTGCGGCATCTGGATCAATTCCCGGTGGAAGTGCAGACGGCAAGCTATGCGATGCTGCTCCGTGTGCCGGGCATCGGACCGAAATCGGCAGGACGGATCACATACGCGAGACGTTACGGCAGGCTCGATTTCGCTTCCTTGAAGAAGATGGGAGTCGTATTGAAACGGGCACAATATTTCATTACCTGTGGTGGCAGGCAGATGTATCACACACCGATCGAGGAAGGGTATATCACAAGGCAGTTGACCGGCGTCGACCAGAAGGATATATGGAAGGCAGAGCACGCGAATGAATCGTTCACGCAGATGTCTCTGGCGGATTTCGGAATTGGGTAGATTGTAGTTATGAAGATATATACATGTAAAGACCGGCTGGAGGATATTATGACCTGCATCTACGATGCATGGGTGGAAGCCTTGCGGATCGGTCACGAACAGATACAAGTGAAGAAAGAGCCAGTATTTCAACAGACGATGTTCGATGAGTACATTCATGTGGATGGCGATGCCGAAAAGGCAGAGAAGGTGATTCGTTCCATCCGGAGAGATATCTCGGATGAGGCATATCTGGATGTCTATTATGCGACACTCTCCGCGGAGGAAGATGCATTGCAGGCAATCTATAATTTCCTGCGGGTTGGATTCGCGGTTGGCTGCCGCGTGCTTGATTATTATACGAATCCGCATGTGATGCGGATATTGGAACTGCGGCGGAAGGTGGGGAATGAGAGTCATCATTTCCGGGAATTTGCGCGGTTTCAGTCGTTAGACGGGAAAGTCTATGTGTGCCATCTGGAACCGAAAAGCGATGTGATCATGCTGGTCGGCAGACATTTTGCAGACCGCATGCCGTCCGAACACTGGATGATCATTGATGATACAAGGAAGACCGCGTGCGTGCATCCGAAGGATGGGACGAATTACCTGCGTTATCTGACCGATGCGGAATTTGAGACGCTTCGGAAGACGGAAGAGTATGAGGATGAATATACCGATATGTGGAAGACATTTTTCCATGCGGTTGGAATCAAAGAGCGCGAGAATTATATCTGCCAGCGGAACCTCTTTCCAATCTGGAAACGAAAACATGCGGTGGAATTCAAAGGTTAGATATGGTAGTATCTTGGTAGAAAATACAGGAGGGACAGTATGATGGCATACTTCTATTTTACAAGACATGGACAGACAATCTGGAATGTAGAGAATAAAATCTGTGGCGCGACGGATATTGCACTTACAGAACTTGGACATACACAGGCAAAGGAATTGGGCGAACGGATTAAGGCAGAAGGAATCCGTATTGACAAGATTCTGTATTCGCCGCTGATGCGCGCGGCAGATACCGCAAAGCATATCGCAGAAGTGACAGGCGTTCCGGCAGAGGAAGAAATGCGCTTAAAAGAGCAGAATTTTGGACGGTATGAGTCCACACCGCGAAATGGTGCGGAATTTTCCGTTGCCAAGGCGCAGTTTGTCAACAGCTATGGTGGCGGGGAGTCTATGCTGAAGCTTTCCCAGAGGATCTATAATCTGCTGGATGATATCAAGGAAGAAGCCGAAAGCGAAGGGACGGTGTATCTGTTGGTGGCACATAACGGAATTTCACGTATTATTGAGTCGTATTTCCGTGATATGACGAACGAGGAATTTGCGGCATTCGGGATAAAGAATTGTGAGTTAAGAAAGTATGAATTTTAAGGGAAAGTTGACGGCACTCTGATGGATTTGAATAGGGATGGGAACACTTATAACATATGTACTTAATAAAATATCTTTATTAAGGGTACTAAAAAATAAAAAAGCTACAAAATAGTACCCCGAAATGAAGATTTGTGATAAGATGTGAATGAAAGGAGTATCCATTATGTTCAAACATGTATATCCAAGAGAAAAATATTTAAAGAGGATTCGTCCTTTTTATAGTTCTGATATTATAAAGGTAATTACTGGAATACGTAGATGTGGTAAATCCTTTATATTGAAGGCAATCATAAACGAATTATGTAATAATGAAGTGCCATCATCACAAATTATATATATCCCCCTTGATAAAAGAGGATTTAAAAATATAAAGACTCCGGAACAGCTTGAAGAAATGATAGAATCCATGTTAGGGGAAGAAGAAAATTATTTTCTGTTCATAGATGAGGTGCAGAATGTAACAGGATTTGAGAATGTAATTCACGCATATGCAGAGGAGGGGTATTCTATTTTCTTGACGGGTTCCAATTCGTATCTGCTTAGCGATGAGATTTCGACAAAGTTGACAGGCAGGTATTTGAATTTTGAAACATATCCGTTGGATTTTGCGGAATACCTTGAAATGAAAGATTTTTTTGGAAAAAACATTGATTCTGATATGGATTTGGAATTTAAGGAATACATCTTAAATGGTGGGTTTCCTAAAACATTGGAATTTGATGATGTTTCGACAAGACAAGTATATACAAGAGGAATTATTTCGGAAATTTTCGAAAAGGATGTAAAGACAAGAAGGCGTATTTCTAATGTCCCTGTGTATGAACGAGTACAATCCTTCTTGTTGAATAATTATGCAGCCCCGTTTTCTTTGAATAGCTTATTGGAATGTTTGGAAAAGGAAGGATATAAGACAAAAGCAACTACAGTAAGAGGTTATATTGAAGATTTAATAAAAGAAAAAATAATTTATGAATGTAATAGATTCGATCTAAAAAGTAAAAGAGCAATAAAGAGAGATCAAAAGTATTATCTTGCAGATTTGGCAATTTACTTTTCTATGAATACGGATAACAGGTTATCATTTGGATCATCGCTGGAAAATATAGTTTACTTATATCTTGCAAGTCAAGATTACCAGATAAGTATTGGAAAGATTGGTAAATTAGAATGTGATTTTATTGTTCGAAAACATGACGGAGAATATGCATATATTCAGGTTGCTTATAGTTTGCAGGGAAACGATGAAAAAACTACGCAAAAAATAAAAGAAAGGGAGTATAGACCGTTCAGAGAAATAAGGGACGGTTATCCACGTTATATTATTTCTTTAGATAAATACAGAGATCAGCAAGAGGGAGTTCATCATATTAATGCGATTGATTTATTTATGGGAAAGGAAAAAATCTAATATTTTATTGGCATCAATAATAAATAGGAATCCTCCTTACAGAGAAGCTAAAGAAAAATAAAGGTTGAAGTATGGAGCGGCATATGGGGAGAAAATTATTATGAAGATTGTGCAAAAAAAGATATTATAAAAAAATTAAAGGAGCTTAGACTCAAATCCGGAGATACGGTAATGGTTCATACTTCCCTTAAAAATATGGGATATGTATGTGGTGGTGCACAGGCAGTTATCGAGGCGTTGATTGAAACGGTTGGAGAGGAAGGAACAATCATGATGCCAACACAATCGTGGAAAAATCTGGATCCTGATACTGGGGTGCATTGGGATGAGGACGAAGAAGACTGGCCGCTTATCAGGGAATATTGGCCTGCGTATGATAAAAATTTAACACCTACAAACACAATGGGCGCGGTAGCGGAAATGTTCTGCCAGATACCGGGAAGTATTCGAAGTGAACATCCTGCAAGATCGGTGTGTGCTTATGGGAAGAATGCAGAATATTTGGTAGAAAATCACGATTTGTCAGATATATTTGGTGAAGAATCTCCAATAGGAAAACTCTATAAACTAAATGGAAAAGTATTGTTGATAGGAACAGGATATGATAAAAACACTTCCCTTCATTTGGCGGACGTTCGGGCAGAATATCCGGGAAAACATATGTGTACAGAGCATAGTGCGGTATTAGAAGATGGAAAAAGAGTGTGGAAGGCTTACGAGACCTTATATGTGGATGGAGAAGATTTTACACAGATTGGAGAAGAGTTCGAGAAATTCCATACAGTACATACCGTTCAGATTGGAAATGCAACAGTCAAATTAATGAGTCAGAGACAGATTGTTGACTATGCGGTTAAATGGATAGAAGACAACAGAGGAAGATTATAGTGCATGTTGTTGAATGGAGAAGAACATGAAGCGAATCGGATATGCAATAGCAACTGTGATTTTGCTATTGATTGAAGTGTTGATTGCGGTATATGTGCATGATGCATTTGTAAGACCATATATTGGTGACGTGCTGGTTGTGGTTGTGATATATACGTTTATAAGAATATTTGTACCGGAGCGATGCAAATTGTTACCGCTGTATGTATTTATTTTTGCGGCACTGGTAGAGGTTTTGCAGATGTTCCATGTTGTGGAAGCGTTAGGTTGGCAGGATAATCGATTCTTAAGTATTCTGGTCGGTTCCGTATTTGATTGGAAAGATATCCTGTGTTATGCCGTTGGGTGTATATTGCTTGGCGTGTATGAGGTGTTGAAGCGAAAGAATGTAAAAGGGAGAACAAATGGCGTTTGATTTTAAGAAGGAATACAAGGAATTTTATATGCCGAAGAACAAGCCGGAGATAGTGAATGTTCCAAAGGCAAACTATATCGCAGTAAGAGGAAAAGGCAATCCGAATGAAAAGGATGGCGCGTATCAGCAGGCGATTGGCGTTTTATATGCAGTTGCGTATACACTTAAGATGAGTTACAAGACGGATTACAAAATAGAAGGATTCTTCGAATACGTTGTACCTCCGCTCGAAGGCTTTTGGTGGCAGGATGATGTTGATGGAATTGATTACTCGAATAAGGATGCATTTAATTGGATTTCTGTGATAAGACTTCCGGATTTTATTACGAAGAAGGATTTTGACTGGGCGGTAGAAACCGCTACGAAAAAGAAGAAACTGGATTGTTCGTCGGCAGAGTTTATCACGATAGAAGAAGGCTTATGCGTTCAGATTATGCATTTCGGAGCATTTGATGATGAACCGGCGACTGTTGAAATCATGGATACATATTTGCAGGAAAATGGGTATGAAAATGATCTGTCAAAAGATAGATTGCATCATGAAATTTATCTTTCAGATGCAAGAAAAGTTGCTCCTGAAAAATGGAAAACGGTTATCCGGCATCCGATATCATTGTTAGGTACCAAGTGATTAACCGGCAATTTCTGGCGTATCCAACAATATTTGGAAAATATATTAATCCACGAAATAAATACAAAACGCTGTCAAACGTTCTTGAAAAAGTCCTTGACATGTTCAGTTCGATTATGCTAGTCTACTACCAAAGCATAAGTTTCATATAGTAGCTTTTAGACAGTTACTTTCTACGAATAGTCAAATTATTTATTCTTGAACATTCATGCTTTTAAATTCAATTCATTTAATTTAAGATGCAGGGGTATTCAAGGAAGATAGTTTAAGATTATGTTTGCAGAAGATATCCTGAAGAACTTTTTGCTGGAACGCGGAGAGGATGTGCAGAAAAGTGTGATGTTTGATCTGACATACGAAAAGCAGATGGAGAATGCAAAGCGTGAATGGTATAACGATGGCGTGGAAGAAGGCCGTGCGGAAGGGTATTCATCTGGAATCGCAGAAGGGCGTGCATCTGGAATCGCAGAAGGGACAGTCCGTTATTTAGTTGCTTCCGTTGTAAAAAAGGTGCAGAAGAATAAAACACTTGATCAAATTGCAGATGAACTTGAAGAATCTGTCGAAGATATCCATCCCATCTACGATATTGTGAAGAAGCATGCTCCGGAATACGATGCGGACACAATTACTACGGAAGTGCTGGAAGCACGGGAAAATGAAAAAGTATAATTGTTAGTAAATAAAGGCAGGATAGCTGATAGAAAGTCAATTGTCCTGCTTTACATATATAACAGGCATTTTGTTGTTTGAAACTCAATAAGGGGCATAAAAGTGAGACATTTTATAGATTTTATAAAAAGTAAAAAACAAATGAAACCGGAGTTATTCAGTATTTCATGTGAATATGATGGTTATGATTTAGTTTTTGAGGAAGGAACTATAGATGCAAAACTTTACGAATCATTCAATGAGATAATTACGGACAGGCGATATGACATAAATACTCTGCCGGAGTATCATGTGCTGCTTGACCGTAAAGATGAGGAACATTTCAATACTTTCTATGACTGTTGGATAAGAGAATTGGAGAAAAATGGTTTTGCTTTTTTATTGGACAATACCATCGGAATAGATAGCTTTGTAAAAGGAATTAATAGAATTTTGTTGAGTATTGGTTCAGGAAAACAATTGAATGCGGAGAGGGTAAATTCTGAATATCGACGTGAAGTTATAAATTATTCTTTGTCGGGAAAAGAGATTACATCTGAAATAAACTACGATATACTGGAAGCAAATATCGTTGCCAAAGAACTTCGGGAAATTGGATATGAATTGATTTGCCTGTTTAATGGCTTTGATAATAACATAAAGACAATTATCAGGATAGATAGAATAACTGAGTTGAAAGAGATTGAGGCGAAGATAAAGCATGGGGTGGATTAGCTGCCAAGGATTACGAGAAAATTATAAGTAAAATCAAGGGGAGGATACCATGAAAATAGAGTATAGAAGACTGACAGAGAAAGAACTGAACACTTTTATTGATATGCGGATAAAGCAACTAAGAGAAGAAGGTGCCAAGGAGAATATTGATTTGGCACCTGCATTAAAGCAGTATTATATACGCCATATGGGAGATGGAACTTTTGTGTCATGGCTTGCTTTTGACGGGGATAAGATTATTGGAACGAGTGGGATGTCCTTTGTAGAGAAACCACCTTATTTTGGATGCCCGAGTGGAAAGATAGGGTTACTATCCAGCATGTTTACTAATCCGGACTATCGAAGAAAGGGTATCGCAAAAGAACTTTTGACGCGTGTTGTTCATGATGCGAAAGAATATGGCTGTGGAACAGTACAGATCACGGCGTCAGATATGGGCGTTAAGTTATATTCGAACTTTGGATTTGTTCCGAATAAAAATTTTATGCAATATAAACTTTCGTGATTCTAAACATTGTCAGTGAAAGTACAGAAAAACATATGGGTGTTAGGTGAAACCGCTCATTAGGAAAGGATTATCATGGATAAAACGATAAATGATTTTATTAATCTTTGGGTCGGAAAACGACTTGAAGGGCTTAACTGCATATGTGAAATGCTGGATTTCTGTTTCAGCGATAATCTCGTATTGCATGGACTGGGATTGACTAGAATTTTTCTTAATGATGATTTGATAATAACAACGATGGATTACAATTCTTGGGATCAAGAAGAGAGCAAACATAATGATGAATGGTTCAATACAGATAAGTTTCGGAATCAGATAATTGGCGGAAAAGTCACAAACATATCCATTAGTAAATCCAATGATTTGTTCGTTGAAATGGATAACGGTGTGAGAATAGAATGCTATATTTCCAATGCTTATCCGCATTATGAAGAGGAATGTGAACAATGGCTTTTATTTGAACATACAGAGGATCATTCAGGAAGAAGATTGACTGCATATAATAAAAGGCTGGAGAGTAACATTGGAAATAGCAGAGGGGACAAAGATGTGGTGGTATGAAGATGTATCAAGAGCTGATTTTGAAGCGGTTAAAGATACGATAGAGCAAATTATGCTTCAATTAGGTGCTTCAAAATACGAAATCCGTTTAACTTATGAGGTTAAAACAACAAGCTGTTCAGATGATTTTGAAGAAATGCATCGTTCTGAGCGATCAGTATTTACATATAAAGGATTATTTTTCAGAGTGGATGAAGCCCTTTTTAGTAAAAAGCCCTTTATTGTAATAGAATGTGGGGATCTGGATGAGCTAATGAACAATATTATGGATGATGCAGAGCCTTTTCCATATGATTTATCCTATGAAGAATTGTGTGACGAGGTGAAGTATTCTTTGGGAATCGAACCATATCCTCAAGAGTAAAAGTTTATTATTTCTAATAGGCGTGACTTGAGGTTTGGTACACAGCTGATCAGATAAGAAAAACACAATAAATATAGCTAAGGTAAAACAAAAATCAGCATTTGGAGGAATGAGAAATGAAATCGACGATGCGAAAAGTGATTGGTATTATGCCACTTTATGATGATGAAAAAGAAAGCTACTGGATGCTGCCCGGATATATGAAAATGTTGGAGGCGGAAAATGCGATTCCTATGATGCTCCCTCTTACAGCAAATGAGAAGGAACTTGATTATTTTCTCGAAATATGTGGTGGATTTTTGCTGACTGGTGGACATGATGTGTCCCCGTCTGTGTATCATGAAAAAAAGAAATCGTGGTGTGGTTCCTGTTGCGAACTACGGGATGAAATGGAACAATATATCTTAACAGGAGCCGTAGAGAGGGATAAATCTGTTTTGGGTATATGTCGAGGTATCCAGTTTATGAATGCCTGCTATGGTGGAACTTTGTATCAGGATTTGGCAACAGAGCATACCAGTTGTATTGACCATCATATGAAACCGCCATATGACAGGGTGGCACATCAGGTTACACTGCAAAAGGATACATTGCTCTATAACATTTTAGGTAAGGAACAAATAGGAGTAAACAGTTATCACCATCAAGCAATCAGAGAACTGGCACTCGATTTTCAGGCGATGGCATTTTCGGAAGATGGTTTGATTGAAAGTATCTATATGCCATCGAATAAGTTTATAGTGGGCGTACAATGGCATCCCGAATTTTCCTATGCAGTAGATGAAAACAGCAGGAACATAGTAAATGCGTTTGTTGGTTCCGTCTGAAAATTTCGGGGGAATGTATATTATGGGGGTGAAT
This sequence comes from Eubacterium sp. MSJ-33, assembly GCF_022174665.1. Classification (NCBI taxonomy): domain Bacteria; kingdom Bacillati; phylum Bacillota; class Clostridia; order Eubacteriales; family Eubacteriaceae; genus Eubacterium; species Eubacterium sp. MSJ-33. The sequence goes on from NZ_CP076562.1 coordinate 2,419,785, forward strand.
TACAGATGAAACCATATCATTTGATTCTGGATTTTACACACGTATACGATGATGAAATCTGTGCGGACCGAGAGCAATTTTCGTGGATTGACTGCTCGGATATTGAAGGCAGCGACCTGTATTGTTCGCCACAGGCAGAGCGGGAGATCCGCAGGAGAATAGAGCCGTATGGAGTGCATGGAATCCATTTTGTGGATTCTGGCAATTATCATTATGTTACAAAGATATTTACGGATCAAATTCATAGGCCATTTTCTTTGATTGTTTTCGATCATCATACAGATATGCAGCAACCGTTAATGGAAGGAATGATGAGCTGTGGCGATTGGGCGGGAATGGTTCTTGATCAGAATCCGGCATTGCAACAATTTATTTTGATCGGGCCGGCGGAAGACGATATAAAACAAATTCGTACGAAGCATCTGGATAAACTCATAACTTTTTCCGCAGAGGAAATCCGTAAAGGAGAAGGTGTGGAACGGTTAAAACGGATTCACGGCGGTGTACCGTTGTACATTTCAATCGACAAGGATGTGCTTTCTGAACAATACAGTGAAACAAATTGGAATCAAGGCGAACTGACGCTGGGGATGCTTGAACATATGCTTCAATATTTTCTGGAGCGGGCACCCGTATATGGTATAGATATTTGCGGGGAATGCTCTACGGCGATTGCCCTGCCGGAATATTTTCAGGCAGAGGGTGTAAATGGTAAGACAAATGTAGAGCTGTTTCGATTTTTGCGTAGTTATTGTTGTAGTTGAGCTGGATACAAATGTGCGAAATACAAGAGCAAGAAATTTGTACCAGAGGTTAGGGTATGAAGGGATAGGAAACGATAAATGAAGCAAAAAACACAGAAAACGGCATATTACCACCTTCCGGGGTTATTTGAATTCTATGAGTTGTATGAATTATTTCTGCCGTTATTCCGTGAGCATCGGGAATACTTTTATGATTGGTGTGAGATTGGCTCCATCTATGGGGCACCGGCAGATTGTATCTGGGGTGGCGGACGGATCGGAGACGGAGATCACAGTGCGCAGGAAGTGTTGCATCTGATGCAGGAATATGGTATTTCGGCGAGGCTGACATTCAGTAATTCGTTGCTGCAGGAAGAACACTTATCTGACAAGAAATGCAACATACTTTGCACGTTATTTGAAAAAGGTGGAACAGTGCAAAATGGAGTGATTGTGCATTCGGATTTATTACTGTCGTATCTGAAGAGGCAGTATCCGGGATTGTATCTTGTCTCATCAACCACGAAGGTTCTGACGGAGTTTGAACAGTTCCGGGATGAGTTAAAGCGGGATGAGTTTCAGTATGTAGTGCCGGATTTTCGGTTGAATAAACATTTTGAAGATCTGCATACGTTGACGGATGAGCAAAAGGCGAAGGTTGAGTTTTTGTGCAATGAATGTTGTTGGTTTGGGTGCAAAGACAGGAAAGTATGTTATGAGGATGTGAGCCGGAAAGCACTTGGCATAAAAGCACCGGATCATAGATGCATGGCACCAGAATCGGAACAGGGATATCGGTTTTCAAAGGCAATGTTGAATCCGGGGTTTATTGGAGTCGATGCGATAAAAGACGTCTATCTGCCGATGGGATTTTCCAATTTCAAGATTGAAGGACGCGGATTGGGAAGTGCATTGGTGTTGGAATTCCTGCTTTATTATATGACGAAGCCGGAGTATCAGATGCATGTGAGGGAAGCGATTTATCTGGATAATATGTTGGATCTGTTCTGAGGAGAAATGCGGAATAGAAGTTTCTGCATTATAAGGAGAAGCAAATATGAAATTAAGAAATATACTTATTGTCGTGAAAGACATAGAGCGTGCAAGAAAATATTATCACGACTTATTTGGACTGGATATGCTATTATTATGTTACTCCAATAGAAGTTAGCAGGAAATGAAGGGAGATAATGAAGGATGACATCAAATAATTATTCGATAATTTTCAGCAGCGTAACCGGTAATACAAAGAAACTTGCAGACACAATCCATGAAACGCTGCCTCAGGATATGTGTGATTATTTTGGCGGGAATGAATTACAGGTACCGGAATCTGATTTGCTGTATATCGGTTTTTGGACGGACAAAGGAAACGCAGACAATAAGACATTAGAATTGTTATCGAAACTAAAAAATAAGAAGATTTTTTTGTTTGGAACAGCCGGCTTTGGTGGAAGCGACACATATTTTAACAAAATTCTTGAGCAGGTCAGACGATCTATTGATTCCAGCAATGAGGTTATCGGAGCGTATATGTGTCAGGGAAAGATGCCGCAGTCTGTGCACGACCGTTATATCAAAATGAAAGAGAATCCGGAACATCCGGCGAATCTTGATATGCTGATTGAGAATTTTGATCGCGCTTTATCCCACCCGGATGCGGATGATCTGGAAAGATTAAAAAAGACATTATGAACAGACCGGGAAAGTTCAGGAGGGAACTACAATGTCAAAAGATGAATATTTAATCACAGATGCGCCTCTGAAAGCGTTAACCGTATTTGCAATGCCTATGATTCTCGGCAGCTTCTTTCAGCAGGTATATAATATGGCTGATTCCATAATCGTCGGTCAGTTTGTTGGTTCTTCCGCGCTTGCGGCTGTTGGTGCCTGTGCAGCACTTACCAATGTTTTTATTTGTGTGGCATTGGGTGCCGGTGTGGGTGCCGGTGTGCTTGTAAGCCGTTATTTTGGTGCCAGAAATTATGGAAAAATGAAAACAATAGTATCAACTTCATTGATCAGTTTTCTAAGCTTGAGCATACTTCTGAGTGTCCTTGGATTTTGCTTTTCCGATTTGATGATGCGGTTATTACACACACCATCGGATATACTGGATGATGCGGTGCTGTATCTGCGGGTCTATTTTATGGGATTTCCGTTTCTGTTTATGTATAACATTTTATCAACCATGTTTACTTCCATCGGGGAGTCGAAGATTCCGTTGGTGCTTCTGATCGTTTCGTCGATATTGAATATTCTTATGGATCTCTGGATGGTGGCCGGCATGGGGCTGGGCGTGTTCGGTGCAGCCCTTGCGACTCTTATTGCACAAGGAATCTCCGCAGTGCTGTCCTTCCTGATTTTTATTTATCGGATGCGGCAGTATCAGAGCCCTTTTCGCTGGTTTGAACGGCAGGAACTGCATTCCATGCTTCGGATTGCCGTTCCTTCAGTTCTCCAGCAGTCCACCGTGTCGATCGGTATGATGATTGTACAGGCAGTTGTGAATCCGTTCGGTACGCAGGCACTTGCCGGTTATGCTGCGACGATGAGGGTAGAAAATGTTTTTTCTCTGATATTCGTATCTATTGGAAATGCGGTGTCACCATACGTTTCACAAAATCTTGGTGCGAAGAAACCACAGCGTATCAAGAAGGGCTATCATGCTGCATTGGTGTTGGATGTGAGTTTTGCAATCCTTGCTTTTGTCGTTATTGAAACACTGCATACGCAGATTTCTTCGTTGTTCCTTGGGAAAGACGGAACTGCTTTTGCATATCAGGTATCCGGGGATTATATGAGCTGGCTTGGGTATTTTTTCATCTTCATGGGTATCAAGATGGCGACAGATGGAGTCCTTCGGGGACTTGGAATCATGCGGCCGTTTCTGGTTGCAAATATGGTAAATCTGGCAATCCGTCTGGCGGTTGCTCTGATTTGTGCACCGAGGTTTGGAATCGCATTTGTCTGGCTTGCCGTACCGGCCGGCTGGCTTGCAAACTTTCTGATCTCCTATGTGGCGCTCAGAAAATCATGGCCGGAGATCCTACGCTGAATAAATACAGTGTGCGTTCGCTCCGATGCTTAAGGCGGAAAATGGCGTTTCTGGTTCCGACATTGCTTGGGTATATCGATAAGACAAAAAAACAGATGATTATAAATGAAGCTCGGGATGTCTGGGGTGCTTCGCAGGCAGCCTTGACAGAATGCTACGGATTGCACCCGGAAAGCTTTGAGGCTTCCTGTAAGTTTACTTCGTCCATAGGTGGAAGGACCGTGAAAAATCTGGGAAGAATATCGAACGGTGCCCTTGGAGCTTTGCAGAAAGATCCGGACGATACGGTGGAAGCGGGAACATCCAGCCGCAGAATTGCCTGCCATCCAGGGAATAATAAACGATCGGATGGCAGCACGGAGAATAATTCGCCTGTATTACCTTTGCGTATGATTGTTCCGATAGGCTTTGGGCGTGCAACACATAATTTCTTTAAATTTGCGAATAAAATAACTGACATTTTCAAATCCGCAATCCAGTGCGATATCAAGCACTGGATTGTTTGTCGTTTCAAGCAGAATACATGCCTTTTGAATGCGGTAATTAAGCAGATACTGAATCGGAGAAACACCTGCAATATCCTTGAAAAAACGGCAGAGATACTGGCTGTTGCACGGGATGGTATCCGCCAGGTCCTGCAAGGTGACCGGCTGGTTATAATTATGCTCCATATAAGAGATGACAGACTTATAGTTCTGTATTTTCTTTTGATTTGTCTGTGCGTGTGCCTTTTGGACAGATTGCATGAGACTGGCTGTATAAATGGATGATATAATATCAAGTATCAGTAGTTTGCTTGTCATATACCAGCCGGTATCCATATGTAATGTAGTATTCATAAGAGCCTTGATCTTAGGCGAAAGGGTAGCATGGATGGATGAACCGCAATGGTAGATGTTTGGCAACAGAGCCAATTGGTTTATCAGCGGTCTGATACATTTTTCCTGCATTTCATCTTCGTAGGAAAAATCCAGAATACACGGGTCGAATAAGATCACGTTGTGCTTGGTGTCAGAGGAATTCCCCTTGATCTGATGCAGGTCACCGGGATTCAGGATACAGATATCTCCTTGTGATAAGGTAAAGCTCTGCAGATTGATCTCGAATTCAAAGCTCCCCTTCTCAATATAGAGAATTTCCATATAGTGGTGCCAGTGGCGCGCAACAAAGAAATATTCCGGATAGGGTGTACCGGCCCCTGTATCAAAATGTAATTTGGAAATAGGATGTTCTTTTGTTCCGTAATGAATATTTTCTTTTAGAGAAATGTCCTGGTTCATATCGTAAAATCGTTCCTTTTTTTGTAAGTAGACTCGTGCCGGACCGGTGTCTGCATAAGTTCTTATAGTTAAAATAGGCTATATTTTAAGAAAAGTCAATATTGTGTCATAAAATAACGAAGATAATGCAAGAATATTAGCTTACCTGACAATATAATGATATTAACAAAACGCAAGACAAAACAATCGGAAGGAGAATGCGAAATGATTAAAAAATATACCTATGGAACCCCATTTCCAACAGAATCAGTGACAGAGCAATTTGCAGCATCGGAAGGAATGCCGGAGTTTGGCACCATTTATTTACAGGAAGGATTTTCTTTCACTTATAAGCTTCGTGATGAGGATATCGTATATGGACTTGGTGAAGCAAACCGTGGCATCAACAAACGCGGCTACCAGTATATCAGCAACAATTCAGATAATCCCCATCATCATGAGGATGTATACTCGTTGTATGCTGCGCATAATTTTATTATCGTGTCAGGGGAGCAGACGTTTGGACTTTATCTTGATTATCCGTCAACGCTCACCTTTGATGTCGGTTACACAAGATCGGATGAGCTTCATATCTTCTGTGACAGGGCAGATCTCGATCTGTATGTTATCACAGGCGAAAATCCATACGATATTACAAAGCAGTTTCGGAAGATGATTGGCAGAAGCTATATTGCACCGAAATTTGCGTTTGGATTCGGGCAGAGCCGCTGGGGATATAAAACGCCGGAGGATTTTGTTACGGTGGCAGAAAAATACAGGGAAAATCATATTCCGATAGATATGGTTTATATGGATATTGACTATATGGATAACTATAAAGATTTTACGGTAAATGATGAGTTCCGTGATTTTCCGCAGTATGTAGAGAACCTGAAGAAGGATCATATCCGGCTTGTTCCAATCATTGATGCAGGTGTAAAAATCGAAGAAGGATATGATGTATACGAGGAAGGAGTCGAGAAGAATTATTTCTGTAAGAGACAGGATGGAAGTGATTTTGTAGCCGCTGTCTGGCCGGGATATACACATTTTCCGGATGTATTAAATCCGGATGCCAGAAAATGGTTTGGAGAGAAATATAAGCGCCTGACGGATGCCGGCATAGAGGGATTTTGGAACGATATGAATGAACCGGCGATCTTTTTCACACCGGAGGGTGTAAAAGATGTAAAGGAAGCGATGAAAGCGTTCATCGACAAAGAGGAAACCGTGCAGGACGTATGGGCAATCGGGGCGCAGGTGACCGGACTTGCGAACAATGCGGAAGACTATGCATCTATGTATCATAATGTAGATGGCAAGATGGTGCGGCATGATCAGGTGCACAATCTGTTTGGATATAACATGACGCGGGCGGCGGGGGAAGGACTCCGTGAGATTTCGCCAGATAAGCGTTGCCTGTTGTTCTCACGTTCATCCTACATTGGCATGCATCGCTATGGTGGAATTTGGACCGGTGATAATAAATCCTGGTGGTCACATATTCTGCTGAATCTGAAGATGCTGCCATCCTTGAATATGTGCGGGTTCTTATATACCGGTGCCGATCTGGGCGGTTTTGGCTGTAACACGACACGGGATCTGCTGCTCCGCTGGCTGGCACTCGGTGTATTTACGCCGCTTATGCGGGATCATGCCTGCGAGAACACAAGAGAACAGGAGTGTTATCAGTTTGAACACATTGAGGATTTCCGGCATATAATCGGTGTGCGGTATCGGTTGATTCCGTATATTTACAGCGAATATATGAAGGCTGCACTGACCGATGACATGATGTTTAAGCCGCTTGCATTTGAGTACCCGGAAGATCGGATGGCTGTAAATGTGGAAGATCAGTTGATGCTCGGAAATGAAATCATGATCGCACCTGTGTATACGCAGAATGCAATCGGCAGATATGTGTACCTGCCGGAAGCTATGATGCTTGTCCGTTTCTGCCCGGATGGAAAAATCGAACAGACGGAAATGCCGAAGGGACATCATTTTGTCGAGGTTCCGTTGAATGAGGTTATCTTATTTATCCGCCAAGGCAAGTGCATTCCGCTTGTGGATGCTGCAGAGTGCGTGGATGAGATTGATATGAACAGCCTGCAGTTGATTGGATATGCGAATAGCACATATCAGTTATATGACGATGACGGTTACACGAGGGCATATGATTTGGAGAAGTCGACAGTCTGGTTGAAGAAGGAAGAAAATAAATAAATTTAAGATACCACAGCTACTTGACAATACAAAGTAGCTGTGGTATTTTCTTATCACACTACTTGGCGATACAAAGTAGTGTAGTAGAAGAAATACGAAAACTGCCCCATAATGGAGGAGCTATCATGATAGATACACAATTAATGAAAGGAATTCTGGAAGGATGCGTGCTATCGGTGATTGCGGAACATGAGACATACGGCTATGAGATTCTGCAACGGCTGACGGAATCTGGATTCACTGAGCTTGGCGAAGGAACGATGTATCCGGTGCTTACGCGGTTGGAGAAGAACGGCTATATTAAGTGTCGCAAAGAGAAATCCCCGCTTGGACCGATCCGGAAATATTATTCGGTGACCGATGCGGGGGCGAAGCATTTGAAGGAATTCTGCGAGAGTTATAAGAGCATTACGGAAAGTGCGAAGAAAATTTTGAAGATGGGGGAGTGAGACGGATGAAAGCGGATTATATTTTATTACAGGATAGGCTGAAAGGCGAATACAAACTATAAGAAATATAGAAGCATACGGAAACCGAAGGAAGCGAAGCTCTCGTTCTTTGGCGGCGTCAAAGAGTCGGTAAGCCGGGAGCTGCCGGAAGAATGGCTGAAGCAGTGGACAAAGAAAAATGAACGGCGCAGGAGAAAAGGTCAGACACCGTTATCCGAAGAAGAATTCATGGAGAAGCTGGATAAGCAGTACGATTATAGAAGAAGTCAGATTATGAATGTGCTTGTATTTTCCATCTGTACATTTGGTCTTTTATTGATGGGAAGATGCGCGCACGGATGAAGGCGGAGAACCTGACACTCGCGGAGTATGTCGCAAAGGGCGGCATGGCTGAGTAAATAAAATTTAGAAATACAGATTGACTGGATCTTTGGACGAAAAGAGGAACGAACATGACGGAGAATGAACCGAAGAAGATTGTAGTACGAGGCGCAAACGTACATAATTTGAAGAATATCAATGTGGATGTGCCATTACATCAGATCGTTGGGATTGCAGGTGTGTCCGGGTCGGGCAAATCATCACTTGCGCTTGGCGTGTTGTATGCTGAGGGTTCCAGACGATATCTGGAATCGTTGTCGACTTATACAAGGCGGCGGATGACCGGGGCGGCAAAGGCAAAGGTGGATGAAGTGTTATATGTACCGGCAGCACTGGCACTGCATCAGCGGCCGGGCATTCCGGGGATTCGCAGTACATTTGGAACCGGGACGGAGCTTTTGAACAGCCTGCGGTTGATGTATTCCCGGCTGGCATCCCATCGCTGCCCGAACGGACATTATGTGCCGCCCACATTAAAGGTGGCAGCAGAACAGGAGATTTTGTGTCCGGAGTGCGGGGCGAAGGTGCAGGCACCAAGTGCGGAGGAACTGGCATTTAATTCGCAGGGGGCGTGTCCGAACTGTGGCGGAACTGGCAGTGTCCGAACGGTGGATATTGATTCGCTTGTGCCGGATGATTCCATCAGCATTGACGATGGCGCCGTTGCACCTTGGAACAGTCTCATGTGGTCTTTGATGACAGATGTCTGCCGGGAGATGGGCGTGCGTACAGACGTTCCATTTCGTGAGCTGACGGAGCGGGAGAAAGACATTGTCTATCATGGACCGGCGGAGAAAAAGCATATTTTGTATAAGGCGAAAAAATCAAATCAGGCGGGTGAACTTGATTTTACATATTACAATGCCATTTATACAGTGGAAAATGCCTTGGCGAAGGTGAAGGATGAAAAGGGCATGAAGCGTGTTGAGAAATTCCTTAAGGAAGAGGTATGTCCGGCATGTGGTGGTAGCCGGCTTTCTGAAGCGGCGCGGGCACCACGGCTGCGCGGAATTGGATTGGATGAAGCCTGTAAGATGACGCTTGGGGAATTGGTCGACTGGGTAGCTGGTGTGCCGGATTCTTTGCCGGAGGAGATGCGGCCGATGGCAGAGGCAATCTGTGAGTCGTTCCAGACCGTAGCCAGACGGTTGATGGATTTGGGACTTTCTTATCTTTCGCTTGATCGTGTAGCATCTACACTTTCGACGGGGGAACGGCAGCGGATGCAGCTTGCACGCGCCGTGCGGAATCGTACAACCGGTGTATTATATGTATTGGACGAGCCGTCGATCGGACTGCATCCATCGAATATTCAAGGCTTGAATGCTGTTATGCATGACCTTGTTGCAGACGGAAATTCGGTGCTTCTGGTCGACCACGATACACAGATCTTATCGGAATCGGATTGGATTATTGAGATGGGACCGGAGGCAGGTGCCGGTGGTGGCTATGTGATCGCACAGGGTGATATTCCGCAGATTATCGCAAATCCGGATTCGATGATAGGACCATTTCTGGCGCGGAAAGCGGATATGCGTGTGCGTAAGCAGGCGCGCGCGGAGGAAAAGTTTGACTTTGGAACACTGCATCTGTCGACGGATGCGATTCACACAGTCAAACCATTGGAAGTGGATATCCCGAAGGGGCGTTTGACCGTAGTAACCGGAGTGTCTGGCTCCGGAAAAACAACAATGGTTTTAGAAAGCCTGATTCCAGGCTTGGAAGCATCCCTGCAGGGAGCCACGCTACCAGCACATGTAAAGCAGATTTCGGCAGAGGGAATCGCACATGTGAAGCTGATCGACGCATCGCCAATCGGAATCAATGTGCGGTCGACAGTCGCAACGTATGCGAATGTACACGATGAACTGCGGAAGATATATGCAAAGACACCAGATGCGAAGAACGCAGGATATAAGGCAGGAGATTTTTCCTATAATACCGGAAAGCTGCGATGCTCGGTGTGTGATGGAACAGGACAGATCAGTCTCGATGTGCAATTCCTGCCAGACGTGGATGTACCATGTCCGGAATGCAACGGATCACGGTACGGGAAGGAAGCATGGCAGATCGGCTATAAGACGAAACAGGGAGCGAAGTATTCCCTGCCACAGTTGATGGATATGGATGTGAATACTGCGTTGGAAGCAACGGCAGATTGGAAGGTCGTGCGCCAGCGCCTGCAGGTATTGAAGAATCTGGGACTCGGTTATCTGACGCTGGGCGAGGAGACACCGAGCCTGTCTGGTGGAGAAGCACAGCGGTTGAAACTTGCCAGCGAGATGGGGAAAGGTCAGGCGGATTCGGTCTTTGTATTCGATGAGCCGACGATTGGGCTGCATCCGCTGGATGTGCAGACATTGCTTGGCGTATTTCAGGCACTTGTCGATCAGGGTGCAACCGTGCTTGTGATCGAACATGATTTAGATGTGATCCGGAACGCCGATTACGTGATAGACATGGGGCCGGGCGGTGGTGCCGCCGGTGGCCGTGTCGTTGCGGTTGGAACACCGGAACAGATCGCAGCAAATAAAGACAGTATTACGGGAAAATATATCTAAAATCATAAATTCTCCTTGACTCTGCACTTGGTGCATGCTGTATAAATCGCATATAGACCAACACGAAAGGAACGAAAAGCATGAGAATTGGAGAGATTGCAAAACGCACAGGGTTGAATATCTGGCTGATTTTTTGAAGAAAAATAAAACATTGGAAGAGATGGCAGATGAGTTGGAAGAGGACGCAGAAACAATTCAGCCATTATATGAAATCGTTATAAAATATGCACCGGCATATAATGAAGATGAAATTATGGAAGAAGCACTGAGAAGTAAAGATTGATTGTTGAAAGAGGGATTGCTTTGGCAATCCTTCTTGTTTTTGCTGTGATATCTTGCTAAAATGGAAATCAGCACAGATATTGAACAGCCAGAGTATGTTCAGAATGTGCTAGAAAAACAGGATGGAACATACGATGTTACTAGATAAAGATATACGGGAACCGTTATTTGAGTTCCTCGAAGAGCGGTATGGTAAGGTGCGCATCTTAGAGGAGAAAACCGTCGGGCGTTCGCGGGCGGATGTCGTGATGGTGATTCCCGAAAAAATCGTTGGAATCGAGATAAAAAGTGATGCGGATACATATACGCGGTTAGAGCGGCAGGTCGCCGATTATGATCTGTATTTTGATGCGAATATCGTGGTTGTCGGGAGCACACACGCAAGTCATGTTGCAGAGCATGTGCCGGGATATTGGGGTATCGTGTCGGTAGAACAGGAAGAAGACCATGTGGATTTCTATATCGTGCGCGAGATGCAGGACAATCCACATGCACAGCTTCTTCGGACGATCCGTGTGCTGTGGCGCCCGGAGCTTGCTCATATTCAGGAGAAATACGGACTGCCGATGTACAAGCAGAAGAGTAAGGATTTTGTTCGTACGATTATCGTGGACCGGTTACCGGTCGAGGTGGTTCATAAGGAAATCAGTGATGCGCTCTTTGAGCGGGATTATGCCGCGATGCTTGCGGAGATTCAGGAATTCCGCAAGGAACAGGCAGCAAAACGCGGCAAGACCGTGCGCAAAAAAAGAAAAAAGTATCGTAGAAAAAAGCGGGATGCCTAGTAAGGCAGTTCCCGCTTTCCTTGCATAAAGTCGATTACAAGCTGCTTGTCCGTTTCATTCTCGATGACTGCAGGCTGATAGTTGTTGGATTCCCCAGTGTAGACATAGCACGGAATCAAAGTTACATCCGTGTTTGTTACGGAGAATGTACCAGTTGTGATATCTTGCGTAACGGTCAGAGTCTGATTATAGATCAATGTTCTGTTTTCTGGATAATTATTTCCACCAAAGACAAAGTTCCCCAGCGAATATACGATGTTTACACCATTGTAAGTTTCCATTGGCTGTAGCACATGTGGGTGGGAACCGATGACGAGGTCGGCACCATGGTCGACTAAGTTATGGCAGGACGCCTGCTTCCAGTCCTCATAGGCGTGTACCTTCTCTTCGCCACCGTGGAAATACACAACCTGATAATCACTGTTTAGTTTTGCTTCTTCCAGATCCACTAACATCGCCTGTTCACCACCGGCAGAGTACATACTACCGAATATGAAGGCAATCGTGAATCCGTTGATTTCCTTATAGACAATCTTTCCGTCTTTCCCCCAGTCAATACCTGCCACATCTAAGGCAGCGCGCGTATCCATGTTGCCGTCCGTTCCGAAATCATAGGTGTGATTGTTGTCGATTGATACGACATCGACACCATTTTCCGGCAGAAGCTTGGCGTTTGCAGCTTTTGAGCGGAACCAGAAGGCGCGAAATGTGTATTCCGGTTTTTCCATATTGACCGTTGTTCCGGTCTGTTGCGCAAGTGCAACAGCGGAATTATATTCTGCGACCGCGTTGTCATATTGTTCCTTCGCGGCGGTTTCTCCCTTATCTGTTTTGACCAGATTTTCATTATCGGAGAAGACATTTTCACAGTTTGCAATCGTGATATCATCATTTAGAAAATAATCCCGCACATTTTCAAAGAAATATGTGCTTGGCTGGCTGCTTGCCATTGCATCGATGCTGCTGGTGGCAGTTTCATTTCCGGCAAGCATGATATCTCCGACAAAATCCATGCTGATAGTAAAAGAATTAGAAGTGACCTGTGCACTGGCATCTGTGACAGTTGTGATGCTGCCGGTTGGCTGATAGTCAAGACCGGACAGGTCAATCGGCTGTGACAGTTCCACTGTTGTGTCAGCTTCTTTATCGGCAGGTTTTTTCACGACATTCATTGTAATAAGCACGGCAGTGCCCAGAATTGTAAGAATAATTAAAAATACAATTAGCTTTCGCATAAAAATTCCCATCATCTTCTGTAAAAAACAGCGTTTTGCTGTAACAAATAACAACGTATTCAGAATACCACATTTTGTAAGTAAAGAAAACAAAATATGGTAAATTCGGATTATCTTCTGGTAAGTCCGGTAAATTAGTGGTAAACTATGGCTAGTTTATAAGGGAAATACTTTAAGAGGAGTATGAAGTATGAATTATCCATTGACATTGGAACAATATATTGCCCAGATGCCGATGAAAGAATATGATCTGGTTAATATGGGAGCACAGATTGCGGAAGCACTTGCAGCGATTCATCAACAGGGACATGTGCATGGAGACGTGAAACCGGGAAATGTTTTGCTTGTGGCTCCGGGAAGTTATCAGTTGATTGGAATGGAGAGTGTTCGGCAATATCCGGTGGGAACGATACCGGCATTTGTTGCACCGGAATTGATGCAGGGTGGTGCATATTACCCGGGAACGGATGTATATTCCCTGGGGATGATGATGAAATCCCTGATACCGAAACAGGGTGTGAGTGGTGTGTTGGATGAGATTTTACGGAAAGCCTGTGAACCGGATCCCACGAGAAGGTATGGAACTGCGCTTGCATTTGCAGAGGAATTGCAGACGCTTCAGGCTGCGCTTGGAGAACCGGTCGATGGTTTTTCGCAGCAGTCCTATGTACAATCAGCATATGGAACGACCGTACCGGAAGAGAGTGTCCCGATGCCGCAACCATATATGCAGGCTACGCCAGAACAGAGAGCACCAATGCAGGAAGCATATGCCCAGGCACCAACGTATCCGGTCAATCAACGCCATCAGCCTGTGCGGGAAGCACACGAACATACTGTAAGACAGCAAACACAGTCACCGAAAAAGAAAGATACAAAAGAGACGCAGAAAGCATCCCTGGTGTTGCGGTTTTTGTTACCAATTTTGCTTGTTTTGATCATAGGAGCGGCTGTTGTGGTATATGTTATATTGATCCATCCAACGAATAAGGCGGAAGAAACGACTACGACAGCACCGACAACAGAGGCTACAACGGAAGTAACGACTGCGGCAGCAACGACGGAGGAGACAACCGAAGCAACGACGGAAGATGCAGAATGTCCATATGAGTATTCGCAGAAGATAACAGTTACAGCGCATGCCGGTAGCACATCCGGTATGTTGACTGTCTATAATTGGGAGAACGGCGGCTGGGTGAAAAAATTTGCAGTGGCATGTGTACTTGGTAAAAATGGAATCGGCTCTGATTATGGGGAAGGAAAAGGTGTCACTCCGATGGGAACATTTAAACTTGGATTCCTGATGGCAAATGTCAATCCGAAAAACTATATGAATTTTAAGATGGCGAGCAATGAATTAGCGATCGTGGATGATGTCGATTCTGAACGGTACAACACACTTGTCGATACGAATGAAGTGGGCGATGTAAGCGTGGATCATATCGGAGCTAATATTGTAAATGGAAAGTTGAACGCGATCATCTACATTGAGCATAATGGCGATGGACTGACTTCGGATGGCGTGACACCAGGCAAAGGTTCTGTAATCACAATCTGCGGAAATTATGACGATGTAAGTGAGACAGCAGGCTGTATTGATATTTCAGCCGAAAATATGACAGGATTGCTTATGGTGTTGGATGGAAGATTGAATCCTTATATTGAGATTACGTTGGACTAGGGGGTATCTATGAAGAATTTGCGAATGTTATTCTGCATGTTGCTTGGACTGCTGATCGGCTCGGTTATGGGGATCGTAATCGCAAATATCACACACAGCCAGCAGAAAAAGAAACATGCCCAGATGGCAACGACAGAGGTGACAGCAACTGCAGATGCGGCGGCAGAGGATGCAGCAACGGCGACGGATGAGGAGATGAGTACATCTGGTGATGCGAAAGAAGCAATTCCCGGCGAGGCGCAGCCAGAGGCTCTGGCGGACATTTTGAAACGCAGTCTGGTGCGATATGAACAATTAGCAGAAGTAGATTGCAGACAGTTGATAGTCGTAGATACTGTACAGGAAAATGCAACGATATCCATGTATGTCTGTGATGAGGATGGTCTGTGGACAGATACCGGACTTACAACGACCGGGTATGTGGGTGAAAATGGTGTCAGCAGGGAATCTTATGAAGGAAGCAGGAGTACCCCTGCGGGAGTGTTCCCGATTGGCGATGCCTTTTATATAGAAGAAAAGCCTGATACCGGATTACCTGCATTTCAGATTACAGAAAATACATATTGGGTTGACGATGCGGACAGCGAATTATATAATCAACACATAGAAACAAGTGGAGAAAAAGCATGGAAAAGCGCAGAGCATATGATTGATTACCCAGATGCGTATAAATATGGGTTTGTAGTGAATTATAATATGACGCCGGTGGAACCGGGGCGCGGATCTGCGATATTTTTCCATATAGGTGATCAGGCGACGTTAGGGTGCATTGCGACATCTGAGGATATGGTACTTTCGTATCTGGAAAAGCTGTCAGAAGACCTGCATCCATATATAGTAATACAATAAAATATACATCAGGTTAAATTGATGATAAAAATAAAAAACGGAGGATAGAATTATGGCAATGAATATTGTATGTTTGGATTTGGAAGGTGTATTGGTTCCGGAGATCTGGATTGCATTCGCGGAGGCAAGTGGAATTCCAGAATTGAAGAAGACAACCAGAGACGAACCGGATTATGATAAATTGATGAATTGGAGACTTGGAATCCTCAAAGAGCATGGACTTGGCTTGAAGGAAATTCAGGAGACAATTGCAAAGATTGATCCAATTCCAGGTGCAAAGGAGTTTTTAGACGAGCTGAGAAGTCTGACACAGGTGATTATTATCAGTGATACCTTTGCGCAGTTTGCAACACCGCTTATGAAGAAACTTGGCTGGCCAACTATCTTCTGTAATTCTCTCGAAGTTGCGGAAGATGGCGAGATTACAGGCTTTAAGATGCGTTGTGAGCAGTCGAAACTGACAACTGTGAAAGCATTACAGTCGATCGGATTTGAGACGATTGCCAGTGGAGACAGCTATAATGACCTTGGTATGATCAAGGCAAGTAAGGCAGGCTTCCTGTTTAAGAGCACAGATCAGATTAAGAAGGATAACCCAGAGCTTGCGGCATATGAGACGTACGATGAATTGCTTGCTGCAATCAAAGAACATTTGGATTAATCTGAGATCTGGGAATCTCTTATAATAGGAAATGACAAGAAATCGTTGTGAGCAATGCCTGATATGAACAGCTTATGACGATTTCTTTTTGTGTAATTTTATGTAAGTTGTATTGGGTAAATGGGTGCATTATTTTGGGAAATGATATAAACAGGAGGAAAGATAAAATGTCAGAAGAGAAAAAAGAATTAAAAAAATCATCCAGTCCGGCAAAAGATCTGACAACCGGATCGCCAATGAAATTGATTCTTGGATTTGCATTTCCGATGTTTTTGGGATTATTATTCCAGCAGTTTTACAGTTTGGTCGACACGATGATTGTAGGAAAATATCTGGGTGTGGATCCATTTGCAGGCGTTGGTTCTACGGGTAGTCTGAACTTTATTGTCATTGGGTTTTGTATGGGACTTTGCAGCGGATTCTCGGTGCCGATCTCTCAGAGTTTTGGTGCAAAGGATTTCCGGATGCTTCGGAAGATGGTGACAAATTCGGTATGGCTTTGTGTATTTTTCAGTGTGATCTTTACGACCCTGATGCTTGTATTTTGTCGTCCGGTTTTAACATTAATGAACACGCCAGAGAATATTTTTGAATATGCATATATTTACATATTTATAATCTTTGCAGGAATCCCATGTACGATCCTGTACAACATGACAGCCGCTATCCTACGTGCGCTCGGAGACAGCAAATCACCAATTATTTTCCTTGCGATTTCGTCCGCTATCAATATTGGTTTAGATCTGCTGTTGATTATCGTGTTCAAGATGAGCGTCGATGGTGCTGCACTTGCAACTGTGATTTCACAGGGCGTATCTGGTGTGATCAGTGTTATATATATTAAGAAAAAATTCGATATCCTTTCAATGGAGAAGGGAGACTGGAAGCTGGAGGGCCGACTTGCCGGAAAGCTGACAGGCGTTGGAATTCCTATGGGATTGCAGTATTCCATTACAGGTATTGGTTCGGTGATCCTTCAGACGGCGGTCAATGGACTTGGTTCCATCTATGTAGCATCTATGACGGCTGGTTCGAAGATCAATATATTCCTTGCATGTCCGTTTGATGCACTTGGACAGACAATGGCACCGTATGCTGGACAGAATATCGGGGCAAGAAAGCTTGACCGAGTTGGAAAGGGCTTGCGGGCTGCATGTATCGTAGGATTTATCGTATCCGGATTGATGGTGATCGTTGTAAAATTGTTCGGAGGACAGCTTACAATGTTGTTCCTGGATGAGAAAGATCCGGTTATCATGCAGAACTCAACTCAGTTTTTGATCATCGTATCAGCGTTCTACTGCCTGCTTACACTGGTAAATACGGTTCGTTTCACAATTCAGGGTATGGGATTTTCGTCACTTGCCATCATCGCAGGTGTGATGGAAATGATTGCGCGCGGTATCGCGGGTGTGCTGCTCGTGCCGGCGTTTGGCTATCTCGGAGCCTGCTATTCCAGCCCGCTCGCATGGCTGTTTGCAGATGCATTCCTGATTCCGGCGTTCTTCTTTTGTAAGCGGAAGGTTGCGCGGCAATTGGAAGGTTAAAGCTGCTGTTGTTATGCCGGTGCACGAAAGTAGAATGTGCAGAATGTTAAAAAATTATGGATGCCTGCAGAAGATGCGGAATCCATGCATGTAGAAACGGAAAAATAAAAAAGCACAGTCTGAATCAATCAAAAGGATTCTGACTGTGCTTTTTTACTAGGTTTTATGTATGACTGACATGGTTTACGTAGTGATTCTTTAGTGCCTGAAATGTCTCATCGCTTAAATCGTGCTCAATCCGGCAGGCGTCCTTGTATGCGGTTTCGTTATCAACACCCAATGCCATAAAAAGATGCGCCAGTGTTTCGTGCCGCTCATAAATCTTCGAGGCAATTTTCATGCCTTCGGTTGTGAGAGATAAGTAACCTTTATCATCCATATTGATATATCCATTTACACGAAGGTTCTTCAGATACACGCTGACACTTGGCTTTGATAATCCGAGATAGTGCACGACATCAATGGAACGAACGTGCTCGTGTGATTTACCGAGATATAAAATTGCCTCCAGGTAATCCTCTGCTGATTCCTGTATCTTCATAAAATAAACCCCTTTACAAATAATGGTTTTAACATTGTTATGTATGCATACTAACATAAATTTTACGGCTTTGCAAACGCTTTGAAAAAATGCATGGTAAATAAGAAAAACAAATATAAAAAAACTATTATATTTGATGTTGACAAAACAGTTAGTTTGGGCTAATATTGTGACGACAGAAAGTTAGTTGTTATGAACTAACTCATAAAGAAGTGTAAATACCGGAGAAAAGGAGTGATTTTTATGCCACTGTCAATGGTAGAAGAAGGAGAACCAAGAACCATCGTGAAAGTGGGTGGGAAAGAGGAAGTTCGTAAATTCCTTGAGAACCTCGGCTTTGTGGATGGAACCGTTGTGACCGTTGTATCATCTCTTGGCGGAAACATGATTTTGAAGGTAAAAGATTCAAGAGTAGCTCTTGGGCGTGACATGGCAAGTAAAATCCAGGTAGCCTAAGAAGGGTATTTAAGAGAGGAAGTGAAACAATGAAGACATTGAATCAGGTAAAAGTAGGGGAGACCGTAAAGGTAACAAAGATCGCGGGTGAAGGCCCTATCAAAAGAAGAATTATGGATATGGGTATTACAAAGGGTGTTGAGATCTATGTACGCAAGGTAGCTCCGCTTGGAGATCCGGTTGAAATTACAGTTCGTAATTATGAGTTGTCTGTTCGTAAGGCAGATGCAGCGATTATCGAAGTAGAGTAATTCTCACATAATCGTAAATATGGTATACAGGTTGGACGTGATTGTAATTCTAAAACAGACCGTTGAAGCACGCTGGTACTTAATGAACGACAACTAGTTGGAGTGAATTTAGTACCACTGCGTGCTGAACCGAGCGAGAGCGGGTCTGTGAAGAATTACAATCATGGACAACTGTATTATATTTACGATTGTGTGAAATGTAAGAAAGATAAGGAGAGAAATCATGGCAATTACAATTGCACTCGCAGGTAATCCGAACTGCGGTAAAACGACATTGTTTAACGCCCTGACAGGCGCAAACCAGTATGTTGGTAACTGGCCGGGTGTTACAGTAGAAAAAAAGGAAGGTAAGTTAAAGGGACATAAGGATGTTGCCATCATGGACTTACCTGGTATTTATTCTCTTTCTCCGTATACATTGGAGGAAGTTGTAGCAAGAAATTATCTGATCGGTGAGCATCCGGATGCAATCATCAATATCATTGATGGTACGAATCTGGAGCGTAACCTGTATCTGTCTACACAGATCATCGAGCTTGGCATCCCGGTTGTTATGGCTGTCAACATGATGGATGTAGTCAGAAAGAGTGGCGACAAGATCGATATCAAGGCACTTTCGAACGCACTTGGCTGTGAAGTTGTTGAGATCTCCGCATTAAAGGGCGAAGGAATCAAGGAAGCAGCAGATAAGGCAGTTGCAGCAGCAAATGCAAAAAAGGCAGTTGCACGTGTTCATAAGTTTGACGATGCAGTGGAAGCTGCAATTGATGCAGTCGAGGCAAAGCTGGATGATTCCGTAGCAGAAGCACAGAAGCGTTTCTTCGCAATCAAGGTGCTTGAGAAGGATAGCAAGATTGGTGATCAGCTTCAGAATGTTCCGGATGTATCTGCTGAGATTAAGACACTGGAAGATAAGTTTGACGACGATACAGAGTCAATCGTGACAAGTGAGCGTTATGCGTACATTTCTTCTATCATTGGAAAATGTTTGAAGAAGGCAAAGTCAGGAAAGAAGCTTTCTGTATCTGATAAGATTGATAAGATTGTTACAAACCGTATCCTGGCACTTCCAATCTTCGCGCTTGTTATGTTTTTAGTGTATTTTATTGCAATGCAGACCGTCGGTGCTGCTGCAACAGACTGGACAAATGATAACCTCTTTGGCGATGGTTTCCATTTGTTTGGTATGGAGAAGAATGACGATGGCGTTGCTTACAGCGACGATTCAGATGCTTACGCAGAGGCAATGCAGGTAATCGATGGATTCATCTCTTATGGTGAAGAAAATGGTGTAGAAGTTGGCGATATTGCAGATGCCATGGATGCAGAATCTGATGAGTTTGATCCTGCCAATGCTGCAAAGGCTGCTGACGAACTGCTTAAAGTATTTGATGCAGATACAACAGCAACTTATCTTGTAGAAGATGAGGAGACACTGGCGACTGACGAGACAGAGTCTACATATGCAGACCTGCAGAGCGCAGTTGATACATACAAGTCTTATGGATGTGAAGAGCCGGATCCTGCAGATTATGGTGTATTTGTTCCTTCTATCCCTGATCTTGTATCAAAGGGACTCGAGAAAGCAAATTGTGCAGATTGGTTACAGGGATTGATCGTTGATGGTATTATCGCCGGTGTCGGTGCGGTACTTGGTTTTGTACCTCAGATGCTGGTACTGTTCATCCTCCTTGCAATCCTTGAGTACTGTGGATACCTTGCCCGTGTTGCATTCATCATGGACCGTATCTTCCGTAAGTTTGGTTTGTCTGGTAAGTCCTTCATCCCGATGCTCGTAGGTATGGGATGTGGTGTTCCGGGCATCATGGCTTCCCGTACAATCGAGAACGAGAAAGACCGTCGTATGACAATTATGACAACAACCTTTATCCCTTGTGGTGCAAAGGTTCCATTTATCGCAATGATCGCCGGAGCTATCTTCAATGGTTCCGCAATCATTTCAACCGGTGCTTACTTCATCGGTGTTATTACAATCATCTGTTCAGGTATTATCCTGAAGAAGACAAAGATGTTTGCTGGTGATACATCTCCATTCGTTATGGAGCTTCCGGCTTACCACTGGCCAAAGGTTGGCGCTGTTTTACGCAGCATGTGGGAGCGTGGCTGGTCCTTCATCAAGAAGGCCGGTACAATCATCCTTCTTTCTACAATCGTTGTATGGTTCACAACATACTTCGGATGGGTTGACGGAAGCTTCGGAATGCTTTCAGACGATCAGATGGATTACAGTATCCTTGCTAAGATCGGTAACGCAATCTGCTGGATCTTCAAGCCACAGGGCTGGGGCAATTGGCAGGCAACGGTTGCAAGTGTAACTGGACTTGTAGCAAAGGAGAATATCGTTGGTACGATGGGTATCCTGTACGGTGGCGGAGATGCAACTGTTTACCAGACACTGGCAAGCAAGTTTACAGAGCCGAGTGGTTTGTCATTCCTGTTGTTCAACCTTCTCTGTGCTCCGTGTTTCGCAGCAATGGGTGCGATCAAGCGAGAGATGAACAGTGCAAAATGGTTCTGGTTCGCAATCGGATATCAGTGTGGTCTTGCTTATCTTGTATCACTTGTTGTATATCAGATTGGTGTGCTCATCACAGCAGGTACATTTGGTGTAGGAACGGTTGTAGCGTTCTTGATCATCGCCTTCTTCCTGTATATGCTGTTCAGACCAAACAAGAATGCACAGTTTGCAAAGATCAAGACAAACTAATTCATAGTTTTTAAGAAAGATTGTATAGCACCGGATCATATCCGGTGCTATATTAAGTATGTGGGAATTGTGTTTGTAAACCATAGAGATAATAGGTGTAGAAGTTGTACATAAAAAACTTTCTACGCAGACGCGCTTTCGCTCACTTCCGCATGTAGCGGTACTAAACTCATTACACCAGCAAAGAAACTGCTGGTGCAATTCGTTAAGTGCCGACATGCTCCAATGGTCTGCTTAAGAAATGTGTTTTATGTACAACTTCATCTACATCATTGGTTTATCTGGTTTGTAAATACAATAAATATTACCTTGTAGGAGGTCGTGGAAATGAATTTAAGTACATTTTTAATATTATTGGTAGTTGTTGCGGTGGTTGGTTTGGTCATCCGGGGGATGGTGAAGGATAAGCGTGCCGGCAAGTCAAGTTGTGGTGGGGACTGCAGTCACTGTGGAAGCGTCTGCCATGCACCGAAGAAACCACAGAAATAAGAAAACACGCAGGGAAATTTGCAAGGAGTATCTGCTAGTTAAGAATATTTATCAACAAGTGAAAAATATGAAAAAAGTAGTTGACATTTTGGTTAGATTACGCTAACATACAACATGCAGTTAGCAAAGACTAACTACGACAAAACATAAATTCGCGTACATGGAATTTATAATCGACTCCTTTCTCTAACAGCCCCGCGCTACTCCACATAGCGCGGGGCGATTTTTGCGTGATAATCCCCCAAGCACATGCATCGCTGCAAGCTTGCTTGCAAGCGAGTTGGAGCAAAAGTGGCGAAACAGGCAGACCTACTCCAACCGGAAATCAGAGAGAAGCAAGCGAGTTGGAGCAAAAGCAGCAAAACAGGAATGGACGCTCCAACTGGAAGATAAAGTATGCAGGATGCAAGTTTGGGTTGCCTAGAATGGGAAGGTAGAATATAATTGTTGCAGTGTGAAAGAAACAAATGATGTGCACAAGTAGAAAGGGGATGTACAAGTGCAGTTAAGAAGAGATAATGAAATGGACCAGAAGAGAAAATCGGGTCCATATTATGGTATGCCGACGAAAAAATATGAGAATCAGGATTCTTATGGAGGACAGGAACCACATAGAAACCAGGATATAAATGGAAATCGGGAAGTATACAACAATGAGGATTCCTACGGAAAACAGGAATCATACATGAACCGGAATTTCTATGGAAATCAGCAATCATACAGCAACCGGAATTTATATGAGTATGAAGAACCATATGTAATACATACAGTGCCACCGGTTCAACCGGTACGTGCGAAGAGGACAATCCCGATTATTACAATCCTGATTATTGTGGCGAATGTGATTGCTGCGATTATGTGTATTGGGATTGAAAACACATTTCAGCTTGCAGGAATTAACTATGAGTACATTACAATGAACCACGAATACCGTCGTTTGATCTCTTATATGTTTATACATGCGGATTTTGAACATCTGGTGGGAAATATGGTGGCGCTGTTCCTGTTTGGTAAGCTGGTGGAAGAACGTCTTGGTTCTCTGAGGATGGCGATTATCTATTTCGGTTCCGGTATCGGCGCAGGATTCCTCTCGATGGAGATTGCGCATCAGCTGCATCCGGAGAGTCCACGGTTTGCGGCTGGCGCGTCCGGAGCTGTCTTTGGAATTATGTGCGCGGCGGTGTTCCTGCGGATTATGGGACGGAAGAATGCCGAGCGGAAGGATATGATTATCGCTATTGCACTTGTGATCGGATATGCGATTTATTCTGCGGGCGGAAATGTCGACATCTACGGGCATATCGGCGGGGCAATCATCGGCGGTGTCCTGGCGTTTGCATTAAATGTTAAGAAATGGCAGGGATTCATAGAGAATCAGTTCTGCAAGATTCTGGCAATCTTAGCGACCGTGGTACTTTGTGTGGTCGGAGTCGGAGAGGCACATATTGGCAAGGATCAGACCTCTCTGATGGATAAGCGCGTAATGTATATCCGGGAACAGCCGGTGGCGGATTATGAGATGAAAAGTTATGGAACGAAAACTTATGGAGAGGCGTTAGATGGCTATTGTACTAATACGAAATGGGAATCCTTCACTGCAGAAAGCGGAGAACAGGTCGTAGAGTTCAATGGAAAAGCGTATTATAAGGGAAGCGAGAAGCAGGTGCGTATCCAGTTTTTGATTACAGGCGACTGTGAATCATACGAGCTGACGTATTTTGCATTTGATGAGAAGGCATGTAATTGGCAACAGGTGGATGCTTTTTTCAAGACAGTATGTAAGTAAAATAATCCGGAGGATAAGACAAAATGAGTGGAATTAAGAAGATAGCGGTACTGACAAGTGGTGGTGATGCACCGGGGATGAATTCGGCGGTTCGTGCGGTCGTGTTTAGTGCGAATAATCTCGGTATCGAGGTCGTTGGAGTCCTGCGCGGCTATGAAGGGCTGATTGACTGGGAGACGGTTCCGCTTGGATTAGACGATGTGCGAAATATTAACAATCAAGGTGGTACGATTCTTTTTACAAGCAGGAGTGAGCGGTTTTTAGAGCAGAAATACAGACAGACTGCAGCGGAAAACCTGCGTGCACATGATGTAGATGCAGTAGTTGCAATTGGCGGAGACGGTACACTGCGCGGTGCAATCAAGTTCAGGGACGAGGGGGTGAATATCGTCTGTATTCCGGGTACGATTGACCGGGATGTGGCATGTTCGGAATATACGCTTGGGTTTGATACAGCAGCGAATACCGCGATGGAGGCAATCGACAAGATCCGAGATTCATCGGTATCCCATGGTCGTTGCAGTGTCGTAGAGGTCATGGGCAGAAAGCGTGGTTATATTGCACTCTGGGCAGGCATGGCGACATCTGCAGATGCAATCGTATTGCCGGAAAAATGGGACGGAAACTTTGATTACATCATAAATGCACTGCGCAAGCGGCATACCGATGGTAGAAACAGTTACTTGGTCGTTGTGGCAGAGGGTGTGACTGATGCAGGTAAGCTGGCAGATCTGATTCAGAAGGAGACGGGAATCGAGTCGCGTGTGTCCGTGCTTGGATATATCCAGCGTGGAGGACAGCCTACAGCAAAAGATCGAATGTATGGTTCACTGATGGGCGCATATGCGATTGAGATATTACGGCAGGGTAGAGGTAACCGGATTGTGGCAATCAAGAATGATATTCTGGTTGATTACGATATTGCGGAGGCAATAGACTTGCAGAACAACAATCTGGATTCTTTCCAGTATCAGCTTAGTCTGATGCTGGCAGAGTAAACAGACGAAGTGTTTGGGGTATGGAAAAATTCGCAGAATAAGCCGGATGTGTGTCTGCAAAATATAATTTGTGTTACATTATAATGTAGATAATTACAAGAATCTGAAGTGAAATTGATAAAAGAAGTGTGAAAGCATTGTGAAAATAATGACAGGAAATAAACAGATGTGTTATAATAACTCTAATTATGTTATGCAATAGAACTTGAGGTGTGAATAGTGAACATAAAGAAAAAAGGCATATATTTTCTGTGCGTAATCAGTCTGATTCTTGGACTGACAGGCTGTGGGAAAAAATCAGAGGGAACCATTGCGAATGGAATATTTCTGATGTTGTCTTCTACGGTCAAAGGTGCAGAGGTAGAAACCTATGAGATGTACACGCTGCATGCGGAGATCAGTGATAATGGGAATGTTCGTATTTATGCAGATGATTTTAACCGTTGGGTGCCGGAGGATCCGTGCCCGGAGGAAACGATACAGCTATCAGCAGATACGATTCAACAGATTAAGCAGATTATCGAAGAAGTCGATTTGTACCACATGAGACGGAATATTGGAAACCGGGACCTGACAGAGGGTGAGTACAAGGAATTAACCTTGTATTTGACAGATGGCGAACATGTATCAGGTGGTATAAATCCGTCTAACCGGGATTTTCTGAAGCTGTATGATTATGTGGAGGATCAGATTCGGGAGGCGGAATTCCGGTATCGTACAAAAATTGCGGATATGCAGAAAACCGCGATTGCAGCAGAAAAAAATGCAAATTTATGTATTACAGATTCGCAGGAAAATCCGATAGTGGTAAGTGATGAAATAAACGATGTTTATGTGACATGTGGAAGTCAGCACACAAAATATGCGGAGACTGCAACAGCAGATGCAGAGGAGCCGACGAATTATTACGTGACTATGCTGCTTGCAAAGGCAGGAGCGGAAAAGCTACGGGCAGATACCGAAGGATGTACCGTGGACGCCGCAAAATTTTATAAATTATACCAGAATAACGAGTATGCATTTACGTTTTGTGTGCAGACGCAGATTTTGACAGACGAGGTATATCTTTATGAGACCGCGGATGTAGATGAAGCTGTGAATATGGCAGAGAAACTAAGAGAAAGTTTGTATTAAGGATTGAAGAGGGTAAAGGTATGAATAAGTTAAAAGCAGTAATTTTAGCAGCAGGAAAAGGAACCCGTATGAACTCGGATTTGCCGAAGGTGATTCACAAGTGCCTTGGAAGGCCGATGGTGCATTATGTCATTCAGGCATGTAAGGATGCCGGTGCAGATGAGGTTTGTGTGATCGTCGGTTATAAGGGCAGTGAAGTGAAGAATGCAATCTATGATGTGGTTGACTATGCGGAGCAGAGAGAACAGCTTGGAACGGGACATGCAGTCAAGTGTGCAAAGGATTTTATCGGAACCGAGGGAGACACGCTGGTGCTTTGCGGGGATACCCCTCTTATTACAGGAAAGACGTTGACAGAATTGGTAGAGAAACATCGGAAAGAAGCAAATGGTGTGACTGTGCTATCTGCGATATTGGATGATGCAACCGGGTATGGACGAATTATCCGGGATTCTGCCGGGAATTTTGAGAAGATTGTGGAGCATAAAGATGCAACGGAAGAGGAGCGTGCATGTAAGGAAGTAAATTCCGGTATGTATATCTTTAATTCAGAGGCATTGTCTGCCAGTCTGGAACTCCTCAGCAATGATAACGCAGCCGGTGAATATTATTTAACAGATACGATTGCACTGATTAAGAAGATTGGTTTGAAGGTGTCTGCACTTCCGCTTACAGGAGCGGCATGTGATGAAATTCGCGGAGTCAATACGATTGACCAGTTGGAGGATGCAGAACAGATTATGTGTAACCGCGTGGACTAGGAGGCGAACGATGAAAATAATCGTAGGACTGGGAAATCCGACGAAGGAATATGCCGGAACCAGACATAATGTTGGATTCTCCGTGATATATAATATCAGTGATGCATATCATATTCCGGTTGATACGAAAAAACATAAAGCATTGATTGGCAAAGGAATGATAGAAGGCGAGAAAGTAATTCTAGCCATGCCACAGACATATATGAACCTGAGTGGCGAGAGTGTGCGTGAACTGATGGACTTTTATAAGTGTGACCTGTCAGATTTGATTGTCATATATGACGATATCAGTCTGGATGTAGGCAAGCTTCGTATCCGTGCGAAGGGAAGCGCAGGCGGGCACAATGGAATTAAAAACATAATCGCACATTTAGGAACACAGGAATTTGCACGCATCAAAATCGGAGTGGGTGAGAAACCGGCGAAGATGGATCTCGCGGATTATGTGCTTGGACGTTTCACCAAGGAGGAACAGCCGATTATGCGGGAGAGTGCTGATCGGGCGAGAGAAGCTGTTTGTGAGATTATCACGCATGATGTTGCATCAGCTATGAACAAGTTTAATTAGAGAGAATAGAAGATAGAAAAGAGGATCACAACATGAAAGCTTTGACTCTTGCATTTCAAGATGATCCAAGGTTTGCAGAGTTAAAAAAACATAGGGATGAGAGGGGAGGTATCCACCATGTATGGGGGATGGATCGCCGTATCACCCCACTTTTAATGGAAGCATTGTCAGATGAAAAAAGATTTCGACTGATTGTGACGTTTGAGGAGCGGCGCGCAAGGGAATTAGTAGAGGACTATCGGTTTTATAGCCGTCAGACCTTTTATTATCCGGCGAAGGACGCGCTTTTTTATTCCGCCGATATTCATAGCAATAATACGGTTCAGGAACGGCTGGAGATCTTCAAGAAGATTGCAGAAGGCCGTCCATGTACAGTGGTTACAACAATCGAGGGATTGATGGATAAGATTCCGGCAATTTCCCATATCATAGAAAATATATTGACGATTAAGGTCGGTGATACCTTGCAGCTCGATGTATTTTCCAGAAAACTCACAACACTTGGATATGAAAAAACTTCAATTGTAGAAACACCGGGGCAGTTTTCTGTCAGGGGAGGAATTATTGATATATTCTCTCTGACAGAAGAGTGCCCTTATCGTGTTGAGTTGTGGGGGGATGAGATTGACAGTATTCGAAGCTTTGATGTGGAAAGCCAGCGTTCCATGGAGCGTGTGGAAGAGTTTGTCATCTACCCGTCTTCTGAAATGGTGTTGGATGATGTACGCATCAGCAAAGGTATTGCGAAGCTGGAGAAGGAACATAAAGCACAGGCAAAGCTTCTGAAAGAACAGTTTCATACAGAACAGTATGCCCGCCTGAATAAGATGGTTGCATCTGTGTTGGAGGAGTTGAAAGAGTTTAACTCTACGATGGGCTTAGACAGTATGGTGGAATATTTTTATGACGATACGGTGTCATTTCTTGATTATTTTCCGGAGAATACAGATATTTTTATCGATGAACCGGAACGGGTAGGACAGCGCGCCGGTGCCTACGAAACACAATTTGGAATGTCAATGGAAGGACGCCTGGAGGGTGGATATGTTTTACCGACGCAGGCAGATGTACTCTATGGTGCGAAGGCGACGATCGCAAGACTCGTGAACCGTGCGCCGGTGCTTTTGTCTGAACTTTATAAAAAACAGCCGGCATGGAAAGAACAATATGCATTTCAGATTGACGCAAAGGGTCTTGTAAGTTACAACAACAGCTTCGAGGATCTGATGAAGGATATTGAGAAATACAAAAAGAAAAGTTACCGTATATTGATTCTGTCACCGTCAGCAACGCGTGGAAGACGTATCGCAAAAAATCTGCAGGATAATGATATCATGGCATATTTTACGGAGAATCGGGAACAGCCGTTAAAACCGGGTGAGGTGCGGATCAGTGTTGGCCGTATGGAGACCGGATTTGAGATTCCGGAATGTCACCTGCTTGTGATTGCAGAGGGTGATATATTTACATCGAAGGAATTGAAAAAGAGGAAGAAACTGCCGAAGTATGCAGGAGAAAAAATTGCTGGCTTCTCTGACTTATCGGTGGGTGACTATGTGGTACACCAGAATCATGGTGTCGGAATCTACCGTGGTATCGATAAGGTTGTGACAGATGGACGCACGAAGGATTACATCAGTATCGAATATGCCAAAGGAAGTAAATTGTTCGTACCTGTGGAACAGCTTGACCGGATTGGAAAATTATCGGGCAAAGATGGTGCGCGTGTCAAACTGAACAAGCTTGGCGGACCGGAATGGGAGAAGGTGCGCACGCGTGTCAAGGGACATGTGGAAGATATCGCCAAAGAACTAATCGAGTTGTATGCGATCCGTTCGAGTACACAGGGCTACAAATATTCTGAAGATACCGTATGGCAGCGGGAGTTTGAAGAGATGTTCCCGTATGAGGAGACATTGGACCAGCAGAAAGCCATTGACGATACGAAACAAGATATGGAGAGCGGCAAGATCATGGATCGACTTGTCTGTGGGGATGTTGGATTCGGAAAGACAGAAGTTGCCATCCGGGCGGCATTTAAGGCAGTGCAGGATAACCGGCAGGTGGCATATCTCGTACCAACGACGATCTTGGCTGAGCAGCATTATAATACGTTCTGTGAGCGTATGAAGAATTATCCGATTAATATTCGGATGCTGTCACGGTTTTGTACACCGAAGGAAGTCAAAGAGACATTGGAGCAGATGAAGTCCGGCATGGTAGATATCGTGATCGGTACCCATCGACTGCTATCCAAAGATATTGTATTTAAGAATCTTGGACTGCTGATTATTGACGAGGAACAGCGGTTTGGTGTCAAACATAAGGAACAGATCAAGCAGATGAAGAAAAATGTAGATGTGCTGACATTGACGGCAACTCCGATTCCGCGAACGCTGCATATGAGTCTGGTTGGTTTGCGTGATATTAGTTTGTTGGAAGAACCTCCGGTTGACCGGCTTCCGATACAGACTTATATCATGGAGTATGATCTGGAGTTTGTAAAAGAGGCAATCAACCGGGAGCTTGCGCGGAATGGGCAGGTATATTATGTGTATAACCGGGTGGAGACGATTGCGGATATTACGGGTCAGCTTCGTCAGGTATTACCGGATGCAGTCATTGAATTTGCGCATGGTAAGATGCCGGAACGGGAACTTGAAGCGATGATGCGCCGGTTCATCAAGGGTGAGATTGATGTACTTGTGTCGACGACCATTATCGAGACCGGGCTGGATATTCCAAATGTCAATACGATCATCATACATGATGCAGATCGGTTTGGTCTGTCCCAGCTTTATCAGCTGCGTGGACGTGTTGGACGTTCCAACCGGAGTGCCTATGCATTCCTGCTCTATAAACGTGACAAGATGATAAAAGAAGTCGCGGAGAAACGTCTGAAAGCAATCCGGGAGTTTACAGATCTTGGCTCAGGGTATAAGATAGCAATGAAGGATCTGGAGATTCGTGGAGCCGGAAATTTGCTTGGACAGGAACAATCTGGAAATATCGAAGCAGTTGGTTATGATTTGTATTGCCAGATGCTGAATGATGCAATCCGGCGTCTGTCTGGTGAGACGGTGCGCGAGGAGTTTGTGACGAATGTGGAGCTTCCGCTCAATGCCTATATTCCGGACAGCTATGTGAAGAATGAATATGTGAAGCTGGATTTATATAAGCGAATCTCGAAATGTGCGAACCGCGAGGATAATGATGCCATCTTAGAAGAGGTGCGTGACCGATTTGGTGAACCACCAAAGCCGTTCTTCCGCCTGCTTGATGTGGCATATCTGAAAGCAATTGCGCATGAGGTTTATATTACGGATATCAAATATGTGGGCGATGAGGTACGATTTTACATGCTGCCACAGGCACCTGTGCAGGCGGAGCGAGTCAACCCGTTGCTGAAACGGTATAAGAACACATTGCGGCTTACCGCGGGCAAACAGACATATTTCCGTATCCGTATGTCGAAGCTGATCGAGGAGGAGATGGTATCTTCCTGTGAGAAGGTAATTGAGGATATCCGCACATTGTATAACACGGAGGATGTGAACCATGAAGCATAATAGACGTTATCGAAAATTAATTGCAATATTGTTGTGTATCTGCCTGATGGTGCCGATGCTTTCCGGCTGTGGAGAGAAAAAGGAAGAACCGGAGCAGACGAGCAATGGAACACTGGTATTTCAGTATGGAAACAACTTAGTTACTAAAGGTGAAATCTATATTTATATTGAAACGGTGCGCGAACGGTATGAACTGCAGTATGGCAGTGATGTATGGCAGACGGTGCTTCCGGATGGCGGAGAAGGTGCTTCTATGGAGAACCTGACGCGTGAGGAAGTGGTAAATGAGATCGTACGTGTCAAGACGTTGTGTGCACATGCCGATGAGCTTGGAATTGTATTAAGTGATGAAGAATTATCTGAATTGAATCGGAAAGCGGACGATTTCTGTGAGGGGCTGACCGACGAACAGTTGCAAAGTATGGAAATCACAAAGGAGAAGGCAGAGAAAGTGATGCAGGAAAATGCAATCGCATCGAAGGTGGAGGCGAAGATCCTGGATGACCGGAAGATTGAAATCTCCGATGAAGAAGCGCGGATGACGACGTTCTACGACATGTATTTTGAGTGTTACAGCATGGATGAAAATGGGGTAGTGACACCTTATACAGAGGAACAGAAGGATCAGCAGTATCGAAATGCGCTTCAGGCGTGTGCAACATTGGCTGCGACAGACTTAAGAGACTTCGCAGGTGCAGCTATCGGGAGGCTGGCAGAGTATTATCAGTTGAATGAGGCGAAGATGCAGACGATGAGTCCGTCACAGATTCTGGAAACTTACGGACAGGATGTGTATGATCTGCTCTACAGTATGGAGAACGGACAGTACAGCACGGTTGTGGAGACACAGTATGGCTATCATGTATTCCAGATGATCGCTCTGACCGATCAGACGAAAACGAATGAGCAGAAAATCGTGATTTATAATCAGCAGGTACAGGAAGCGTTATCGGATACGCTTACGAAATGGCAGGCACAGATTGATCCGGTGTTCAAGTACCCGGACAGTGTAGATATGGACGTGTATGACAGCATCGTGAATGAGACAATTGAAAAATAAAATCGTAAAATGCATATGGGGAATGCATACTTAGGGAGACACAAAGAAAAACAGGCACAACGAAAAGTATGTGATAATACTTTTCGTTGTGTTTTTTATTGTGAAAAAGGAGAACATATGATAATAGCAATTTGTGATGACGAACGGAACATATTAGATAAGGTGTATTGTTATTGCAGGAAGATCGTGCAGCCAAAGACGGAGGTTTTTTCATATACAAGTCCGGAAAATTTACTGCAAAATATTTATCGGGGAATCATACCGGATCTGCTGATTTTAGATATAGAGATGCCGGAGGAGTCGGGATTAGAAATCCGAAAGCGGTTACAGCAAAACAAGATGCACATAGATATCGTATATCTGACTTCTCATAGAGAGATGATGCAGGAGGCTTTTGGAAGAAATGTAGTTGCTTTTTTGAATAAAGATAATTATGAGACACGACTTGCTGAGATTATATCGAAGTATGAACAGGAGTTATCAAATGTGCTGGAAATACAGCAGAATGGCGAAACTAGGAGGCTGGAACAAAAATATGTGATGTATATACAGGCGTCTGATAAATACAGTGAGGTGTATTACAGACAGCCGGGGGATATAAAGACCGATTATTTGTTGTCAGGATATACGCTTTCACACTGGCAGGAGATATTACCGGAGGATCAGTTTTGCCGAGTGGCAAGAAACGTAATATTAAATTACGGCAATGTAAAAAAGATAGACAGGGATATGGTATATATGACGGATGACAAATGTTTTAAAATTCCGAAGGGGAAGGTACGCCAATTCCGGACTGCTTACTATGCATATATAAGAAAACAGGTGGTGATTCTTTGAATTTTGTGCTTCACTTTTTGGTTTTATGTATCAAGTTTACATGTATCGTTTTGGTTATGCAGATTGTGTTTGGCAGCAGGACGAGGTGGAAGCAACGAGGATGGATTTTTCGTATCGTAATATGTGCGTGCGTGCTGCTTATAGAGACATGGCTGGAATATGTGGCAATGACTTATAATGAGGCAGATATATCTCCGATTTTGCATTTGTTTTGTGCCTGTCTGGTAATGGATTTGAAAACGGCGGATTGCACACGGAAAACGATACTTGCATATCTGTTAGTTGAAACATTGGGTGTCGTTATAGCATTAGTAGGTTTTAATTGTTTTGCAATAAGGATCGATAGTTTTTATGAGAATCCATCGTTAGATATGATAAATATAGCCGTGGAATGTGTTCTTTTGGCGTTGATAGCCTATTTATTAAGAAAAAACAGAAAAACGGTTACGGTTACAATACCGACATTCATATTTGCACTGCTCGTTGAACTTCTGGTTGCTTTGCAAATAGCATTTGTGGCATATGTATTGGGAGATGGTGTCAGAAATAATGTGCGTGCAGAAAATACATATGTGATTATTGTCATGCTGGGTTCCTCGTTTTGTATGGCGTTATATTTCTTATATATTCATAAGTCTGAACAGATAAGGGATTTGCAGAAGCAGCAGATTGCAATATACAGAAGAGAACAGGAACTTACAAAGAATTATTATACAAGATTGTATGAGAAGAATGAACAGACAAGAGCCAGACAGCATGATATGCATCATATGTTACAGACCGTCGAGGTCATGATGAAAGAGGGAGAATATGAAAAAACGCTGGCGTTTATTCAAAAATGGAAAAAGTCAGAGGGAACAAAAAATAAAATTATCTATTCGCAAAATCGAATTGTCGATGCCGTGATCGATGGCGTATTGGGAGCAGAACTCGAACGAAATGAAATCACATTGAATTACAGTGGGAAAATACCGCAACAGATTGGAATTGATGATTTGGATTTGTGTTTACTGATATCGAATCTTCTGGAGAATGCGAAGGAGGCTGTACAAAAATTAGATACGGATAGGAAAGAAATCGGACTGAAAATCGGAAGAAAAGAAAGTCTGATTTGTATCGATATAAGGAATCCATATACACAGGGCGGGGAATGTGTAAAGGAAGAAGGGTGGCATGGATACGGTCTTAAAAATGTGAAAGAGATCGTAGAAAAATATGATGGGGAAATAGAGGTACAGGATGGAAATAATATATTTACAGTAAGTATCATTTTGGAAAGTGCTCAAAATGAATAAAAACTTCCGTTTCACGAATAAAACTTCCGTTTCACGAAGCAAACATTGAAAAACAGGGGTATGTATGGTTGTATAGATATTGTAAGCGCTTACAAAAATACACGAAAGGGCGGTATACACCGTAGAAAAGTGATATGGGAAGAATAACTAAAAAACGATATATTGCAGTGGTTGGAATAATCATTTTTTTATTTTCTGCATGTGGTAGAAGAATGGAGCATCAGGATATAAGTGGTGGTATAAGTGAGCAAACTTCTACGGATGCAGAAAAAGTTGTATTTCCTGACAGATATGAAACAACTGAGGGAAAAGTAGTCTTCTCTTGTGATGTGTTAGCGCCGGAATCTCCGGCGCTTACATCTGTGACAGCAAGCCAGATAGATTTTGATTATGCCGGAATAAGAGATTGTTTGATACAAGATAATGAAGTTATAGAGACAGAGATATGGGAATGGGATGACGATAAAAAAACTTCAGTTCCCGGAAAATTGAATGTGTCAAAACAGGATTTTGAAAAAAATGAATATGATTATGTGCTGGATAATGGAGCAGAACTTATTGTTGGTACATGTGGTTCGTGGTCTGAGGTTATTTATATGATGCCGACAAACTATATCACAGATGCTTTGAATTTAGGAGGAGAAGATGAGGGGTACAATGGGAATCTATATAAGAAAAATATAAATTTTGCTTTTGCATCACAGGAAGAAACGGTTTCAGAGTTAAAAGAAATCACAAGTCTTTATACAGGTGTAAATGACACGATGCAAACAGTATATTGCGTTGATGCAGATACATTAAATGAAAATCGTGTGGTTAGTGAACAAGAAGAAAAAGGAGAAGAAGCTGATATATATACAAGTGAGGATGATGGATACTATATTTGTATGTGGCAACAGTTACAAGGACTTCCGGTATATTCAAGGGAAGCTAATTATTCAATAGAGTATGCGGGCAATGCACCAATTGTGGCGTATTATACGGAGAACGGATGGCATGATCTGCGAATAGAGGCAAGCAGACTTTATAACTTTGATGTAAAGGGAGAAACTGTTAAACTCAAACAGTTTAAAGAGATTGCAGATGTGGTTTTCAGATACTATGATGCATTACTTACAGACAATACATATGAGATATATCGCGCAACATTGTATAATTACGTGACAGAAGATGGAACAGTAACACCAGTTTGGATATTTAAAACCTATGAAACATATCCGGATGGGAATTTTCGGTGTGACCAATTGGATATCAATGCGGTAACAGGAGAGGTGTTTACAATTTATGATTAAACATGATTTAAAAAGAGCATTTGGAAAACAATTTGTTTTAAGTATTTTTTTATCTTTGATAATTATGGCTTTGATTGTACTGGAACGAAAGGATAAGGGAACCGGTGTGTTTTCTATCATGGAGGATATATTGTCTAGATGTGAATATATGATTGTATTTGCAATGGCAATTATGCCGTACGCATATGTATTTGCAGAAGATTCTGAGAGAAAAACAGTCTATCAGGTTTTGATAAGGGCGGAATTGAAGAAATATGTATTTAGCAAAATTTTATTTATATGCATATCTACGATAAGTGTGATTTTTATTTCGTTTGTTTTATTTGTGGCTGGCTTAAAGAGTTTTGGAGAGGAGTGGATTTCTTATGATTTGGTAATAAAGCCATATGAGTTAAATGGGATAGGTTTTTGCAATTTAGAATTGTGGCCTCTGTTGGAAAGGCACCACGATATGATGTTTTATTGTATTGCGGGGTTGCAGATGGGGCTTTTAAGTGGGGTGGTTGCACTTGCTGCAGCGTTATTATCACTTTTTATTAAAAATAGAATGATGGTTATGATTTTACCTGTAATATGTTTATATACAATGTATAAATATTTGAATGGAATTGTAGGTTATGAATACGGAATATATGCTCTCTTTAATTGTTTTTATAATTACAACTGGTTAGGAAATCATATTTTCTTATGGGCGTTGATAACAGCAGTGCTAATGTATTTGATATTATCAATATTAATATATTTTCGTATTAAGAGGATGGTGCGATATGAATAAAAGAATACAATATGGTAAATACATTAGAAATAATACAATATCTAAAATATTTTCATCGCGTATGCTTGTGATCAGCTTAATACAGTTAGTTTTTCAAGATACTATTTTGAAAACGTTTTACGAATATGCAAAACAGTATAAAGAAAACGTATATCCTTTTATTTTTTCTCTTATATGCGGAAATTTAACGTTTATTATGATTTTTGGATTTTGTGTTCTGTATATGTATTCCGATGCACCATTTATGAACCAAAAAGAGATGTATAATATAGTGAGGTGTGGACGATATAAATGGCTCTTTTCACAGGAAATAATGATATCGAATTTGGCGAGCTTCTTGGTTATATATAATTATTTAATAGAAGTAATTCGGTTATTTCCGCGATTATCATTTGCGAATCAATGGGACCGAATCACGATGTCTTTGTCTTACGGTACAATATCAGCAGATATAGCTGGCTTTGAAATGAGTGTTTTGCAAAAATATTCTCCTTGGATGAGCGCCTTATATGGGATAGGTATGGGAATTCTTGCAGTTAATTTAGTAGGTCATATTATGTTTACATTCAGTTTGTTGATAAGTAGGATGGCTGCAGTACTGGTGGGAAGTTTCTTTGCGATTATGCCAATAATAACTTATAATTCGAGTAATATTTATGGATGGGTATATTATGTATCTCCATTTTCGTGGATATCACCGGGATATATTGTTCGTTCTGTAAGTGTGCCAAATTTGGTTTATAAAATAGCAGCGTGTTTGGTTGGTGCAATCATTTGTATATGTGTAGATTGCATTGTAATAAAAAATCGAGATTTTGATTGGACTGTGGAGGAGTAAAAAATATGACGGTAATACAGGTAAAAAACGCTTGTAAAAGTTTTAAGAACCATAAGGTTTTGGATCATGTATCAATCACCTGTGAACAGGGAGAATGTGTTGGAATCGTTGGAAGAAACGGATGTGGGAAAACAGTTTTGTTTAAATGTATATGTGGACTATATTGTCTGGATGAGGGGGAAATCTATGTAGACGGAAGAAAGAAGAAGGATGAAGAGATATTGCAGAATATCGGTATTATTATTGAAAATCCCGCATTCTTAGAACGGTATAATGGAAAGAAAAACCTGGAGCTTTTGTATGAAATACGGAATAAAAAAAATACAACGTATATTGAAGAAGTAATAAAAAAGGTTGGATTAGATCCTGAATTGAAAGATCATGTAAAAAAATATTCGATGGGGATGAAGCAACGATTGGCAATTGCGCAGGCAATTATGGAAAATCCTCATATTTTAATCTTTGATGAGCCGATGAATGGATTAGATGCACATGGAGTTGAAGATATACGCAAGCTTTTATTGGATTTGAAGAAGCAGGGAGTTACGATGCTGCTGGCAAGTCATAATAAAGAGGATATTGAAATATTATGCGACAGGGTATACGAGATGGATGCGGGGGAGATTTCCGGAATGATGCGTTAATCATTCCGGTTTTTTTAGTTTGAAAAAAATACTTGACAAAACCGTACTACTGTATTATTGTACTATTCAGATAATACAGTAATACAAAAAGGAGGAACAAAGATTGGCGTGGAAGTTCAACAATGAATCCCCGATCTATCTGCAGATCGTGGACGCGATAAAGATGCAGATCGCACAGGGCACCTTGAAACCGGGCGATCAGGTACCGGCGGTACGGGAGCTTGCGGTGACCGCAGGTGTGAATCCGAATACGATGCAGAAAGCACTTTCGGAGTTAGAACGCGAAGGCGTGCTCTATTCCCAGCGCACGGCAGGGCGATTCGTAGCAGAACCAAGAGCAGGAGGAACGAGTATGCGAGAGGAACTGAGTCAGAAGCATATACAGGCGTTTGTGGATAGCATGCGAACACTTGGATATGCAGACGGTGAGATTGTAACAGTATTGAAAGGATATTTAAGTGAGGAGGGAGCACATGAGTAATTTAGTAGAAATATCCGGTGTGAAGAAAGGATACGGGATCTCGAAAACTGTATTTGAGAACCTGAACCTGGAATTACCGGAAGGAAAGATCATCGGCCTGCTGGGACCGAACGGAAGTGGTAAGACGACACTCATTAAGATGCTGGTTGGTCTGCTGCAGCCGGAGAAAGGAAGTATCCGCATCTGCGGACACGAGGTTGGACCGGAATCAAAGGCGGTTGTTTCATATCTGCCGGAGCGGACATATTTCAATGAGTACTTAAAGATCCGTCAGCTTGTCAATATGTTCAAAGATTTTTATGCGGATTTCGATGAGACACGTGCGTATGATATGATGAAGCTTTTGAACATCGATCCGAATATGACCTTGAAGAAGCTGTCGAAGGGTAACAAAGAGAAGGTACAGTTGATTATGGTGATGAGCCGCCGGGCAAGACTGTATGTCTTAGATGAGCCGATCGCAGGTGTCGATCCGGCAGCCAGAGACTATATCATGCAGACGATCCTTACAAACTATGATGAGAAAGCGACGATCCTGCTGTCCACACATCTGATCTCGGATATCGAGAACATATTGGATGAAGTCATCTTCATCAGGGAGGGCGAGATTCTCTGTCAGAAGGATGCGGATGCATTGCGGGCAGAAAAAGGACAGTCAATTGATGCGATATTCAGGGAGGTATTTCGATGCTAGGAAAATGTATTAAAAATGAATTTGTAAACCGTTCCGGATTAGTCGGAATGATATCTGCCGGTGTGATGCTTTTTGCGGTTATCGTGCTCGGACTGGATAAATTATATAACGTGGTTGGTACGACTGCATTTGCCGTATTTGTAAAACTTGTAGATGTGATGTTTGCTCTGGTAATGTTTGCCGTGATTGTGATGGTCGTACTGCTTCCATGCCTTGATTTTAGGAATCGTTTCTTCAAGGATCAGGGGTATCTCACCCATACCCTGCCGGTAAAGACATCCACACTCATCGGCGCGAGACTTATCTGTGATCTGGTGATGATTGCCTGGATGGCTGCTGTTTATGGGCTTGCTATCTGCGTCGCAACCGGGAATTTCGAGGTGTTCAGTGATTTCGTAGGGTTCATACAGCAATTCCTTTCGATGTCCGGGATGATAGTGGATCGGAGTCTGATTGTGCTGGATGGCGTATTGGCACTTCTTATGATGTGGCTCGGCGTGATGTGCAATATCTGGACGATCAACGCCGCCTATGCATTTGGCCATGCATTCACAAAATGGGAACGCATATGGTCAGTTGTGTTTTTTGCTCTGATCCAGATGATATGCGGCATACTTGTTGTTGTGTTCAATGAGATTCTGTCAAAGCAGGATATTGACTTATTTCTGGAGCAGATCTCATCGACGGCAAAGCAGTATCTGGTTGTGCTTGTGACGGTTACGATCATAGAGATTGTCGGAATTGCGGTACTTTCCGTGGCTACAACACTTACCTGCAAACATAAACTGAATTTGGAGTAAATGATTGTTTTCCCCTGGAGTGAAACCTTCAGGGGAAACATTGTTTTTGTATAATCCTTGTATAACATCTGTACTTTTTATTTTTGCAAAATACGACTAGACAGAGCGTAAAACATAGAATATAATTGGTGCGGGGACAAAAGAAAAATACCTAGTATATCATAGGGGGAGATAAACGATGGTGAAAATAAGGAAAAAGAAAAATGCTGTAATAAAATGGCTTCCGTATTTGGCGGGAATTTTATTGTTAGCATTTATTTTTTTGTTTCAGACCAGGTTAGATAAAAGAAATGTACAGAAGGTGGCGGAGGAGACACTTGCATATGCGCGTGCAACATGTGACAGGTATGATGTGTATGTGAATGATCAACAGTCGAAGGATTTGATGAGTCTGCAGGAAAAAGCCAGATCTATCGCATTGTATGAGGCACATGGGGTTGCAATTTGCAATGATATATTGGAGGCCTATGTTGAGGATGAGAATCTGACAGGCGTTGTTGTAACGGATGGGAGAGGAAAGATTGTTCAGACATGTGGGGAACAGGCAGCCGTGTTGTTTCAGGACAGACTCAAGAATGAGCCAATTGCCCAGATTTTGAAATTCCCACAGAAGGTGTATATGGAGCAGGCTGAGATAGATGGCAAGAAGTATAATCTGGCGGTCGTTTCCCGCGAAAAACAAGATGGCTTGATTCTCTGCTATCACGAAGTTGTGATTGCCCCAATCGGGGAAAATGATATATCCATTGATGGCATGCTTTCCGGATATCTGTTTAAAATGGATGGAATAGTTGTTATTACAGACGGAAAAGTCGTGTTGAATAACAATCGGCTGCATGTGCAGGGACAGTTGGCAGCAGATTGTTCAATCACGATTACAGATTCGAAGTCATGGGCAGATGGAAAACTTACGCGGTTGGATTATGAAGGAAAACATTGGTATGGGGAACAGGATGTATATAAAAAATACACGATTTATGTTATGTACCCATCTGGACAGGTGTTTGCAACGCGGACGACGATGTTTGCGTTTAGCACCGCTATTTATATTTTCTTTCTGTTGATTCTTGCCTTTTTGCGTAACTGTTCTGCACAGAGTACGATGCGGGAGTTACAGAAGCAGTTTCGGATTATTAAGGCAATCAGTCGTATCTATAAGCTGAATGTGTTGATTCATCTGGATACGGGTGAGTGGGAGGCAATCCGGATGCCGGGAGAAGTCGGCGCCATATTACAAAAAGAAGAGACAGCCGGAAATATGCTGGAGCGTTATATTCAGAGTTTTGTATCTTCAGAATATCAGGATGGGTATCGGAAATTTGTGGATCTCGAAAGTATGGAAAGCCGATTTGCAGAAAAAGATTATATACCGTATGTTTCGGAGGACGATGGTGGTACATGGTCGTATTCGATTCTTACCCCACAGCAATGGGATGAAAATGGAAATGTAAAAGCTGTTGTATGGGCAATACGGGATGTGACGGCAGACCGTCAGAAAGAACTTTCTTATCAGAAAAAAATAGAGCAGGCAGCCATGGATAACCGGAAGTTTTGACAACCTGCTCCTATAGGATAATATTTAACGACCGGTAGAACCAAATCCACCGGCACCGCGCGCGGTTTCATTTAACTCATTCACAACAGCAAAATCGCCGACAATATAAGGCGTGATGACAAGTTGGGCAATTCTTTCCTGTGGATCAATGGTCTGTGGTTCATTTCCGTGATTATGAAGTGCGACCATAAATTCGCCACGATAATCGGAATCTACAACTCCAACTTTGTTTGCCGGTGCCAGATTGCGTTTGGATGCCAATCCGCTTCTTGCATAGACAAGCCCGGCATAGCCTTCAGGAATTTCCATGGCAAGTCCGGTATGCACCATTACAGTTTCATGTGGCGCAAGTGTGAGAGGGGCATCTATGCATGCATATAAATCTGCACCCGCAGCATTTGCAGAACCGTACGTAGGCAGAACTGCGTCTGGGTGTAGTTTCTTTACTGGTACTTGTATATGGGTTATCATTGGTAAAATTCCTCCTTGAGACATAGTTTGTTTTCTGCGAGAGAACGTTTAACATCGATGATTCTCTGGTTGGAGGAACCGCGGAACCGGAGCGATAAATCTTTTTTATCCATCTCGAATTCTCCATCTACAAGAATATCAATATAGCCGAGCAGTTCACGTGTCTCCGGCCACATTACCATCATTTTTTCCTGAATATCTTTTTCAAAATCATAGCCCGTGTAGCACCACACATCTTTTTGTGGGTACAGAGACTTGAATCTGCGGAGCAATGGGAGCAGTCCTTGTTGATTGACATATTCAAAAGGCTCGCCGCCGAGCAGCGACAGCCCCTTGATATAATCAGGTTTCACATCATTTAGGATTTGCTCGATTTCTGCTTCCGTAAATGGCTTTCCATAATTGAAATCCCATGTTTCTTCGTTAAAACAGCCTTTGCAATGGTGTGAGCAGCCGGACACGAACAAAGAAACTCGTACACCGAGTCCGTTTGCTACATCAATGCGCTTGATATCTGCATAATTCATATCTATCTTCTAACCCCTTGATAATTTACAAATGAAGTACACGTGCTTTAATCTCTTTCGTCTTACCGACATTCCAGAAGTTTTCACCGAGATAACCGCATGTACGACGGGTTACATTCATCTTGGAATGATCTTTGTTGCCGCATTGTGGGCATTCCCATTCGTTGTCATCGTTGATTATGATTTCACCATCATAATCGCAGACATGACAGTAATCGGACTTGGTATTGAACTCCGCATACTGGATATTGTCATAGATAAAACGGACGATCTCTTCAAGCGCCTCTAAATTGTGACGCATGTTTGGAATCTCTACATAAGAGATTGCTCCACCGGAGGAGATTGTCTGGAACTGGCTCTCGAAGCGGAACTTGCTGAAAGCATCAATCTTTTCCCGTACATCTACATGATAAGAGTTTGTGTAATAACCTTTATCTGTGACATCTTCAATTGTTCCGAAACGCTCTTGGTCAATTCTTGCAAAACGATAGCAGAGACTCTCGGCAGGAGTACCATAAAGACCGAATCCAAGACCGGTCTCTTCTTTCCATTCGTCACAGGCTCTGCGGAGACGGTTCATCACACGAAGAGCGAACTCTTCACCGCCCGGTTCTGTATGACTCTTCCCGGTCATAAGCTTGGTTACTTCGTACAAGCCGATGTAGCCGAGCGAGATAGTAGAGTAACCATCCTTCAATAAAGGATCAATCTTTTCGCCTTTCTTCAGACGGGCAATCGCGCCATACTGCCAGTGTACCGGGCTGACGTCAGATGTTACACCAAGCAATGCATGATGTCTGCACATCAGGGCTTCGTAGCACAGTTCCAGACGTTCATCAAGCATGCTCCAGAACTTTTCTTCATTGCCTTTCGCTAAAATACCAATCTGTGGAAGATTCAGGGATACAACACCCTGGTTGAAACGACCTTCCCATTTATAATTTCCGTTTTCATCCTTCCATGGAGACAGGAACGAACGGCATCCCATGCAGGAGAATACATTTCCTTCGTAGTTTTCACGCATCTTTTTTGCGGAAATGTAATCCGGATAGAGACGCTTGGCAGAACATTTTACAGCTAATTTTGTAATGTGGTCGTATTTGCCGCCCTTTAAGCAGTTGTGTTCATCCAATACATAAATAAGCTTCGGAAATGCAGGTGTTACATAGACGCCCTTCTCGTTCTTGATGCCTTCAAGACGCTGCCGTAGTATCTCCTCGATGATAATTGCATTTTCCTCGATATACTCATCGTTTGGATCAAGATTCAGGAATAAAGTTACGAATGGCGACTGACCATTTGTTGTCATCAATGTATTAATCTGGTACTGGATTGTCTGAACGCCGGAACGAAGCTCATCCTGCAGGCGGTCCTGGGCCATCTGCTCTAAAATCGTATCGTCAATCTTATCCCCGAACTCTTCAATTAATTTATTCTTATACTTATTGTAGCTCTTGCGAAGATATTTGCCGAGATGACGGATGTCTACGGACTGTCCGCCGTACTGGCTGCTGGCAACGGAGGAAATGATCTGTGTCATAACCGTACATGCTACCTGAAAGCTCTTTGGGCTTTCGATGAGCTTGCCGTTCATTACGGTGCCATTGTCAAGCATATCGCCGATGTTGATCAGACAGCAGTTGAAAATCGGCTGTAAGAAATAATCCGCGTCATGGAAATGCAGCACACCCTCATCGTGTGCCTTGGAAATCTTCTCAGGAAGCAGAACACGACGTGTCAGATCCTTGGATACTTCCCCGGCAATCAGATCACGCTGCGTAGAAGCAACGGTTGCGTTCTTGTTTGAATTTTCTTCCATAACGTCCTTGTTACGGTTTTTGATCAGACTCAGGATGGAATCATCTGTTGTGTTTGCTTTTCGGACGAGCTCACGGGAGTAACGATAGATGATGTAAGTTTTGGCAAGAACGAACTTGCCGTCGGCCATCAGCTTTTGCTCGATAATATCCTGGATATCTTCGACGAGCATACGTGGACGATTCTTACTCTCGATGCTTTCCACAATCTCTTCAATCTTTTCATCTGAAACTTTTTCACATGGTTCAACCTCAGCATTTGCCTTTTTGATGGCAGTGATGATCTTGCTGCGGTCATAGGTCACTGTATGACCAT
The DNA here is from genome assembly GCF_022174665.1 of Eubacterium sp. MSJ-33. NCBI lineage: Bacteria > Bacillati > Bacillota > Clostridia > Eubacteriales > Eubacteriaceae > Eubacterium > Eubacterium sp. MSJ-33. Next base: position 2,464,185 of record NZ_CP076562.1, read on the forward strand.
CTCGTTTGATAACTTTCATAAACCCTCTCCTAAAACTATCTGTGCAGTGTATTTCTTTGGTATCCAAATAAAAAACGTGAATACGGTTTCACATTATACCATCAGACTTGTGCTTTGTAAACATGAAAACACTAAATCTAGTGTCGAAAAATTACACAAAAACTAGATATTGCGATTTTTTGGACACCTAAAATGTCGGAAAACCGCGTATTCAAGCCAAATTCCGGATGTGAAAGACCGTGAAAAAATGTGTTTCGGGTGTGATTTCTTTGTGAAATAAGAAAATAAGCTTTTCATTTTTATAAAAATATGGTATAAATGCTAGGGATTTAAGTGTAAATCCAGTAGTTATATATGTAGAGATAGAAGGGATATGTAGTATTATGAAGAAGCAGTTTAGAACACTTGGGTATGTGCTGAGTCTTGCACTAGGTATGACGATGCTTACCGGATGTGGAAAAAAAGTAGATGGTGTGGATCAGCAGAGCATGATCGACAAATACGCCGCATATTGTGATCTGCCGGAGTATAAAGGGCTGGAATATGAGGAGACAAAGACAACTGTGACAGATGCAGATGTTGATGCGAAGATCCAGTCGTTACTGAATCAGTATGCAACAAGTAAGCAGGTTACAGAGGGAACGGTTGCAAACGGTGATAATGTCAATATTGACTTTGTAGGAAGTGTTGATGGTGTAGAGTTTGAAGGTGGTAATTCCGAAGGAAAAGGATATGATGTGACCCTCGGAAGCGGATCTATGATTCCGGGATTTGAAGAAGGAATTGTAGGACATAAGATCGGTGAAACATTCAATATTAAAGCAACATTCCCTGAGGATTATGGAAAAGATGAGTTGAAAGGAAAGGAAGCGGACTTCAAGATTACGCTGAACTATAAGACAGACAGCGAACTCCCGGAGTATAACGATGCATTTGTCGCATCTTATACAGATGCAGCTACCGTGGACGAATATGAGGAATCTGTCAGAAAAGATCTGGTAGATCAGCAGGAAAAATCTGATAAGAGCCAGAATGAAAGTGCAATTATGCAGGTTTTGATCGATTCCACGACTTACAACGAATATCCGGAACAGGAAATGCAGGATCTGATTGATGAGGGCATTGCGCAACAGGAAAAGGCAGCATCCAGCTATGGATATTCCCTTGGTGATTATGTAACAGCAAGATTTGGTTTCTCGGATGAGGATTCCTTCCGTGAGTATATTCAGAAAACAGCAGAGGATTACATGAAAGAAAAAATTGTAGTCTGTGCGGTAGCCAAGAAGGAAGGCATTACTGTTTCCAAAACAGAAGTTGATGACTATAAGAAGACCGTTATGGAGTATTATGGTTATGAAGACGAAGATAAAATGAAAGAAGACTTTACAGCAGAGGATTTTGTGTATTATGCATTGGCACAGAAGGTTGTAGATTTCATTCTGGAAAATGGTAAGGGTGTACAGGCAACAGCCGGTGATGCAACTGTAGAATTGCCTGCGGCAACCGAAAACGATGCGTCATCTACCGATGCAGAATAATTTAAAATAAAAGGCGTTTCGAATTTGTTGAAATTTTTGTTGACATTTGTGGATAGAAATGATATGATACGAAACGCAGTACGCGGAAGTGGCGGAATTGGCAGACGCGCAGGCTTCAGGTGCCTGTGGTAGCAATACCGTGTGGGTTCAAGTCCCATCTTCCGCATTCATATGTAAAAAAGCATCCAGGTTGGATGCTTTTTTGTTGTCTGGAAAACATGGTCATCTTCTGACCGAACAAGCAGAAAACAGCTTGCCCATACAGCATAAGTTTGATACAATAAACGTAGTTATGGGAAAAACGGTATCTATAAAATTTCATAAGATGCGCACAGAAGATCTGAAGCGGCAGGTGGAGCTGAGCAAAAGAAAAGCAGATATCAAAATTCCACAGTTTGTTGTGAAGCAGTTTGACATCGATGAATTGCGGGAAGAGGGGCGGATCTGCTACCGGCTGGTTCCAAAACAGGGATTCAACGGAACATATATTATGTATTTGTATTCCAGTAAATTATGTTTTCCGATGAATCCGACAGAATGGATATTCCTTGCGAAGACGGCTCTGGCGTGTCATGCGGGAGTTTTTCTGCCGATGTATCCGCTTGCACCGGAGCATTGCTGTAAAGAAGTGTTCCAGATGCTCGTGCCGACATACAGGAATTGTACGAAAGGACAGGATGTGGAACGTGTTGTTCTGATGGGATGTGGCGCCGGTGGAGGACTTGCGCTATCCATTGCAATGCTTGCATGGCGCGAGGGATTTCGAAAACCGGATCAATTGATTCTGCTGTCTCCGATGATGGATACAGAATTTTTTGATAAAGAACTCGAACAGGAGCTGATTGAGTCTTCCAAACGCTCGAAATGGACATTTTACAACGAACACGTCAAGGAATTCCTCAATTCTTACTGGGTGCGAGATTATGCGGTCAAGACAGAATATACCAGCCCGTATTACGGAGATATGACGGATATCTGTGACGATGTTGTGCTGTTTTCGGGTGTGCAGGATCTGTATCATTGTTATGCCCGGGAATTTTATAAGAAAGCGAAAAAAGCGGGTGCGAATATTCGGTTCTTTGAATTCGAGGAAGAAGCCGAAGATTTCATGATCTATGATAGAACAAAAGAATATAAGAAGGCACAGGGCTTTTTGATTGACTGTATCAATGGAACGTTTGATACGTCTCTGCGGGCGATTTATCCTTTAAAGATGATGTCTGACTGGTCAAAGAAATATCCGGAATATTTTAAGGATGATTGGGCAGAGAAGTTTATATATAGTCACAAATTTGATTTCACAAGACTGAACCCGCATATCAGCGAATACCAGAATATCCGTATGGCAGCAGACGCAAGCGCCTGTGATACGCTTGTTCGAAGATTTGTGCAGGAATTTCCGTTTGGAACAGTCATACATATGGCATGTCGTCTGGATAATATGTTTGGCAGGGTGGATAATGGCAGGATTCAGTGGTATAGTCTGGATTCGCATAATATCATGTCGTTACGGAGGACCATGTATGGTGTGCGACCGCGGGAAAAGACAATCGGACGGAGACTGATGGATTTTTCGTGGCTGGATGAGATACAGTGCAAGCAGAACCAGGGGGTCTTGTTTGTCTGTGACGATGGTTTTTCATATCTGAGTAAGAATGAGGTCCGGGATTTGATTGAGAAAATACGTTTGACATTTCCTGGTGCCCATCTGATTTTTACCGCGTCTACAAGTGTTGCGAATATGGCTGCGAATATGAGTAAGCATAGCCAGACTGTACAGCGGAGGAAAAAAAGAAAATTCTCGGTGAATGATGCGGCACAGGTGTTTTTCGCATGGAGACCGGATTACCGGATCATAGAGGAACAACCGATTTTTCGATATCTTGAAATACCGAAGAAACTTGGTGTGATTACCAAATTGCTGTGTCGGTATAACCGGATTGGCTATAATCATAGAATCATACATGTCAAACTTGGCAGTGAAGAATATAAGATCAACTATAAATATTAAGGCTGTCTGCAGGGGTAGACAGCCTTTCTTTTTGTATACCGACAGGATAGTGAAAATGAAAGCCGGAAAGGAGTCCGCTATGTTAGAAGCAGAAAATCTGGTTAAGAATTTCGAAAAAAATGAAAAGAAACATAAGAAAGTTGTGTTTTCGGCAGTAAATCATGTGAGCCTGCGTGTTCGGGAAGGAGAAATCGTAGGCGTTTTGGGACCAAACGGTGCGGGAAAGACAACATTGCTCCGGATGCTTGGATGTCTGATGCAGCCGACGGAGGGGGTAATCCGGTATGAGGATGAGCAGAAAAATCTGCTGACGAAGCAAAACGATATTAAAAGACAGATCGGCTATCTGTCCGGCAATACAAAGCTGTATGGACGGCTGAGTACCCGCGAGCTGTTGACGATCACGGGGAATATCTATGGACTTTCAACGGAGGAAATCGAACAACGAATTGAGAAAATTATTGAGATACTTTCTCTGCAGGACTTTGTAGATAACCGTATTGAGAAGCTTTCCACCGGACAGACGCAGCGGGCGTCTATCTCCCGGTGTCTGATCCACAGTCCGAAGCTGTATATCTTTGATGAACCAACGCTGGGGCTCGATATCATGAGCAGCAGTGCCATCATTGATTTTATGCAGAAGGAGAAGGCACGCGGGAAAGCGGTTTTATATTCCACACACTATATGGAAGAAGCGGAGATGCTTTGTGACCGGATTATGATGCTCTCGCATGGACGTGTAATCGCACAGGGGACAATGGATGAAATCTATGCACAGACCGGATGTGAGAATCTGAGAAGTGCATTTCGCACACTCATGGCGCAGGAAATCGAGGATCAGACCGGACAGATGGAGGAATAAGCATGAATTTTCGAGTGATAAAACAGTTATATAAGAAGGAAATGTTGGACGTTCTGCGGGATAAGAAAACTGTGATCATGATGCTGATCGTGCCGATTCTCATCTATCCGCTGATGTTTGTCGGTGGTATGGTCATGATGTCGAAGGTGACAACGCAGATGGATACACAGACGTATGAAATTGCGGTTGATTTCATGGATACGAATCCGGAGCTTGTCCGGATGTTTCTGCAACCGGATGATGACACGCTGCATTTTAAGCTGTGTGACCTGAATGTCATGAATGCAGATATTTCGATGATCCTGCGGGGAGAAAAGATTAATGCAATCGTATATGAAAATGAAGATGGAACCGGATATAATATCGCGTATCTGTCCTCAGTTACGAATTCAAGCTATGCGGAACAGAAGGTGCGTCAGGTGCTTGAAGCATACTCGGATTCCCTGACGAATCAGAGCCTTCTTGAGGCGGGCTTAGACCCGGATGCGGTTCTGCATCCGATTCAGGTGGAGGCCGATGATCGTGCGACGACCGAGGAGTCAACTGGAAGTCTGCTCGGCGTAATCGTGCCATTTATGCTTGTTGTGAGTCTGCTGATGGGAACGATGTACCCGGCAATCGATACGACAGCCGGAGAACGGGAACGTGGAACGCTGGAGACGATATTGACGCTTCCGGTCACGAATCAGGAACTGATATTTAGCAAATTCCTGACCGTTGGAACGATAGGAATCGCGTCCGCTTTGTTGAATGTGTTATCTATGGGCGGAATCGGAATCTATGTCTATAAGCTTGCGGCACAGACAATGGCGCTGCAGCAGGGAATCCGTATATCCCGGTTTGTTCCGGCGATTTTAGTCTGTGCACTGTGCGTGCTTGCATTTGCTGTGCTGATCAGTGCACTTTCCATGTGCTTCTGCGTATTTGCGAAGACGTATAAGGAGGCGAACAACTATATCACACCACTTATGCTGCTTGTGATGTTCGCATCATTTGTCGGATTTATGCCGAACGTATCGCTTACCCGGAATATGGCACTCGTCCCGGTCGCAAATATCTGCCTGCTGATCCGGGATCTGCTGGCATTTAAGTTCAGTTTCTCGACGATCACGATTGTGCTGTTTAGCAACATTGCCTATGGTGTGATTGCGGTGCTTCTGCTCGGAAAACTCTATAACAGTGAGGCAATCCTGTTCGGAGATGGAACCGGAAATGTACAGATCTTCGAACGGAGGAGCAATATGCGTAAAGGCGGAGTACCATCGGTTGGAGATGCCTGTCTGGCACTTCCGATCGTGCTTGTCCTAATGATTTATGTGGGCGGCTTTGCAAGTACGAAAGGAATGCTTTCCGGACTTTTTGCAACGCAGGGAATCGTGGCGGGCGTGCCGGTTTTAATGACACTTTATACGAAGAAGGATTGGAAGAAGACGTTCCGGATCCGTCTTTGCAGGCCTGGGTTTTGGGTGGGCGGAACCTTCCTGATTCTCGGTGCGATCGCACTTGGCATAATCGTAACATCAATCACAAGCGTTCTGTTCCCGAACAGTGCGGATGCGGTGGCAACATCGATGGATGAGATCTATCGGATGGGGTATGGAGCAAGTATTCTGATTGTTGCGCTGCTTCCTGCCGTGTGCGAGGAGCTTTTGTTCCGGGGATTTCTGTATTCTTCGTTTGAAGCGCGAATGACACAGGGAAAGGCAATCGTACTCGTATCTGTGATATTCGGCCTCTATCATATGAATGTTGTGCAGTCAACGACGACTGTGGTGATCGGACTTGCAATCTGTTATCTGTCTGCACAGTCGGAGAGTCTGTTCCCTGGAATCCTGATGCATTTTCTGAACAATGCACTGTCGGTGACACAGACATTTTATTACGATGCGGTATCAAAATATTTGAAAGGGAATTCTGGGACGCCAGGCGCCCTGTTCGAATTGATTTATATACTCTTATTTGGAATCGTGTTCTGTGTGATCGGAACAAAAATTGTGAAACATACGCGAAAAAAATGCGCATCAATTGAGTCGGCTGAAAAGCTGTGATATAATTAGATAGCAGAAACATTATTTTGACGGATTCGGATGAGGAATACATATGAATGAGAAAAAAAGAGATTATGAGATCAACTGGCCGCATGTGATTTTAGTTGGTGCAATTGCGGTTGTGCTCGTATTGATTGGATTGATCATAGGAATTAACATTGGAAAAAGTAAGAGACATAAACCGGCTCTGGTGGGTAGAGATGGATATACATGGTCATTGCAGCCGGGTGCGGAGGCACAGATGATCTATGCGAATTTCTGGCAGTTTGCACAGGCAAGTTATGTACTGGTTGGAGATATTCCGAATTGCCAGTTTTATAAGATTGTAAAAGAAGTGCCACGAAACGATTTCCAGACGGACGATTTTTATATGGAAGATGGAGACAGTACGGTAATGGCATATCACAATGCCGAAGGAACGAGAATTTCGGAGCTTGCGGTAGACATATCATCGTACCAGTCAGAGCTTGACTGGGATGCCTTAAAACAGGCAGGCGTTACGATTGCGTTTATCCGTGTTGGATATCGCGGATATGGTTCCGAAGGAAAGCTTGTGGCAGATGATATGTTTCAGACACATATAGAGGCAGCGAAAGCAGCAGGAATCAAAGTCGGAATGTATTTTTATAGTCAGGCAATGAATTACGAGGAAGGTGTAGAGGAGGCACAGTTTGCGCTGGATCTTGCATCGGATTATACATTGGATATGCCGGTTGTGATTGATACAGAGGAAGTCTATGCGGATGGAGCGAGAACTGCAGATATCACGGTGGATGAGCGGACGGATGGCGTTGTCGGATTCTGTGAAACTGTGAAGAATGCGGGATATGTGCCAATGATCTATTCTCATAGAAACTGGTTTGTTCAGAAGCTGGACATGACGCGGCTTGGTGATTATAAATTATGGCTTGCACATTATGCAAACCAGCCGGATTTTCCGTATTTATATGCAGGATGGCAGTATACCGGTAGTGGAACAATCGCTGGAATCGGGCAGGAATTAGACTTAAATGTATGGCTGGATGGCAGTGTTTATTAGGAGTGAGAGACTATGTTGAATTGGGATGCCGCATACGATTATGCAGCGATTTATTTGCTCTTGATCATAATTGTATGGTATTTTCATGAAAAAAGAATACCGCTTGCCAGTCATCGCACCTTTTTGGTTGCCTTGGCAACTGTGTTTACGTCGACTGGGCTGGAGATTGTAAGTATAAGACTGGCACAGACATATGGCACGGAAGGACAGACAGGCTTCTGGGTAGCAAGTACGCTTCAGCATCTGGCGTTGAACGCAACCCCGTTGTTGCTTGCGTATTATGCGATACAGATTGCGAATATTGATGCAAAGCAGACGATGCACGCGAAGTGGATGTTGTCGCTGCTTGGGGCGGTGGATGTGTTTGTGCTTGTATCAAATCCTTTCTTAAACTGGGTGTATGAAGCGGACGGAAATCAATACACATATGGGTATGGCGTACTGGTATTAGTGGCCGTTGCCATACTCGCAACTGTTGCATGTTCGGTGGTGGTGCTTCACCAGGGCAACCGGGCGCTGACTGCAAGGATGACGGTTATCATATTTCATCTGTTGTTTGTTGTGGCAGCAGTATTCGTACAGTTATCGACGCATGTGTTAATCCTGAATCTCGGGATTAGTACGGTCTGCTTGTCACTATACTATTATCTGCAGAATCCGAATGACGTGATTGATACAGTTACAAGACAGTTTAACCGTCGGTTTCTGGGAGAATATCTGCACACCTTTTTCCTGAACAAGAAGCCATTTGGCGTCATTGTTGTTGCGATGGATGATTTTAAATTTATCAACAAGACATATGGTGTGGAAAATGGAGACAATCTGTTGCGGCAGGTTGGCACATTTATGGAAGGGCTGCATTATTCGAAAACGGTGTTCCGGTTAGGGGCAGATCAGTTCTGTATGATTGTGTATAAAGATCTGGATCAGATTGATGAGATTGCCAAGAGTGTCAATGAGCGGTTCCGGCATCCGTGGTTCAGTGAAAATCAGGCAGGAATCATGATGTCGGCATCTATCTGTTGTCTGAACTGCCCGGAGGATGCATCCAACTATGGTCAGTTGATCGAGGTGATGGATTATTCAATGTCCATGGCAAAAAAGATGCAGAAGGGTGTGATCTCACATGCAGGGGACTATGATCTTGGGAAGATCAAACAGGATAAGGCAATTGAGAAGGCTGTGAAGCAGGCACTGGACCGCGATGAACTCATGGTATATTATCAGCCGATATTCTCAGTAGAAAAGGGTGTATATAATTCGGCGGAAGCTTTGGTGCGTTTGAACGATGCGGAGCTTGGATGGATTTCACCGGAAGATTTTATTCCAATTGCAGAACGCAATGGACTGATTATTGAGATGGGAGAAATCATTCTTGAGAAAGTATGCCGGTTTATTCATGATTTTAAATTGTCACAGACAACCGTGGAATATATCGAGGTCAACATCAGTCCGGTGCAGCTTATGCAGCAGCATTTTTCGGATCGTGTAAAGCAGATCATGGAGAAATACGGGGTACAGCCGAATCAGATCAATATTGAAATTACAGAGACCGCAACAATCAGTATGGCGGATACGGTGAATGCCAATATTATGGATCTGGTTGCATACGGAATCAAGTTCTCTCTGGATGATTATGGATCTGGTTATGCGAATATTGAATATATCAACCATATGCCGTTTTCTATTATCAAATTAGATAAATATATTATCTGGGATGCATTTAAGAGTACAAAAGCCGGAATTACGTTGAAACATACGATCGGTATGTTGAATGAATTAGAATTGCATATTGTGGCAGAGGGCGTGGAGACCGCGGAAATGCGCGATCACCTTGCCGATATTGGCTGCCATTATATGCAGGGCTGGTATTATAGTAAGGCTGTTGCAGATCAGGATTTTATGCGTCTGATCGAGATGCAGTAGCTTACATATTCCACAGTCCGTAAGCAGGAATATTCAGGGTGTCTCCATCGAGAGACACCTGATTAAAACTGATCTTGACTGTAATTTTTGTGTTTGCATTTTTGTTGCGGAAGGTTTTGATGTTCTGTGCTTTGGAGTTTGGCACAAAACGGATATCCACAGGCACGGGGGCATCTTCACCTTCGTATACAAAAGGAACACGGGCGGTTGCACCGGATACCCAGTAATACAAATAAGGAATTTTGCTGCTGAGTTCCTGAAAGATAAACTGTTCTGCGATGGCACCGCATTTTTCTTCTAAAATATCATTTACATCAATGTCTTCGCTCATAGGCAGACCATAGGCTGCACGAAGTAATCCATGATCAATGAAAAACAATTCAAACGATTTATAATCCACATGCTCTTCAAGTGGAAGCGTTCCGTTTGTAAGGCGGGGAAGTTTGCGGGCAAGTCCAAGGCTGCAGAGAGCCTGCGCTGCTTCGGCATATTCCCTGCTTCTGGCATTGGAATCGACACATTTATACATAAATTTCTTGTTCTCGCGGGCAAGCTGTTCCGGAATGCTTCGGAGGATACGTTTGCAGCGCTGATAGAGTGCTGTGCTGAAAGTCTGTTTTGTAAGCTGAATGTAATCTTCGAGCATAGCTTCCTGCATGGGACGGACAACTGTGAGATCTCTATTTTTCAGATAGGCATGTACAATCCCTGGCATGCCACCAACTAGCAGATATTCGCGCAGCATGGAAGAAATTGCTCCGATTTCAAGGTTCGTGAGCGGGGTGTCTTTGTGCTTGGCAATTGCGTCTAAAAACGGGTGAGCCTTGCTTGCGATCATGTACTCCTCGAATGTCATCGGACGCATCCGGAGGATATCAAAGACATCTGGATGGCTGTATTCAAATTCTGTGAATTCCATGGAAGATGCAATCAGACAGATTGTGTATTCCGGGTGATTCTTTCGAAAGGCATAGAAGAATTCTGCACAATTCGGAACAATCTGTACTTCGTCAAAAATAAATATACTTTCTGATATGTCGTCAATGGAAAAACGCTGAGACAGCAATAATTCCATATTTGCTTCTCCAGATATTGCATCCTGACAGGCAGCGTCTTCAGCGAGATTGATATAAAACTGCTGTTTGAAAAAGGCGGTGGCAAAATCCCGTACTGTCCAGGTTTTTCCGACACCTTTAGCTCCCTTTACATATAGAATTTTACGCTTTGTCTGGTCGTACCAGCCAGCAAAATCATTGATTATATTTCGATACATCCGTGCATGCACCCCTTTGCGTATTATATGAAAATATTTTAGTCAATAATATAGGGAGTGTCAACAAGAATTAGGTTGTTTCCAACGATCAGAAATGGTATAATGTAAACCATATAGGCTATTTGGGTAAAGAGAGGGGAAAACGCGTGAAAAATAAGTGGAACAAAAATATTCTGCAGCTTGGTGTTATGCTTGCACTTGCCGGTTGTGCCTGCATTTTGTTTGCAGAAGTCATCAAACAGTGGAAATCTATCTTTGGATTTTTTGGCAATGTAGTATCTGCGATGACACCAATCATCATCGGACTTGTGATTGCGTTTTTGTTGAACCCGATCATGATTTATATAAGACGCGGTCTCTCCTTTTTAGTTTGTAAAATAAAAAAAGAAGCAGAATATGATTCGGTATATCGTAAGGTGAAGGTGCCTGCATTGATTTTGACTGTGCTTTTGTTCCTTGGATTACTGGTTGGACTGCTGTGGCTGGTTATCCCACGTGTGTATGAGAGTTTAACGGATCTTGTGAACAGCACAGAGGATTATATCAATTCTGCCGAGGCATGGATCAAGAAAGTATTTGCACAGAATCAGATGATTGAGGATAAATTGTCACAGGTACTTGATTATGCGGAAAATAATGTATTTACGATTTTGAAAGACAAGATCATGCCGAACCTTGACACGATCGTCAAGACGCTATCTTCCGGGGTGGTAGTCGGAATCAAGGCAGTCATGAATTTCCTGATCGGTTTGATCGTTATGATCTATTTGCTGATGAGTAAGGATGTATTGCTGGCACAGTGCAAGAAAGTAATCTACTGTCTGTTCTCGAAGAAGACAGGCAATAAGATTATGGAAGGCTGCTCGTATGCGAATGTAGTCTTCGGTGGTTTTATTAATGGTAAAATTCTAGATTCCTGTATCATTGGAATTATATGTTTCATATTTACTTCGACTGTGCATATGCGGTATGCGGTGCTGATCAGTGTAGTTGTCGGTGTGACAAATATTATTCCGTTCTTCGGACCATTTATCGGAGCTGTACCGGGTGCTCTGTTGGCACTGATGGATGATCCGATCATGTTCGTCGTATTTATTATCTGGATCATTGTATTACAGCAGTTTGACGGTAACATCCTAGGTCCATTGATCTTGGGTGATGCAACGGGAATCTCCGGTATCTGGGTATTGCTAGCAATCTTAGTTGGCGGTGACTTGTTTGGTGTGGCAGGTATGATCTTAGGTGTGCCGGTGTTTGCATGTCTGTATGCATTTTTCGCTGTACAGCTCCGGGACAAGCTGCGTGCGAAAGATTTGTCTTCAGCCACAGGCGATTATATCCGGTTGAAGAAGTTTGATGAGGAGACCGGAGAGCCGATCTACCGGGAGCGCCACGACGAGAGAAAGACACTGCGTGAAAGCCGTATGAAGCAGGTGTTCCGCCGCTGGATGGAGAAGATGCATCTGAAGAAGCATGAAAATGCGGCCAAGGAAGCAGGGAAAGAAACAAAGAAGGATACAAAAAAGAACACAGAACAGGACGAGAAATAGAGGGTTACGGTAAAAGAGAGATAAGGAGGCGTGCGTATGGCAAAAGGAAGCTATGCAACTAAGCAGATTTTGAATTGGATGGAGTATTTTTCAAAAGAGATGCAGGTAAGTCCGGAGAAGATCAAGCTTCTGGATATTTGTGGAAAACAGAAGAATGTAATACCGACAGTGGAAAGTCATAAGCGTGTGCTGATCTTCGCAGATGAATCGCATGAGGATCTGTTCTATGATTTCTGGGAAGCAGGCTTTGGCGACTATGATATGTGGTATGCGGTCGGTATCGAGGAAGAGGGACAGGTAAAGCATGTCAAGATCAAAGAGGTGATTAACCGCAAGATTACAGCGCCGACGGTCATCTTTATCCTGAATGAGAAGACAAGAGAGTCTTACCGGATCGGTATGCGCAACGAGATGTTCTCAAAGGGACCAATTAAATATGTTGGCAAAGAAATCCGTGCCGTGATCATGAGTCTGCTCGGTGTGGATTCGCAGGATACAATCTGTCTGGTAGATGCGGAGAGTATCGCAATTGAGGCAGCGTTTGTGGCAAGCGATGGTACGATTATCTGTGTGGAGAATGACAAAGGTGCGAAGGATACAATGGAGGACAATGTGAAGCAGTTTGGTGTGCACAATGTTCAGATCATTCCAGATCTGTCAGAAGAGTCTATGGCGAAGATCCCGACACCGCGGCTTTCCTTTATCGTGGCAAACAAGCATCTCGAAGAAGACATCCAGAGACTGCTGAAGAAGAATCCGAAGATGCAGTTCGTTATCTATACATTGGAGTTAAATATCCTGTCCGGTATCAAGCCGCTCTTTGATAAGTATGGTATTTCTAATATGGAAGTATTGCAGATCAATGTAGCGAAGACAAATAAAGACAGTATGTTTGTAAATCAGCCAGCCCCTTGGCTGATTACCGGAGAGGTGTTATAATGGCAATCGAAAATTTACCGAAGGACCCGATGATGCTCTTAAGCTTTGTGAATACAAGGCTGCGTGACGATGGCATCGATCTGGACAGTTTTTGTTTACAATTTCAGACTGCAAGAGAAGATCTCGAGCAAAAACTCGCAGCCGTGGATTATAAATATGATGAGAAATTAAACCGTTTCGTATAAGAGGCGGCTTTAGCAAAAGGAGACATTATGAGACACAATTTCAAAGTAATCGAGAAAAAATGGCAGAAGAAATGGGAAGATGCCAAGGTGTTTGAGGCACAGGACTTCTCAGACAAGAAGAAGTTCTATGGACTGGTAGAGTTCCCATACCCAAGTGGCGCTGGTATGCATGTAGGACATATCAAGGCATATTCCAGTGTGGAGGTCGTATCCAGAAAGCGTCGTATGGAGGGCTACAATGTATTGTTCCCAATCGGATTTGATGCATTTGGTCTGCCGACAGAAAACTATGCAATCAAGACAGGTACCCATCCACGTCAAATCACTGATCAGAATATCGCGCGATTTACTGAGCAGTTGAAGAGAGTAGGATTCTCATTTGACTGGAGCCGTGTGATCGATACGACAGATGAGAAGTTCTATAAGTGGACACAGTGGATTTTTCTGAAGATGTTCGAGAAGGGGCTTGTATTCCGCGACACAGCACTTGTTAACTATTGCCCAAGCTGTAAGGTTGTTCTTTCCAACGAGGACAGTCAGGGAGGAAAATGTGATATCTGCCACAGTGAAGTTGTACAGAAGTCGAAGACTGTATGGTATCTGAAGATTACAGAGTATGCAGATAAGCTTCTGCAGGGACTCAAAGATGTCGATTATCCTGCAAATGTAAAACAGCAGCAGGAGAACTGGATCGGTAAGTCTACCGGTGCATTTGTAAACTTCGATGTAGATGGAACAGATGAGAAGCTGCAGATCTATACTACAAGACCGGATACATTGTTCGGCGTAACGTTCATGGTTATCGCACCGGAACATCCGCTGATTGATAAATACGCAGACAAGATTTCGAATATGGAAGCCATCAAGGCATACCGTGCGGAGTGTCAGAAGAAGACCGAGTTTGAGCGTACACAGCTTGTTAAGGATAAGACAGGTGTGAAGATCGAGGGACTTATGGGTATCAATCCGATGAACGGCAAGAAGATTCCAATCTTTATTGCAGATTACGTTATGATGGGATATGGTACAGGTGCAATCATGGCGGTACCGGCGCATGACCAGCGTGACTATGATTTTGCAAAGACATTTGGTATAGATATCATTCAGGTTATCAAGGGCGGCGATATCTCAAAGGAAGCTTATACCGGCGATGGCGAGATGATTAACTCTGAGTTCCTGAATGGATTTACGAATAAGAAGGATTCTATCGCTCGTATGGTCGAAGAAATCAAGAAGATGGGTGTCGGTGAAGCAGGTGTACAGTTCAAGATGAAGGACTGGGCATTCAACCGTCAGAGATATTGGGGTGAGCCAATTCCTCTTGTACATTGTCCGGCTTGTGGTGTCGTAGCAGTACCTTATGATGAACTTCCTTTGGAACTTCCGGATGTGAAGAACTTTGAGCCGGGCGAGGACGGCGAGTCTCCACTTGCAAAGATTGATTCGTATGTAAACTGCAAGTGCCCAAAGTGTGGTGGTGATGCAAAGCGTGAGACAGATACGATGCCTCAGTGGGCAGGATCATCCTGGTACTTCCTGCGCTATATTGATCCGAATAATGATAAGGCATTTGCAGACCGCAAGAAGATCGACTACTGGATGCCGGTTGACTGGTACAACGGCGGTATGGAGCATGTAACAAGACATATGATTTACTCCAGATTCTGGCATCGTTTCTTATATGACTTAGGTGAGGTAAATACACCGGAGCCATATGCAAAGCGTACGATTCAGGGACTGATCTTAGGACCGGATGGCGATAAGATGAGTAAGTCGAAGGGAAATGTTATCGATCCGCTTGATATCGTAGAAGATTACGGTGCAGATACCCTTCGTACGTATGTATTGTTCATGGGTGATTATGCAGCGGCAGCTCCTTGGAGTGACAGTTCTGTAAAGGGATGTAAGCGTTTCTTGGAACGTGTAGCGGGTATGGTAGATATGGTATCCGAGGATCCGTCCACGGATGCTCTGGAAGTTAGCTTCCACAAGGCAATCAAGAAGGTAAGCAGTGATATCGAGGAGACGAAGTTTAACACTGCAATCGCAACTTTGATGGCTTTGACTAATACGGTATACAGTGCCGGTAAGCTGAGCAAAGAACAGCTTGAAATCTTTATCAAGCTTCTCTGTCCGTTTGCACCGCATTTGACAGAGGAGATCTGGGAGAGCCTTGGACATGAAGATTTCCTGTCTGTCAGCGCATGGCCACAGTATGAGGAAGAAAAGACGGTTGATGCAACAATTGAGATTGGTGTACAGGTCAACGGTAAGGTAAGAGGAACGGTTCTTGTTGCAAAGGACGAGGACAAGGATGCGGTACTTGCCCGTGCCAAGGAGATCGTCGCAGATAAGTTGTCCGGCAATATCGTAAAAGAGATTTATGTTCCGGGTAAGATCGTAAATATTGTGTGCAAGTAAAGAGTTGTATGAATGAAAAATAGAGTGAAAAGATAAAGTATGAAATAGCGGGACTGGCAGTATGTGAAGTTTCCCTGTTTTGTGGATTTGTCGAAGAGACGGTTGCCTGACATTGGTTTGTATTGTGTCAGGCAACCGTTTTTTACATGTATGAAATTATAGGAAGAATGACTTAATCATCTGGAATTTTTGACGTTCTGCAGGAGACATGCTTTCTTCCATTGCCTCAAGAAGTAATGCGGATTCTTCTTTCGTGAAGCTTAGGTTACGCCGTTTTAGTTCTTGGTTGATTTGCAGAATCTGTGGCAACAATTCTTCCGCAGACTGGTATTTACTTTGTTCTTTGATTTCGTTGATAATCTTTAATTTGGTTGGATGGATATTTCGAAGTTTGGGGTTTTGTTCAAACATATGGGAACCTTTCTTTTTATTTATATATATGTCAGGAATTCAGGATATCCATGACACTGGAGTACAGATCTTTGCGCATGGAAGTCTGTTGCATATGGCTGCTTCCTGAACTCTGCTTTTGCTGCGTGCATTCCCTCTTGAAATTCTGACAATGCTCCTGCCGTGGCTCATAATCTGGTGGTGGGGGCGGTGCCCCACAGCCCGGTTGCGGAGGAAAATCATACCGATTGCCATGATTTGGTGGTGGGGAATTATATGTGTTTCCGTGACTGTTTGGTGGAGGAGCATCATATGGATTTTCACAATTGCCTGATGGTGAAGTGCCTGGTGTGCCGGAGTCATTCATCGCCTGCATGACCTGCATCATTTTTAGCATTTGCTGCATATTTTTAATATTGCCGGCAAAATCTCCGGGCAGAAAACGGCACATACACTCCATCATTTCTTCCGAGCTTTCCGGATGACAGTCGAACCCACAGGAGGCAACATAGTCCGGATGATCAAAGCATTGCATTAAAGCTCGGATTTCCTGATATTTAATTAGAAGGATCAAAGGCTTTTTGTAGGAATAGTCTACAAAAGGAATCATGGCTTCCAGAAAAAACAGGGAATCGTCATGAATCAATTGATCAAGCGGATGGTTATGCAGCATGGCAGGTACTCTGAATTGTCGTTCGTTTAAATATATGTGTGCGCAGGAATAATTATGAATTTTCGAGAACATAGTATGGGTTATGGCACAGCGGACGATTCATAAAAAACTCCCCTACAAGCAGCCTTGCAAGGGAGTTCGGAAGTGCGTCTGATTAACAACCGCAGCCGCAGCCACCACCATTGTTGTTTCCGCAGCAGAAAAGAAGAATCAGGATGATCCAGATGCAGTCGTTGTCGCAGCCACAGCCGTTTCCGCCGCAGAAACCGCCACCGCAGCCACCACACAATAATAACAAAATAATAATCCAAATGCACGAGCAGTTGCTGCCGTTTCCGATGTTGAATCCATTTCCACAGCCGCAACCACACTGTGTAGCTGACAAATCGCTCATGAGATGCCTCCGCTAAAATTTCTTATGGTTTATACTATGCATAGACTGACGAAGTGTTAAAAAAAGTTGAACACAAATTGGTTAGATGATAAGATAAAGAAAATTGACAGAAGGCGACCGTTTACAATGAAACATAAAAAGTTTGAAATTATATTGATAAAAAATACGCTGGCGATGATGGCTCCAATCATGGTCTTGTTACTTGTGCTTGTTTTTTTCGGTGTCAGATATTCTATGTTTCATGTAGCGCAGTGTTATGAGATTACGAACGTGGAACCTGTGGAAGATCAGATAGAAAAACTGTATCAGGATGACAAGACCAGTGTAAAATATAATGCAGTAAATCTGTACTATACGGGATATGATTATCTGGTTGAAAACAAGGTTAAAGGAGCATATTATTATAGCTTTGACGGGGACAATATGGTATTTGTGCTTGTTAAGACGGAGCATCCGAAGAATAGTATAGATAAACATGTGGTGAAAGGACGTATTGTAAAGGATGAAGTCGTAACGGAACATATTATAGCGGGACTTTCTAAAAATGGAGATGTACCGATGCAGATTTTGGAAGGCTTTTATGGTACATATGTGATTAGCGAACCGGATTATCCCTATGTTTATACCGGAATCGCGTATATTATAGTTGCGGCACTTTCGGCTGTGTATGTGTTTGTTCTGGCATATATTGTTCAGCTCTGGATGCGGCCATATAAGAATCCGCAGGCGAAGAAGCTGCGCGCATATGGACGAAGAAGTGCAGTGATCGAACAACTCAATACGGAATTGAGAGATAAACTATATTTCCGTTATCATGGAATCTATGTAACGGATAATTTCCTGATTGCCGCATACTGGTTTCATACCGATGTCATCCGACTCGATGATGTGCGGTATTTGTCTAAAAATCGTGTGGAAGAGAAGGGTGGCAGAGAAGTGTATCGCCTGACATTGTCGGAGCCGGAGACGGATTTGTTTTATGAGATTGACTTCAAGGAAGAAGAACTGATTGACGCGTGTGTAGACGCAATTCGGGGTTGACACAACTATTTATTGTGCTAAAATGTTTTTTGGTAGATGCATTTGTAAAACATAAAATTGTAATTCGGATGTATCTGCATGAACATCATAAGAACAAAGACAGAGATGGTGCAACAAGGATTTTCAACACCTGACAGAGAGACGGGGTCACGGCTGCAAGCCCTGTTCAGTAGAGGAAGATCTCATTTTCACACCGGAGTCGCGGATTTGAACATGCCAGTGTCATGGTGCAGTGGAAAGTAGGATTCGTCGTGTTATGCACGTTACGCATACAATGAGAGCGGCTGTTATAGTCGAATCAGGGTGGTACCGCGGATATTTACTTCGTCCCTAGTATAGGACGGAGTTTTTTTAATGGAGGAAAACAGGAAATGAAAGAAAAGTTGCAAAGCATCAGAGAACAGGCACTTTCCAAGATCGCAGAGGCACAGGATATCAACCTATTGAATGATATCAAGGTGTCGATTCTTGGTAAGAAGGGTGAATTAACCCAGGTATTGAAGAGTATGAAAGATGTGGCTCCGGAGGATCGTCCGAAGGTTGGACAGATGGTAAATGAGACACGTGCGAACATCGAGGCAAAGCTTGAGGAGAAGATGAAATCCATCAATTCGGCTCTGCGTGCAGAGAAGATGAAGCGTGAGACAATTGACGTTACACTTCCGGGTGTGAAGAAGATTGACGGCCACAGACATCCAAACCAGATTGCACTTGAAGACTTAGAGCGTGTATTTATCGGTATGGGATATGAGATCGTATCCGGGCCGGAAATCGAATATGATAAATACAACTTTGAACTTTTGAATATCCCTGCAAACCATCCGGCAAAGGATGAGCAGGATACATTCTATATCACAAAGGACATTCTGCTTCGTACACAGACATCGCCGGTACAGGCAAGAATCATGGAGCAGGGCAAGCTGCCAATCCGTATTCTGTCTCCGGGACGTGTATTTCGTTCTGACGAAGTAGATGCAACCCATTCACCATCTTTCCATCAGGTTGAGGGACTGGTTGTTGACAAAGGAATCACAATGGCGGATCTGAAGGGAACACTCGATCAGTTCGCGAAGGAATTCTTCGGTGAGAAGACAAAGACGAAGTTCCGTCCGCATCATTTCCCATTTACAGAGCCTTCTGCAGAGGTGGATATTACCTGCTTTAAGTGCGGTGGCAAGGGCTGCCGCGTATGTAAGGGAAGCGGCTGGATTGAGATTCTTGGTTGCGGTATGGTTCATCCGCACGTGCTGGAAATGTGCGGTATTGATCCGGAAGAGTATTCGGGATTCGCATTTGGTATCGGTTTGGAGCGTATCACACTCCTGAAGTACGAGATTGATGATATGCGTCTCTTGTACGAAAATGACACAAGATTTTTGAATCAGTTCTAAGATGGAGGTAAGAAGATGAATACACCGATTTCATGGTTAAAAGTATATGTTCCTGATTTAGACGTGGATGTACAGGACTTCGTAGATGCGATGACACTGTCCGGTTCCCATGTAGAAGGATACGAGAAAAAAGATAAGAACTTAGAGAAGATAGTAGTTGGTAAGATCGAGAAGATCGAGAAGCACCCGGATGCAGATAAGCTCATTATCTGTCAGGTAAATATCGGTGCCGGGACGATCCAGATCGTAACAGGTGCCCCAAATGTAAAGGAAGGTGACCTCGTACCGGTTGTCCTAGATGGCGGCAAGGTTGCAGGCGGACATGATGGCGAGCCGCTTCCGGAGGACGGCATCAAGATCAAGAAGGGCAAACTTCGTGGTATTGAAAGCGATGGTATGATGTGCTCCATTGAAGAGCTTGGTTCATCCAGAGATCTGTATCCGGAGGCACCGGAGTATGGTATTTACATTTTCGGGGAAGAGTCTGGCGTAAAGCCGGGCGATGATGCAATCGCGGCACTTGGCCTGCATGATTCCGTTGTAGAGTATGAGATTACATCGAACCGTGTGGATTGTTTCTCTATGATCGGTATGGCAAGAGAAGCTGCTGCAACCTTTGACAAGGAATTCCACGAGCCGGAGATTAAAGTACAGGGCAGCGGCGGCGATATCAATGATTACATTACCGTGGATGTGCAGGCACCGGATCTGTGCCCACGTTACACAGCCAGAGTTGTGACAGATTTGAAGATCGGACCTTCTCCAAAATGGATGCGTGAGAGACTGGCTTCGCAGGGAATCCGTTCCATCAACAATCTGGTCGATATCACAAACTATGTTATGGAAGAGTACGGTCAGCCAATGCACGCGTATGACTTAGATACGATCGCAGGCAGGAAGATTGTTGTAAAACGTGCGAATGACGGTGATACATTTGTGACACTGGACGGTCAGGAACGTAAGATGGATAAAGACGTTCTGATGATTTGTGACGGCGAGAAGGAAATTGGTATCGCCGGTATCATGGGTGGCGAAAATTCCATGGTTACAGATGACATCAAGACATTGCTGTTCGAAGCTGCCTGCTTCGATGGTACAAATATTCGTCTCACAACAAAGCGGATCGGTCTTGCTACCGATGCAGCTGCAAAATTCGTAAAGGGACTTGATCCAAACTTGGCAGAACAGGCAATCAACCGTGCCTGCCAGCTGATCGAGGAACTTGGCTGTGGTAAGGTTGTGGACGGTATGGTAGATGTATATCCAAATCCGGTCAAGGAAATCGAGCTTCCGTTCGAGCCGGAGAAGATGAATAAGCTGCTTGGAACAGACATTTCTTCCGATGTTATGCTTTCTATCTTCAAGAAGCTGGAGCTTCGTTATGATGAAAAGACAAATATGCTGACAATCCCTACCTTCCGTCAGGATCTCAAATGTATGGCAGACCTTGCAGAAGAAGTGGCACGTTTCTATGGCTACGCAAATATTCCGACGACTCTGCCACACGGCGAGTCCACTGCCGGTAAGAAGAGCTATGCAGAGCGTGTAAATGATATTGTAAGAAATATTGTCGAGGGAGATGGATTCTCCGGAGCTATGCATTATTCGTTCGAGAGTCCGAAGGTGTTTGACAAGCTGCTCATTCCACAGGATTCCGTATATAGAAAGGCAATCCAGATCATGAACCCACTCGGCGAGGACTTCTCTATTATGAGAACGCTTCCGTTGAATGGTATGCTGACATCCCTTTCTACAAACTATAACCGTAGAAATAAGCATGCAAGACTGTATGAGCTTGCAAATGTATATCTGCCAAAGGCACTTCCGCTGACAGAGCTTCCGGATGAGCGTATGATGCTGACACTCGGTATGTTCGGCGAGGGTGATTTCTTCGATTTAAAGGGCGTGATCGAAGAGTTGACAGAGAAACTTGGATTTGCGAAGGAAGTAAGCTACGAGCCCACCTCTGAGCATCCATTCTTACATCCGGGACGTCAGGCAAACATCACGAAAGGTAAGCTTTCGGTTGGTTATCTTGGACAGCTTCATCCGGAGGTTGTTGAGAACTATGGTATGAAGAAGGAAGTCTATGTTGCAGTTCTTGACATGCAGACCGTTACGATGCTTACAACCTTTGATAGAAAGTACGAAGGTATTGCGAAGTTCCCAAGTGTTACACGAGATCTGGCGTTGGTTGTAGATAAGAGTGTATTTGTTGGTGAAATCGAGAAGGTTATCAAGAAATGTGGCGGAAAAATGTTAGAGAGCTACAAGCTGTTCGATGTCTATGAAGGCGAGCAGGTAGCACCTGGCAAGAAGTCTGTTGCATATTCGCTTGTGTTCCGTGACAAGACAAGAACCTTGACGGATGCAGATGTCAATCCGGTTGTGGAGAAGCTTCTTACGGAGCTTTCGAAGATGGGTATTGAAATCCGGGCATAATGAAATTGCGCAGTGCGGGAAGCCTTTTTGTACATTGTGTGTATGGAAAACGGATATAGCTTATGAGTAGTACAGCATGTTATATTTTGCACCCAGTGTATATAGAAGAAACATGGAGCAGATAGATATGAATGAAATGAAATTAAGTGATTTTAATTATGAACTGCCACAGGAGCTGATTGCACAGGATCCGCTCCTGAAGCGAAGCGATTCCCGTCTTATGGTGTTGAACCGTGAGACAGGTGGAATCGAGCACAGACATTTCTCGGATGTGATTGAATACCTGAATCCGGGTGACTGTCTGGTCATCAATGATACAAAGGTTATTCCAGCCAGACTGATTGGCGTGAAGGAAGATACAGGGGCATCCATAGAGGTGCTGCTCTTAAAACGTCATGACGATAAGGTCTGGGAGACACTGGTAAAGCCGGGCAAAAAGGCACGTGTAGGTGCGCGTATTTCTTTTGGAGAAGGAAAACTTGTCGGTGAAGTCATTGACATTGTTGAAGAAGGGAACCGTCTGATTCGCTTTGAATACGAGGGTATCTTCGAGGAAGTGTTGGACGAGCTTGGGCAGATGCCGCTGCCACCGTATATCACACACCGTCTGGAGGACAAGA
Organism: Eubacterium sp. MSJ-33; assembly: GCF_022174665.1. Lineage (NCBI taxonomy): Bacteria > Bacillati > Bacillota > Clostridia > Eubacteriales > Eubacteriaceae > Eubacterium > Eubacterium sp. MSJ-33. The sequence continues at coordinate 2,486,928 of NZ_CP076562.1, forward strand.
ATCGTTATCAGACAGTCTATGCAACACATACCGGGTCGGCGGCAGCACCGACAGCAGGATTGCATTTCACGAAGGAACTTTTGGCGAAGATTAAGGAGAAGGGCATCAAGATTGCAAGAGTGACTTTGCATGTCGGTCTTGGTACATTCCGTCCGGTGAAGGTCGAGAATATTTTAGAACATCACATGCACAGTGAGTTCTATGTGATTGACGAGGAAGCTGCCAATACAATCAATGAGACGAAAGCAAATGGCGGGAAGGTTGTTTCGGTTGGTACAACAAGTACGCGTACGCTGGAGACGGTCGCAGATGAGACAGGGCATGTGCGTGCCTGTAGTGGCTGGACGGATATTTTTATCTATCCGGGATACAAATTCAAGGTGGTTGACCGCCTGATTACGAATTTTCATCTGCCGGAATCGACACTGTTGATGCTGGTCTCTGCATTATATGACCGGGAGAAGATCCTTGAAGCATATAAGATTGCGGTCGAGGAGAAGTATCGATTCTTCTCGTTTGGCGATGCTATGCTGATTTTGTAATGCATTATAGAGAAATGTTTTTAGGCTATGATATAATTATCAGTCGTTTGAAAAATATGGAAAGAAATGGAGGAAAAAGTTATGGGTCGTTTGAAACAAGCGGTGAAAATGCTGCGGTATAACATTTCCTCTATTGCTTTTTTTGAAGTGGTTTACCGGGTATTGTCTCTGGCAATTTTGACACCGGCGATGTACGGATTGCTGAATCTGTCTATGAACATTGCGGGAATTTCATACCTTTCGTCCGGAACAATCCATCGGTATATGCGGTCTCCGATCACATATGTATCGTTTTTGCTGATGTTGATTTTGATATCGTTTTTCTTGTTAGTGAACCTGTCAGGAATCATATTTAGTATGGAAGCATCGGTGCGGCGCGAAAAGCTGAATCCGATGGATATATTGCTGCATGGAATCGGTAATGCCTGCCGGAGCCTTGCACCGAAGAATCTGCTTACACTTGGATATGTATTGTTTATTCTTCCGTTTACGTATTCTCTGACCTTATCCGGCACGTTACTTGGTTTGAAATTGCCGGAGTTTTTGATGCACTTTCTTAAAAACTATAAGTTTGGCCTGATGGGAGCGTTAGCAATTTATCTGGTATTGTGTGTCACATTTTTCAGACAGATATTTACACTGAATTATTTTGTGTTGTATAAGGTGAGTTACCGTCAGGCGCGCCGGATGAGTAATCAGGCAATGAAAAATCATGTATTGCTGATGATGATTGGCGTGATAGGTTTAAATCTGTCAATCGCAGTCGTTGCAGTACTTTTAGAAGGCGCATTTGCTGCCGGTATTTCAAAGGTTGTCATGCAGATCGTTCCGAATAAAACAGTATTTGTTGTGGTAGACACTGTTTTTCGGGCGGCATCTGTGATTTTGTATGTGTTGATTGTAATTGTTACAACACCACTTATCCATGCATATATTTGCGCACATTTTTATGAGCGGGAAGGGGATATGGAGTATGCAGAGTTTAAGAAACTCCATCTAAGTAAGATGCAAGAACGGGAAGAAAAACTTCTTTCTGACCGTTCGCGGAAGAAACAGCATACATTTTTAGCCTCAGCTGTAGCTTTTGGATTGATTTTAAATGGCTGCTATGTCTATCTGTCAACCAATAATTACATGTCATTCCGAATTGCATATCCAACCAATGCATCCGTGACAGCACATCGTGGGGATGCGGGCAAAGCACCGGAGAATACAATGCCGGCATTTGAGCAGGCGGTTGAAGACGGAGCGGATATTATTGAATTAGATGTGAGGCAGACCAAAGATGGTGTATATATTATCATGCATGATGAAAGTCTGTATCGTACTGCCAATGTCAGACACAAGGTAGGAGAGGTGGATTATGACTATATCAGCAAGCTGGATGTGGGAAGCTATTTTGACCGATCTTATGATGGTACACATATTCCGACACTTGAGGAAGTACTTATTTTTGCCAAAGAAAATGATGTATTTCTGAATATAGAATTAAAACCTGCGGACACGGATCAAAATTATGTGCAGGGAATCGTGGATCTGTTGCATGAGTATGATTTTGTGGATCAGTGTATGCTGGGGTCACAGAGCGTCAAGGCATTGCGGGAAGCGAAAGAATTAGATCCCGAGATATCCACACTTTACATTATGACGATGGCATTCGGAGATTTTGCGGGAATGCAGGGCATTGATGGATTCAGTATCAAACATACCTATATCAGTAATAATATGGTCAGCAAAATTCATGCAAAAGGTAAAAAAATCTATGCATGGACAGTGAATAATGAAGCATATATCAAAGATCTGCTTTTGCTGGATGTTGATGGAATTATCACAGATAATCCGGCGGAGACAAAGGAGATTATTTTAAATGCGAATGATTCCATTATAGAAGACTGGATGAAACGGATTATCTATAAATATTAAAGCTATATACAGGAAATAAAAAAGGAAGAGAATGCAAATTCTCCTCCTTTTTGTTATGCATGGATGTTATGCAAGATAAAACTGTTTTAACAGATTGCTTAAAGCACTGTAATCATCTTTGTGCATCAACTCACTTGCTGAATGCATGGCGAGAACCGGAATACCGATATCACAGGCACGCATTGGCAGGTAGGATGACAGGATCGGACCGAGTGTCTGTCCGCCCGGCATGCCGGAACGGTTGACTGCTTTTTGGAAGGCAATATGGTTGGTGTTGCAAAGATCAATGATGCAGGCACCAGCCTCGCTGTCACTGACGTAACGTTGACTGGCACTGGACTTTAAGACAACGCCATTGCCAAGAAGAACGGGATTGGTGATGTCCGATTTTTCACTGTAATTTGGATGTGTGGCATGTGCAACATCGACTGACAGGTAAAAGCCGTCTGTAGTCAGAGCAAGTTCGTGTCTGCCGCTTAATTGTTTTACAATGTCTGCAAGCAGATGACTGTCGGCACCCTGCTTGGAACGGCTGCCAATCTCTTCGTTATCAAAGAGGGCACCGATGCAGAGTGTGTCAGATAGTTCTGCAGAGACAAGTCCTTCCAGAATTGCACAGACGGAAGAAATATTGTCAATGCGGGGACTCGTCACAAATGCATCCTGGATGCCAACGGATGTAGGACGGATTTTGCGGACATTCAAAATAAAAAAGAATGTGGAGGTAACAGACAATGGCAAAATCATTATTTGAGGAACTGGGCGGCAAATACGAAAGGCAAGGGGATTATTTGATACCGTGCTTAACTGTACCCGCCGAAGAAGAACAGGCAATAGGCATCTGGGGGCAACGGCATTTAGATTATCTAAAACAGTACCGTAAAGTTACATACACCAATCTTCTTACAAGCGGCAGGCTAAACGCCTACCTTGCCGACATCAACAGACAGGCACAGGAACGCTTTGAAAGGCTCATAGAGGGTATGAAACAGGCACAGGGCATAACGGAACAGCTAAAGGCAGAAAACGCCTTAGAATGGACAGGATGCCTCAATAACATAAGGGCTTGTGCGAGGGAGATTGTGGAAAAGGAAATTATTTTTGCATAAACAGATGATTAGTGGCAGGGGGAAATCCTGCCGCTTTTTCTGCTTTAGTTTGTCAGCTTGACAAATAAAGGGTTAAGGAATATAATTAGATTCAGTATTATACAAGGAGTTAATAAATATGCGGCAAGGTATTCTTAAATAAACTGTCAATTTGATAGTGGGAACAAAAAGTAGCAGTCCCGTTTCACTTTTAATATGGGGCTTAGTTTTTTGTACCCAGTTTAAGAATACTTTTATCATGTAATTTTATATGCCCGAAAACATATAAGTGTTTTGGGGCTATTGGAGTTATTTACCCAGTGATAGGAGTATTTATCACTGGGTATTTTTATGCCCTTTTTTGGGTGTTGATAGGAGGAAAATCACATGAAAATAATTAACTTAGGCATTCTGGCTCACGTTGACGCAGGAAAGACAACATTAACGGAAAGTTTATTGTATACCAGTGGTGCAATTGCAGAACTAGGGAGCGTAGATGAAGGCACAACAAGGACAGATACAATGAATTTGGAGCGTCAAAGGGGAATCACTATCCAGACAGCAGTGACATCTTTTCAGTGGGAGGATGTAAAAGTCAACATTATAGATACGCCAGGCCATATGGATTTTTTGGCGGAAGTATACCGTTCTTTATCCGTATTAGACGGAGCAGTATTATTAGTTTCTGCAAAGGATGGCATACAGGCACAGACCCGTATACTGTTTCATGCACTACAGATAATGAAGATTCCGACAATTTTTTTCATCAATAAAATTGACCAAGAGGGGATTGATTTGCCAATGGTATATCGGGAAATGAAAGCAAAGCTTTCTTCGGAAATTATAGTGAAGCAAAAGGTTGGGCAGCATCCCCATATAAATGTAACGGACAATGACGATATGGAACAGTGGGATGCGGTAATTATGGGAAACGATGAACTATTAGAGAAATATATGTCAGGGAAACCGTTTAAAATGTCAGAACTGGAACAGGAAGAAAACAGGAGATTCCAAAACGGAACGTTATTTCCCGTTTATCACGGAAGCGCTAAAAACAATCTGGGGATTCGGCAGCTTATAGAAGTAATTGCCAGTAAATTTTATTCATCAACGCCTGAAGGTCAATCTGAACTATGCGGGCAGGTTTTTAAGATTGAATATTCAGAGAAAAGGCGGCGTTTTGTTTATGTGCGTATATATAGCGGAACATTGCATTTGAGGGATGTTATTAGAATATCTGAAAAAGAGAAAATAAAAATCACAGAGATGTGTGTTCCGTCAAATGGTGAAATCGTCCCGGCTGACCATGCCTGTCCGGGAGAAATTGTTATTTTAGCTGATGATACTTTGAAACTGAACGACATTCTGGGAAATGAAAAACTCCTGCCTCACAAAACATGGATTGAAAATCCTCTCCCTATGCTCCAAACAACGATTGCAGTAAAGAAACCTGAACAGCGGGAAATATTGCTTGGGGCACTTACAGAAATTTCAGATGGCGACCCTCTTTTAAAATATTATGTGGATACTACAACGCATGAGATTATACTTTCTTTTTTGGGGAATGTGCAGATGGAAGTCATTTGTGCCATCCTTGAGGAAAAATATCATGTGGAGGCAGAAATAAAAGAGCCTACTGTTATATATATGGAAAGACCGCTTAGAAAAGCAGAATATACCATCCACATAGAAGTCCCGCCAAATCCTTTCTGGGCTTCTGTCGGGTTGTCCATAGAGCCGCTCCCTATTGGAAGCGGAGTGCAGTATGAAAGCAGAGTTTCACTTGGATATTTAAATCAATCGTTCCAAAATGCGGTTATGGAGGGGGTTCTTTATGGCTGCGAGCAGGGGCTGTATGGATGGAAAGTGACAGACTGTAAAATCTGTTTTGAATATGGATTGTATTATAGTCCTGTAAGTACCCCCGCAGACTTTCGGCTGCTTTCCCCTATCGTATTGGAGCAGGCTTTAAAAAAAGCAGGGACAGAACTATTAGAGCCATATCTCCACTTTGAAATTTATGCACCGCAGGAATATCTCTCACGGGCGTATCATGATGCTCCAAGGTATTGTGCAGATATTGTAAGTACTCAGATAAAGAATGACGAGGTCATTCTGAAAGGAGAAATCCCTGCTAGATGTATTCAAGAATACAGGAACGATTTAACTTATTTCACAAATGGGCAGGGAGTCTGCTTGACAGAGTTAAAAGGATACCAGCCAGCTATTGGTAAATTTATTTGCCAACCCCGCCGCCCGAATAGCCGTATAGATAAGGTTCGGCATATGTTCCACAAGTTAGCTTAACAGCTTGCAAAAGTCATATAAAATGAGATTTGAAAGGAGAATGTAACTTCATGTTTGCTAAAAATTCAAAGGCATATTCTGTCTACCTGCTGTTCCGATTTGTCTGTTCCCTGGCGGTTTCTATGTCCACAGTGCTTTCCATCGTGTACCACCTGGAGGTGGTGCAGCTGGATGCTTTCCAGCTTGTCCTGGTAGGGACGGTTCAGGAGACCTCCTGCTTTCTGTTCGAGATGCCCACCGGTGTGGTGGCGGATTTGTATAGCCGTCGGCGCTCGGTGCTGATTGGAATGTTCCTCTACGGCCTGGGCTTTCTGATGGAGGGTGCGCTACCGTGGTTCGCGCCGGTTCTGCTGGCCCAGGTTGTCTGGGGTTGCGGTGATACCTTCATCACCGGCGCTCTGGAGGCGTGGATTGCCTCGGAGGAAGAGGACAAACCCATAGACAAGGTGTTCCTGCGGGGCAGTCAAATGGGGCAAATCGGCGGCGTTCTGGGCGTGGTGCTGGGCACACTGCTGGGAAACATAAACCTGCAAATGCCTCTCATCTTGGGGGGCAGTTTGTGCTTGTTGTTGGGGCTGGTGATGGTTCGCATCATGCCAGAAACCAACTTCTCCCCTGCTATTGAGGAACGGCAGGGCTTGCTTAAAGACTTTGTCTGCCTGTTCAAGCTCAACCTGGGCTTTGTGAAAGGCGCACCTGTGTTGCTGGCGCTCTTAGCAATCACACTATGCGGGGGACTTGCCAGTGAAGGCTTTGACCGGCTCTCCACCGCTCATTTTCTGGATGACACGGTAATACCCGTTATCGGGCCGCTGAACAGCGTCACTTGGTTCGGTGTTATCAGTCTTATCGGCAACGGCTTAGGTATTCTGGCTTCTCAGTTGCTCATCGCCCGCATGGAGAAAAAAGGGACTGTCAGCCGAACCAGTGTGGTCATGTCCACCAGCGCCGGGTATATCCTGTTCCTGGTTCTCTTCGCGGTGGGGCGGAGCTTTTGGTTCATGTTGTTGGTGTTCCTGCTGGCGGGGCTTATGCGCACCATCAAGGAGCCTGTGCTGGCCGCCTGGATGAACGACCAAGTGGATGAGAAAATGCGCGCCACAGTCTTTTCCACCAGCGGACAGCTGGACTCTTTCGGGCAGATCATCGGCGGGCCTATTGTGGGGCTGGTAGCCCAGCAGGTGTCCATACCCTGGGGGCTGGTCTGTACCGCTTTCCTGCTGTTGCCCGCGCTGTTCTTAGTGCCGGTGGCGGGAAAGAAGCGGGATTGATATGGCATAGTTAAGTTTACTGACGAGCGGGAGATTACTTCCGCTCGTCTTCATTTAGTAGCGCAAAATTTGAGGACTCTTTATTTCCTTATTCGGTATAGCGGAGGCGGCTGTCAATTCGACATAATTTTCTTGTGATACTTTACCGTACATGAGCATTTGTTTCGTATTTGAAAGAACAAACTCACCAAATAAAAAAAACGATATTCGGGTGGGTTATTTTGTTATACCCTAAATTACCCTCTGAATTTGTTTTTAAATTGATATGTACCCAGAATTCTGGACACATATTTATGAACTAGGTTGAACACATGGATGCTATCCTGTATTGTACAGGTGGCATCCATTTTGTTTTTGCCTGAATTCTTTTGTTATTATAATAATCTATATATTCTTCAATTGCTTGTGAGAATTCTTCAAAAGAAGAATAGTCTTTTTCATTTCCATAATACATCTCATTTTTTAATCTTCCAAAAAATGTCTCCATAATACAATTATCATAACAATTACCTTTTCGTGACATGGATTGTATAATGCCATGTTCCTGTAAGGCATTTCTAAAATAAGCATGTTGATACTGCCAGCCTTGGTCTGAATGAAATATCAATCCTTCAATTGAAGGAAATTTTTCAAATGCTTTATTGAGCATTCTCGTTATCTGTTCAAGATTAGGACTCTTGGACAAATCATATGAGATGATTTCATTTGTATTCATATCCAGCACTGGAGAGAGATAACACTTTCCCCATGAAAAATTGAACTGTGATACATCTGTAGTCCATTTTTGCAAAGGCGATGTTGTGCTGAAATCTCGATTTATTATGTTATCAGCAATCTTACCAACTTCACCCGTATAAGAATGATATTTCTCCTTTGGTCGTTTTCCGGCTAATCCTGATTCATGCATAAGACGCTGAACCCTCTTATGGTTCACCCGATATCCACGATTAATAAGTTCCTGATGAACTCGTCTTACGCCATATCTGCGCTTGTTTTCATCAAAAATACTTTTTATTTCTTCTAGTACTTCCTTATTGCGTTCAGCAACAACATCGTTTCTGCTAATCTCAAAATAGTAAGTAGATCTAGCCATATGCATTGCTTTAAGCAGATACTTTAATTGGTATCCTTTTTCTCTGAGGTCCTTGATGATTGCTGCTTTTTCGCCTTGAGTTGCGCAGCCCATTTTTCTTGCCTCAAGGCGATCCGTTTTTTTATTATTTCATTCTCCGCTTTGATATATTCGTTTTCCGATCTCAAGCGCATCAGTTCTTCTCGTTCTGATTCTGTTAAAGGTAATGGATTTGTTGACTTCTTCATTTTTAATTCCTTTGTTGAACGTCCTTTTTTACTTCCTACTAATCCATTATATCCTTGTGATTTATATTTGTATATCCATTGATAAAGTATTCCTGGGCTAATACCTGCTTCTGTGGCAACTTTCCTCTTTGGTATGCCTGCAATGACTTTTAAAACCAGTTCAAGTTTTTCTTCTGGTGTCCACACTTTATTGAACACCTTATGTTTTAAAACTTCTGGACCATGTAAATCAACCAATCCAGACCATTCTCGTATATGTCTTTTGAGAGTATCTGGATTCGTATCCTCTGGGATATCTGGATACAAACCCGAATGATACAATTCAACACACATCAGTTTAAACTCATAACTATAACGCATAAAAATACCCTCCTTACTGGTTGTCCAGTAAAGAGGGTACATATCAAATTTGGAGGGATTTTTTTATGTCCTTTTTTCGGGCAGTTATCTATCTGCTCATACGAAGCAAAATTTATCAATACATAGCATATCAGAGAACGGCAGGAAACCAGTTAAAAAAATTTCTGCCAGTGCAACGGTACTTCTCACCTTGAAAGTAGAAGTACAATCTCCATACAATAGAATTACTATTTCCTATAACCGTAAAGGTCACAGAGCCTTTGCGGTTTTTCTTTTGTCGATTTTTGTTGGAAAGTGCCGTAGGGCTGTTTCTGATATGCGGTGTCGTTCTCCGCCTCTCCATCTGGATTTTTTACATTTCAAAAATTCAGATGGGAGGTATTTATGGTGAAATATGCACCAAGAAAGGTATATATCAGAGAAAGTGGCGGCTATGTGGAATTATCCTACACGGAGTTCTGCCGTTGCAGGGAATCCGACCAGACCTATATGGACAAGCTGTTTATCCCCATTCAAGGCTGTCTGCTTGAAGTCGTGAGGGAGCAATACACAGACTTCTACCGTGACAAGGAACGGTGGCGTTATCTGCAAAAATTAGATACAAAGAATAGACTGCTATCTCTCGACGGATTTACGGACAGCGAGGGGAATCCTCTGGACTTTATCACTGATGAAGCGGTGGACATTGCAGAAACCGTTGTCAATGCGGTCATGGTGGACAGGCTGAAAGCCACCCTGCCTTTGCTGTCGGATAGTGAACAGGAGCTGATACAGGCAATCTTTTTTGACGGACTTTCCGAGCGTGAAGTCGGGGCGAGGTTGGGCATAACCCAGAGCGTTGTAAACAAACGCAAAGCCAGAATCCTAATAAAACTAAGAAAGATAATAGAAAATTAAAATTTAAGGCGTTCAGCCCCCTTGTTTTTTCCTTTGGGAAGATGAGGGGGCTTTTCTCTGCCCTCTCAATCAATTCTGATTGGAGGAAGTAAGAATGGCATACAACCACGGACGGGAGGACAGGAAATGGCGTATCTGGAAAGAAGCGGAGGAAAAGCTGCTGCGTGAGTGCGGCGTTGATGAAGCGACCATTGAGCAGATACGCATGGCGGACAGGGCAGACTTCAATTCCAACAGGCGGTTTTACCGATGGACGAATGACGTTGCGGAATATCTTGAGGACATGGCAGGCAGGGAGCGGCAGGCGGAAGTGGGTACGGTTGCGGAGTTACTGGAAGAGATTGAGAGCGAAAATCTCTATCAAGTATTAGTCACGGTGGACGGGCGTACCTTGAAAATCGTCCTGCTGAAAATGCAGGGGTATTCCACAAAGGAGATTGCCCCGCTTGTGCATTTGACGACTGGTGCCATCTATGCGAGGTTAGACCATCTGCGGAAGAAGCTGCGGAAAATTTTATAGCTTCTAAAACAGCCTGCCATCCTGCGGGCTACTGGGTGAGGGATGGAAATCCCCTCACTCATTTTTTGCAGGAGGACAACAGGATGGCATACAGGGTTAAGGCATACACGCTTCGGGAGGAATCCACGGAAAGCGGCACAAGGTATTTTATCAGCTTTAAGGACGGGCAGGGCAAATCCCACGAGTTGGAAGTGTCGGAACAGTTCTTTATGGAGTTTCGGCAGATGGAGCGCAGGAACAGGAATCTTTTCTAATGGGACGAGCGGCACAGGGAGTTTAACGAGGTATGGGACGAAACCCTTTACAGACGGGCGTTGCGTGTGCCTAAGAGCCTTGATGAACGCATGGTTGAGGAAGAACGGAATGAAACGCTCTATAAGGCGGTTGGGAGCCTTCCAGAGATACAAAGGCGGCGTTTCCTGCTCTACTACGAGTATGAGTTCAATTTTTACCAAATCGCCGCTATGGAGCATTGCACCGCTTCGGCAATACAGAAATCTGTTGCGATTGCAAAGGAGAAAGTAAAGGCGGAAATTGAAGAAATATCTCCAACCGTGACCGACACCGCCCGAAAAAGAAATCTGTTTTTTATTTGTGTGGGATTGGCGGCATTACATACTCTCACTTTTTTCCGTGGGAGTAAATCTATTTTTAAGGAGGTCAACGCCTATGTGCAACGAAAACAAAGACACCGCCCGAAAGGAGGAAAGCCATGCAGAAGTTACAGACAGTCAACGCCGAAACGCTCCTTTATGAACCGCTTGAGAAACCATCCTTTGTGGTGGACAGCCTTATCCCGACAGGCTTATCGCTGTTCTGCGGCTCACAGAAGATAGGCAAAAGCTGGCTCATGCTGAAGCTATGCTTATGCGTGTCGCAGGGAATCCCTTTATGGGATATGCCGACAATGGAGGGCGATGTGCTTTACCTCTGCCTTGAGGACACGTTCTGCCGCATACAGGACAGGTTATTTCGTTTGACGGACGAAGCAAGCGGGCGGCTCCACTTTGCCGTGGCAAGCTGCAAGCTGTCAGACGGTCTTATCGTGCAGCTTGAAGATTATCTGAAAGATTACCCAGACAGCAGGCTCATTGTCATTGATACCTTGCAGAAAGTCCGTACAGCTTCAAAAGACAATGCCTATGCAAGCGACTATGGGGACATCTCCCTCATCAAAGACTTTGCCGACAGGCACTCTCTGGCGGTCATTGTCGTACACCACATCCGAAAGCAGAATGACAGCGACGTGTTCAACAAGGTGTCTGGGACGACAGGATTAACGGGGAGTGCGGACGCTACCTTTGTTCTGGAAAAGGAGAAACGTGCGTCTGACACCGCCAAGCTGTATGTGACGGGCAGGGACACGCCTTATCAGGAATACACGCTGCGTTTCCGTGATTGCCGTTGGGAGCTTGTGGAGCGGAAAACGCAGGAGCAGCTTGCGAAAGAAACGATACCAGATGTCCTTTTTCGGTTGGTGGATTTTATGAGGGATAAGGAAGAATGGATAGGCACGGCAACGGAACTGTTAGCCGCTATGGGGGAAACGGAAACCATACCCACGGTGATTACGAAATGGCTGAATGAATACCGCACCACATTTTTAAGCGAGAACCGTATCTGCTACCAGTACAGCCGCAGGAAAGACGGCAGGCGGATTGCCCTTGCAAGGAGGGCGGGTGACAGCGGTGATGGTGGTGACAGCGATATTAGGATACCCCCCTGTTACTGTCATTGACGCTTAAAGCCATGTAAAGCTGGCGGCTCTGCCCTGCGGGTGACAGCAGTGACGGTGGTGACAGTGATTTTAGGATACCCTGCCGCTGTCATCCCTACGGGAGAACACCCCGTAAACGCAAAATGCAGGCGTGAGATTTACTCGCCCTTTTCGGTCGTGTAAAACCACCCCTGCGGTCAGAAAAATCATTCCGATTTTTCCGACTGCGTTTACAGGGTGTAACACACTACACTTTGCCCTGCAAAGTCGTGTGCCAGACGTTCCCTCTGGACTCCCTTAAGGCAGGGCTGTGCCCTGCTATCCTACGCCTTACGGCTTCGGATAAAAGAATGGCGGCATGACGGTGACGGCTCTTGCGAGGGGGGTATCCCAAAAACACCGTCATCATCGACATGACCGTCATGCAGGGGGTGAGGGTGACAGTTGCGGCAGTCGGCAGGGGGTATCCCAAAACTGCTGTCACCACCGTCACCGCTGTCACCCCAAAGGACGGTCACCCGCCGAAAGAAAGGAGGAATCCGCCTATGCCTTATGCAATCCTGCGTTTCCAGAAACGAAAAGCGGGCGGCGTTGCGGCTTGTGAACGCCACAACGAGCGGAAGAAAGAAGCCTACAAAAGCAACCCAGATATAGATATGGAACGCTCTAAAAACAATTACCATCTCATAGCACCACCAAAGTACACCTACAAGAAAGAGATTAACCGCATGGTAGCCGAAGCGGGGTGCAGGACAAGGAAAGACAGCGTGATGATGGTGGAAACGCTCATCACAGCTTCACCAGAATTTATGAACCAGTTACCGCCCGAAGAACAAAAAGCGTATTTCCAGACGGCTCTTGACTTCATTTCGGAGCGTGTTGGAAAGCAGAATATCCTCTCCGCTGTCGTCCATATGGACGAGAGAACGCCCCATATGCACCTCTGCTTTGTGCCGATTACGCCAGACAATAAGCTGTCAGCGAAAGCTATCTTAGGCAACCAGAAATCATTATCCGAGTGGCAGACCGCCTACCATGAGCGGATGTCCTCACGGTGGAATCAGCTTGAACGGGGGCAGTCCTCAATGGAAACCAAGCGGAAACACGTCCCCACATGGCTCTATAAATTAGGCGGCAGGCTTGATAAACAGTATGAAGAAATCGTGTCTGCCCTATCCGACATCAACGCCTTTAACGCAGGGAAGAAAAGGGATAAAGCGTTAGATTTACTCTCTGCATGGCTGCCAGACGTGGAGAAATTCTCTAAGGAAATCGGGAAACAGCAGGCGTATATCGACAGTTTGAAAGAGAGAATTGGGCAGGAATCAGACTATGCGGGGCGTATGCGTGATGAAAAGTACGAGCAGGAACTAAAGGTGCAGAAAGCGAATCAGAAGATATTTGAATTGCAGAGAACCAACGAGCAGATGGGGCGGCTGCTGTCAAAAATACCGCCCGAAGTGTTGGAAGAATTGCAGAAAAATCATAGAAGCAGAGCGAAAGAAAGGTAGATATGTGAATGAAGAAACAGGATTTTAAGGTGTTAAAGACCAAAGACTTGTACCCGTTCCCCGACAATCCGTTTCATGTGGCAGAAGATGAAACACTGTCAGAGTTAGCGGAAAGCATCAAGGAATTTGGCATTGTCACGCCGATAATCACACGCCCGAAAGAGGACGGGGACGGTTATGAAGTGATTGCAGGACAGCGGCGTGTCCGTGCTTCTGAACTTGCAGGGATAAATACCGTGCCTGCGTTTGTCCTGCCCTTAGACCGTGACCGAGCCATCATCACCCTTGTAGACAGCAATTTGCAGCGTGAGAATATCCTGCCATCGGAGCGGGCGTTTGCTTACAAGATGAAATCCGAAGCCATGAAGCGGCAGGGTTTCCGCACAGACTTAACCTCGTCACAAGTTGTGACGAAGTTGCGGACGGACGACAAGGTGGCACAGGGCTTCGGCGTGGGCAGGATGACCGTGCAGCGTTTTATCCGCCTGACGGAACTGATACCGCCGATTTTGCAGATGGTGGACGAGGGGAAAATCGCCCTCACGCCTGCGGTGGAACTGTCCTTCTTGAAGAAAGACGAGCAGGAAAACCTCTTTGCCACGATGGAGAGCGAAGAAGCAACGCCCTCACTCTCACAGGCACAGCGGATGAAACAGTTAAGCCAGAGCGGGCGGCTTGACATGGATACGATATTTGCGATTATGACGGAGGAAAAGGGCAACCAGAAAGAAACCTTGAAAATCAACACAAGCAAGCTGAAAAAATACTTTCCGAAGAACACAACGCCGAAGCAGATGGAGGAAACCATCATCAAACTTTTGGAGCGTGAGTTGCAGAGGAAACGCAACCGTGACAGCCGCTAATCTTCTTTTTTCGGGAAGTAAATACAGAGAGTTGAGGTATGGAGAATGAGAGAAATCCAGTATGAAATCGTAAAGGAAATCGCAGTATTGTCTACGGGCGACAGTGGCTACACAAAGGAAATCAATCTCATTTCATGGAATGGGAAAGAGCCGAAGTATGACATCCGCAGCTTTTCCCCGAACCGTGAAAAGTGCGGCAAGGGAATCACGCTGAACGCTGATGAAGCGGCGGCACTCCTTAAAGCATTACAGAAAGAATTAAACAGCGAGGATTAATGGTATCTGATTGGCAGGGCGGGGACATTTCCAAACTCTTCCCTGCCCTGTCTGGAAAGGAAGATTTAAGTATGGGCGAGGATAAGAAAGCAGATAAAAAGAGAAAGCGTATCGTGCCAAAAGCACCAGTGCAGATGATAATCAGCCGTGAATATGTCGGCACACAGACCGTTACAGAAGCGTTTGTCCCGATTATCTCCGAGGATATTCGGAAGAAGATTGCCGAGGGCGACACCTTCGACAATGAGGGGCTGTCCGCTTAGAATGTACGCAATGGGACATGAAAACAGATAGGACAGATACGGAGGTTTTACAGTATGGCAGGAATCAAAGAAGAAAAGAAAATCTATTTAGTCGGCATTTATTGCCGCTTATCTAAAGACGATGGTACGGATAACGAGAGTGCGAGCATTGCGACACAGAAATCCATCCTCACGGATTATGTGAAAAAGCAGGGATGGCACATAGCAAAAACGTATGTGGACGATGGTTATTCTGGTACAAATTTCCAAAGACCAAGTTTCCAGAATATGATAAAAGACATTGAAAGCGGTCTGATAAACTGCGTGATTACGAAAGATTTATCCCGTCTGGGGAGAAACTATCTTGATTGTGGGTTATATCTGGAAGTTTTCTTCCCAGAGCATAACGTGAGGTATATAGCGGTCAATGACGGCGTAGATACCTTGAATAAATCTGCTATGGACATCACGCCTTTCCGCAACATTTTAAACGAAATGTATGCCGCTGACATATCTGTTAAGATAAAATCGGCATATCGGGCGAGGTTTCAACAGGGGAAATTCATGGGAACTACCGCCCCTTATGGCTATATCAAAGACCCTGCCGACCACAACCATCTGCTGATAGATGATAAAGTGGCACATGTTGTAAAAGAGATATTCGACCTTGCATTAAAAGGGAATGGAGTTGCCAAAATTTGCAGACATCTTAATAAACAGCATATCCTACGCCCTGCCGCTTATGCGGCGGAGCGTGGCGAAACAGGCTTTGAACGTCATTTTGAGGGGAACGAGGACAAACGCTATATTTGGAGTGGGAACAGCGTGAGGAGCATTTTAAGAAGCCCGATATATGCGGGAAATCTTGTAGGCTACAAACGGATTGCCGCCAATATGAAAAGCAAGAAACGCCCCTCTAAGCTGCCCGAAGAATGGGAAGTGATACCCAATACCCATGAGGGAATAGTCACGCAGGAGGAATTTGATATTGTCCAACAGCTTATTACAAGTCGTAGGCTTCCACAGAACAAGGGAGGATTTGTAAATATTTTTGCAGGCGTTATCAAGTGTGTGGACTGCGGATGTGCTCTGCGGGCAATGAACGTACACAGGAGGAAACGCCCAGAGATTATCGACTGTGTACAGTATTCATGTAATAATTATGCAAGAAACGGAAGAAGCGAGTGTAGTGCCCACAATATAGAAGCAAGGGATTTATTCAATGCCGTTCTTGCCGACATCAACTGTTTTGCGGATATGGCAGTGAATGATGAAAAGGCGGTCAGGGCCATAGAAAAGCGGCTCACGGAAACAGACCAGAGCAGGGCGAAAGCATTAGAGAAAGAACGTAAGAAGCTGAACAAACGCCTTGCGGAACTGGACAGGCTGTTTTCCTCTCTCTACGAGGATAAGGTCATGGAGCGTATTACCGAGCGGAATTTTGAGATGATGTCGGGGAAATACCAGAAAGAGCAGCTTGAAATTGAAGCAAGGCTGAAAGAGGTGACGGAAACTCTTAATGAAAGCTACGAGAAATCACGGGGAATCCGTGACTTCCTCGCCCTTATCCGAAATTATCAAGGCTTAAAAGAACTGGATGCAACAGTTATAAACGCACTCATAGACAAGATACTTGTTTCGGAGCGTGAGAAGATGGCAGACGGAACAGTGAAGCAGGAAATCAAGATTTACTATAAATTCATCGGCTTTGTCGATGAATTACATATCATACCTACAAAACGGTGGGCAGCAATGCCCGCTAAAAATTGTACGGTGTGCGGCGTTGAATATGTCCCGGGCTCTGGTGCATCAAGGTATTGTCCTGCTTGTGCCAAGAAGATACGGAGGGAGAAATCAAACGAGAGCAAACGCAGGAGCAGAGAACAGAAAAGGATAGCATGTATGAACTGTCCGCAAAAAATGACCGACTGATGTTGGTGTGTCGCTGATATATAAATATAAGTCAAAATCCAGAATATCATTAGGATGAATCTTTAACTTTTCTGCAACGTATTGGAGTAGAAAATGTGCATTTTCATTGTCTGGATGATCTTTACAGTCCATATCCACAAGTGGAATCAATTCCTTCTGTATATCCATATCGGTATCTTTGCCGCCGCGTTTTAAATGCGGGGCAAGATTTGGAATGATTGCAACCGCTTTTTCGGAATCAAATAACCGGACTTCCGGGTGAAATAGCGTGTCACCTTTGCAGATGACCTTTCCGGCGAGACCAAGCGGACGGTCAAACCATGTTTCTTTAATCAGACCGCCATACGGTTCGACATTTATCTGTAGATAACCCTGCTTTCTCAATTCCGGATTCGGTTTCACTTTTAGCATTGGGAAATCTGTATGTGCACAGGCGATTCGTACATGTGCTGTTTGAGTGCCCTTTACAAAAGGAATTACAATGGATGAAAACGGTGCAAGATAGTATTTTCCCTCGGCAAGAGATGCGAGATCTTCTGTCTCTGAAATATGTGTAAAGCTGTGTGCTTCTAAATATTCTTTTGCAAGGGCAGCAACATGAAATTGTGTTTTGCCATCCTGTAAGAAATGTAATAAAGTTTGCATATAAATATCTCCTTTGATGTATCCAAATCATAGTATGTTTCGTGACAGTGTGTTTCATGTATGTAGTATAGAGAGTTCCTTGCGGGATTGCAAGGCTGAGGGGTAACTTTATTTGATGGCTTGTGCATATGGGATGGGGAAAGTATAATGAAAATCGGAAGGAAACTGCAATGAAAGAGATTAAAATATTTCTGAAATATATGATAGCATGCCTGCTCATTGCATTATTTCTGGCGGGATGTGCAACTGTGGAGATGTCACAGAACGAAACAACTGCGACAACTACAGAAGTGCAGGCAGATATTCCTGCTTACAATGGAATGCCGTATATTCAGCTTGAGAATAATATGCCGGATTTTTCGGATGAAGAAAAGACGGATACAGAGGCATTTGAGATATATAGCGATCTGGATTCGCTTGGGCGCTGCGGGCAGGCGTATGCAAATATCTGCTTGGAACTGCAGCCGACAGAACCGCGGGGAGAGATTGGCGATGTACGGCCAAGCGGTTGGCATACGGTGAAGTACAATGCTGTCATCGATGGAAATTACCTATATAACCGCTGTCATTTGATCGCATATTGTCTGGCAGGTGAGAATGCGAATGAGAAGAATCTGATTACGGGAACATGTTACCTGAATATAGAAGGAATGCTTCCGTTTGAACAAAAAGTAGACGCGTATGTAAAGGGAACGGGAAATCATGTATTGTACCGCGTGACGCCGGTGTTTGATGGAGATAATCTGGTTGCTTCCGGCGTGGAGATGGAAGGATGGTCGGTCGAAGACGATGGAGCAGGAATCTGTTTTCATGTGTTTTGCTATAATGTACAGCCGGGAATTGGGATTGACTATGCGGATGGAGCGAGCCAGGAATTAGTAGGTGAAGAAAATGTGGATACGCAGGCGGAAAACACTGTACAGGAAGTGGAACCAGAGAGAAATATTGATGCAGAACAGGCAGATGACGAGAAGCAGACGTATATTTTAAATACAAACACGAAGAAGATTCATCTGCCAACCTGCTCCAGTGTCGATCAGATGAAAGAAACGAACAGACAGACTTATGAGGGAACTTTGGAGGAACTGAAAAATATGGGGTACTCGCCCTGTAAACGGTGTAATCCTTAATTTGGATATGATGAGTATTGAACGAATGGAATCCGCACATATCAGATGAAAACAATGCTTAAACTGGTTGTTGCGGAAAACAAGCCATGCTATAATGATATAGATTTTTACATTAAATGGAACATGCAGAAAGAGAGAATGCCATGAAATTATCAAGACTACATGGACTTTCCGGGGAAGTGACGGTGCCGGGTGACAAGTCCATTTCACACAGAAGTATTATGCTTGGATCGATTGCGAAGGGAAACACAGAGGTGGAAGGATTCCTGCAGGGTGCGGATTGCTTATCTTCTATCGCCTGTTTTCGCAAGATGGGTGTTGAGATAGAGAATAATGGAGACAAAGTGCTGGTGCATGGCAGAGGTTTGCATGGACTCACAGTACCGGATTCTATTCTGGATGTTGGAAACAGTGGAACGACAACACGTCTGATGTCCGGGATTCTTGCGGCACAGCCGTTTGTATCAACGGTGAATGGCGATGCATCGATACAGAAAAGACCAATGCGGCGTATCATCGTTCCCTTGTCACAGATGGGGGCAGATATTCGAAGCTTGTATGGAAACGATTGTACGCCGCTTGAAATTCATGGAACAAGCCTGCATGGAATCCATTATGATTCACCGGTTGCTTCCGCACAGGTGAAATCTGCAATCCTGTTTGCGGGACTTTATGCGGATGGAGAAACGTCAGTGACAGAACCGGAAGTGAGCCGGAATCATACAGAGCTGATGTTTGAAGAATTTGGGGTTGACATCCATACAGAAGGAAAGACGGTATATGTAAAACCGGCGGAAGAACTGTATGCGAAAAAAGTAATCGTGCCAGGTGATATTTCATCTGCAACATATTTTCTGGTGGCAGCAGCGATTACCCCGAATAGCTGTGTGACTGTACGGAATGTTGGAATCAACCCAACACGGGATGGTATCTTGCGTGTGCTTTCGGACATGGGAGCGGATGTGACTGTGGAAAAGACATCTGGAGAGATTGGAGAGCCAACCGCGGATGTGACGGTTCGGACATCGAATCTGAAAGGGTGTGTCGTTGGCGGGGAAGTGATTCCGACTTTGATTGATGAGATTCCGGCGATTGCGATTCTTGCATGTTTTGCGGGTGGTGAAACAATTATCAAAGATGCGGCAGAACTGAAAGTAAAAGAATCCAACCGGATTGATGTCATGGTAGAAAATCTGAAGAAGATGGGCGCGGACATCGAGGCAACGGAAGATGGCATGATCATCCACGGTGGAAAATCACTTCATGGAGCTGTGATTGACAGTCATCTGGATCATCGGGTTGCAATGAGTTTTGCGATTGCAGCGATGAATGCAGATGGAGACACAGAGATTACCGGTGCAGAGTGTGTGGATATTTCATATCCGGGATTTTACGAAGATATGAAGAGTCTTGCGAAACGGTAAGCTGTTTTGGAAGCTACGGAATAATTACAATACATAAATAAAACAAAAAAGTTCGATGTATGAAATCATCATCGAACTTTTTGTTTTTCATAGGGATGCCGGTTACAAATCAATGTTATAAAGCATCAATCCTATTGTTGTCAGAGATTACTCGGCATCAGTATCCTCAGCCTTTGCCTCAGATGGTTCTTCACTGGCTGCATCCTCGGATTTCTCTGAATCGTCTGAATTGATCGTTACGTAATCGCGATTGGCATCTTCCATTTCCAAATCGAGATCATCGGCGAACAGATCATCTTCTTCGATATCATCTTCGTTGTCAAAGATCTTTGGCATCTTATCCTTGATTGTTGTCTTTACTTTGTTGATCTTCTCATCAACATTGTTATCCTGATATACTTTTGATTCTCTGATTTTGTCTTTGAACGCATAGCACAGACCGCCAACTGCTGCGGCTGCAATTGAAAATTTTACGACACCTTTAAAAAACTTACCCATGTCTGATTCTCCTTTTCCATAATTATCTATATTTTACCACGATTATATACAGACTATTCTAATACAAGCAATAATAAAAATCAAATAGAAATATACGCTTCACAGAAAGTTTAGAATTATTTCTTTGCCTTGTATTGTTGGATATGGTAGACTAGATTTTAGTAAAAATGACCGGAGGGTATAACAAGATGAATAATTTAAAAGAAACCGAAAAAAATTTTCTTACATGTGCGGTTTTGATCGGGTTAGTCGGAATAGCTTTGATGTTCTTAGGTCAAACTACATTGGGGATCCTGAGTATCGTAGCCGCTGTGGCGTTTGTAGTTGTTGCAATTCGTATGATCGCGGTTAGAAAAAAAGAAGAGGATGAGGAAGAAAATAGTGATGAAAACAGTAATAAATGAGAACCGAAAACTATTTGAACAGTGGACGCTCGATTATCAAAAGCAAAAAGAAGAAGCAAATCGCTTGTATTCCCATATTTCCACGTTTCGAATTCTGACATTTCTGATAGGAGCGGTGGCGTTAATCATTGGTATAACAGAAAAAGAAAAAAACTATGCAATGATTCTGGCGGTTGTTGGCGGATTGTTTCTGATAGGTTTTTTAGTGCTTGTCAAGTGGCACAGTGCTGTGGCACAGCGGCAGCAGATGCTGGATGAAAAATGGGAAGTCTGCCAGAGATACTGTAATCGGTATACGGATGGCTGGCGCAAGTTTGACGAGAAAGGTACAGTGTATCTGCGGGAGAATGATTGTGTTGCGGCAGATATAGATTTGCTGGGCGATAACTCTCTGTATCAGATGCTTTCAGTCTGTCATACAGATAAGGGAAAACGGTTGTTTGCAGATCGTCTGACTACAAGATATATGGAACCGGATGTGCGCGAACAACGGCATGAGGCGATCGCGGAACTTACGGGGAAACCGGAATTTGCGGTGGAATTTGAAACTGCCGGTCGCAGGCTGGAGGCGGAGAAAGAAAAATTCGATGCAGAAGCATTTGAGAGCTTTTGCGCGGATCAGACAAAAGGGACACTTTCGGCGTTTGTACATGTTCTTCGGATTGTGCTTCCGTTATGTGAGACTGGCAGTTTGATTTTATTCCTGATTGGCAAAATCTCTTATGGATACCCATTGGTAGGTTTTTTGGCATTATTAATACTTTCCTGGCTGACGAGATTTATGACCGATGCGGTGATTCAACCGGTGTATTATGCCGGAGCTGTGAGTGGTGCATATGAGTCGATGCTTTCACTGATAGCACAACAGGAGTTTCGGAGTGCGCTTCTTGCGGATATGAGAGTCTGTGCCGGGGGCGAGAATGGTGCGGTAAAGGCGTATCATAAGCTGAAGGCAATCGGTCAGGCATATAATATATCGTTCAATCCGTTGGTGCACCAGATTCTGTGTGGATTGCTGCTGTGGGATTATCAGCTTGCGGCAGTTGTAACCGGTTGGAAAAAGAAATATGGACAGCAGGTCGCCGGATGTTCAGATATGATAGCAGGGTTGGAAGAATTGATGAGCTTTTCTGTGCTTGGTATGGTACGTGATACAGGGGACAGCGTGATCGAGTATGGAGCAAATCAGGTGAGTCTGGAAGGAACGAATCTCTATCATCCCCTGCTGATTCCGGAGCATGCCCGGGGAAATGATGTGACACTGACAGATGGAATTACGATTATTACAGGCTCAAATATGTCCGGTAAGACAACCTTTTTAAGAACTGTTGCGATAAATCTTGTCCTGGCATATCTGGGGGCTCCTGTCTGTGCGGAACATTTGCGGGCCTCGTATATGAGAATCTTTACATCTATGCGGGTGAAGGATGATGTGGCGCATGGTATCTCCACATTTTATGCGGAGATTCTTCGTATCAAGGAGATGGCGGGATATCGGAAAGAAGGAAAACCAATGCTCTGCCTGATTGATGAGATATTCAAAGGAACGAATTCGGCAGACAGGATCGTAGGTGCAAAGGAAGTTATCACAAAACTGGCAGGAACACAGTGTATGACAGTGGTATCAACGCATGACTTTGAGCTTTGCAGCATTACCGATCAGAATCATACACCGGCAGTAAATTATCATTTTCAGGAATATTATGAGGGGGATGAACTGCGGTTTGATTATAAAATCCGTGATGGAAGATGTACGACGACAAATGCACGGGCGATTCTGCGTATGGCTGGATTTGAAGTATAATGCATTGGTGGATATTGTACATAATTGATAAAAAAACGACTTGGTTTTGTCGAAAAAGCTTTGTTAATTATGCACAATGCTAATTATGAATTATTGACAAATCGAAGGTTGACTTTGCCTTGTATTTTGTTATAAAATCGAAGTAGTGAAAATATTTACAAGGGGGTATATGGCGATGGCATTACCAGCAAATATTACCGCAGGTTCTGACAGCAATGTCCTTACAATTGCGGCATCAAATAACAAAGGACTGCTGATTCGTTTCCTGAATGAACAGGTCGAAGATGGGTTTTATGCATTGGTTATCGACTATCTGAAGGATAGTAATTTTGACCTGAAAAATATGATGGTAGACGATGATGTGAAAGCACAGTGTGCAAAGCTTTATGAGTTGGGTGAGTTCGTAGATACCAACATTAAAGCGACAGGAAGGTATGAGATTGAAGAGTGGATTGAACCGCTGTTCAAGTTTGTATATGGAGATATCGATCCGCTGGATGTGGATGCTCCAATCAGTACATCCGGTATTTATCGTTATAGTATTTGGCTGATTTACCTGTATCAGAGAGAGTGCTTTGGAGATGCAATGCGTTTGATCGGAGAGCGTATTGCTCCGTTGCTGATTAATCTGAGCTATCAGATTTTAGAGGACGATGACAGACCAAAGAACTTTGATAAGGCAATCATGGGATACCTTGATCTGATTAATGTTATTATGGAGATGGGGCTCCCTGCGGATGATACAAACTCAGATGCATACATGAACAACCTTGAAGTTCTGTTTGATTACGTAGTAGAAGATCCACATGTTGGAAATGATTATAAGATTCAGTTTTCAATCGGACTGTTCAATGCTTATATCCATAACAAAGAATTCAGCAAGGCATTTGAATTCTATGGATTGAATGCAGAATACATTCCAATCGACAACATGTCAGTTTACGAAAGCTTTAAGGAACTGATCCGCAACACGAACTCTGCAGCAGATACAACCGTATTGAGCAGAAGTGTTGTAAATGCGATTTCCAAGCAGGAGATTTATAACAAGCGTATCGATACATTGATTACAGAGGTTTCGGCTTTTGTTCGTAAAGTGTATCTTTATATAGAGAATGAGCCAAACATGAAGAAGAATCTTCAGATTCTTGGAGCGGGTGCATCTCTGTCTGACAAGACAAATATCTTTGAAGGACTGTATGAATACAATCTTGTATTCCATGAGTGTGGAATCAAGGCGCTTGTAAATCAAGACAATTCAAACAAATCATGGGAAGAAAAGTATGAGATTCTGGAATTGCTCTATACAACATTGAATGTTATCTTTGATGGTTATAATGTATACGAGATTTCCAACAAGATTGAGCACCAGTATGTAGAGCTTACATGGATTGGTAATTATGTAAATGCAAATCCTTCTTTACTGAAGCTGTTCTTCAGTGTAAAAGAGAAGATCAAGGCATTTAAGGTTCGTAAGAATTCCATTCTTGAGAAGTCAAAGACGAATTATGAGATCAAGCAGATGATTGATGATCGTCAGAAGGCATTGGTATTCATGACCGCGGAGGATATGATCACCAATGGATTGAATAGTGGCAAGATTAATATCATTAATAATAATTATGATCCAAAGATTGCAGAGAAGCATTTGATTAAGACATATGCAGAGATAGTAGTTCCTGCCAAGTATAAGAAGGCAGAAGCACCGCAGACTGGAGGTAAATTCTTCGGTAAGAATTCAGGACCGGCAATGGATGCAGATCTGCAGAAGTTATTGTCTGATACAAAGATTGAAGAGATGCTCTTGAAGTCAGAGTGGCTCTGGTATCAGTATGAAGATAAGGAAAATGATCAGCAGACAGCAGAGGAGGCCACCTATAGCGTTGTATGTCTGATTAAGGTTGTTGAGAAACTCCTGGATAGAAAGGGTGGCAGCTCTTCCCGTTCAGAGTCATCTCCGAATAAGAAGGTTATCATTACAAAGACTGGTAAGGTTATTGAATTGTCAGATGAAGGTGCACAGACACAGAATAGTAATACAACCCTTCAGCCGACTGTTATCGAGAATCTGAACAATATTATTGTCACTTTGAAGGACAAGTCAGATGTCAATGTGAAGTATGTGCAGGCTTATGTCAATGACTGGTTGAATTCAGTTGTTGATGCGAAGCTGGATAAGAATTCCATGTTGCAGTTATATGAAGCAGAGGAACTTCGTAACAAGACATTGACCGTGATTAAGAAACTTCGTGCAGATCTTTTATAATCAGACCACAAAAAAACCTTTATTATAAAGCGGGAGGTATCTTATGGATACCTCCTAATTTTATTCTGGATATCTTCACAGAATAGGAGTCAATCATAGTATGGCAGAAAAAAGACAGAGAATCAATGTGAATATATATCGTGCCAGTCATAATGCCGAGGAGAGTCAGTATGTGTTTGACGTGGAGGAAGAACTGAAGAAGCTTCCGAAAAGTCCGGGTGTTTATATCATGCACAGTAAGAATGATGAAATTCTTTATGTTGGCAAAGCTATTAGTCTGCACAGCCGGGTACGGCAGTATTTTCAAACAGGACATGGGCATGGTGGCTCGGCGAAGATTGCGAAGATGGTCTCGCAGATTGCTTACTTTGAATACATTGTAACAAATTCCGAAATGGAAGCACTGGTGCTTGAGTGTAATCTGATTAAAGAATATCGTCCCAAATATAATACGATGATGACGGATGATAAAGGATATCCGTATATCCGTGTAACAGTGGAAGAAGCATTTCCGCGTTTTCTGTATAGTCATTCAATGAAACGTGATCATTCCAAGTATTTTGGACCCTATACGAATGCCCGGGCGGTCAAAGATATTTTGGATCTGATTAATAAGCTGTACCACCTTAGAACCTGTAATCGTAGACTGCCACAGGATATCGGCAAAGATCGTCCGTGTCTGTATTATCAGATTGGACAGTGCAAAGCTCCGTGTGATGGCAAAATCAGTCAGGAGGAGTATGGGAAGCAGGTACAGGCGGCATTGTCTTTCTTGAATGGTAATTATAAGGAGATTTTTGCAGATCTGCAGGAGCAGATGAGAAACCAGGCAGAAGAAATGGAATTTGAGAAAGCGGCTGAGACGCGTGATCTGATTGAGAGTATCCGGCATATCGAGGACAAGCAGCAGATGAATAAGGCGTCCGGGGAAGACCGCGATGTAATCGCCTGTGCGTCAAATGAAAAGGATATTGTCGTGACGGTATTTTTCGTTCGGGATGGCAAATTACTTGGACGTGAAAATCATCATATGAATGGAAACAGCAAAGAACGGTTGTCAGAGGTGTTAGCTGCATTTATCAAGCAGTTTTATTCTGGAACGCCGTATTTGCCGAAGGAGATTTTGGTGCCGGAGATTCCGGAGGAACAGGAAATACTGGAAGCCTATCTGAGTGAACGACGCGATTCGAAAGTGCAGATTGTCGTACCGCAGAAGGGGGATAAGAAGAAGATTCTGAATCTGGCGGCTGAGAATGCAAGACTTGTGTTATCGCAGGATATGGAACGTGTCAGACGGCAGGAAAAACGCACGATTGGAGCAGCAAATGAGATTGCACAATTGCTCGGGATTCCTTCCGCAAACCGGATGGAAGCGTTTGATATCTCCAATATCTCCGGGGTGTTGGCTGTGGCATCCATGGTCGTGTTTGAACAGGGAAAACCGAAGAAAAACGCTTATCGGAAGTTTCGCTTGCGGACTGTAACGGGACCGGATGATTATGCATCTATGAAGGAAGTGCTATCGCGGCGGTTCACCGATGAACGGATGGATGTCCTGCCGGATGTGATTATGATGGATGGTGGCAAAGGACAGGTGAATGTGGCACTTATGGTGCTGGACAGCCTAGGACTTGATATACCGGTCTGCGGTATGGTAAAAGATGATAATCACCGGACGAGGGGATTATATTATAATAATGCGGAGGTGCAATTCCCGAAGGGGAGTGAAGCAATGTTGATGGTTACAGCGTTGCAGGACGAAGCACACCGGTTCGCAATCGAATATCATCGGCAGCTTCGCAGTAAAAATCAGGTGCATTCGGTGCTTGATGAGATACCGGGTGTGGGAGAAAACCGCCGGAAACAGTTACTCAAATATTTTGGCGAGATTCGTAAAATCAAGGAAGCAACGGTAGGTGAACTGGCAGAAGTACCGGGAATCCCGGAATCCATTGCAAAAAATGTGTATGCTTTTTTTCACACCGAATAAAAGACAACAACCGTCTGTGTGAAAGCAAGTGTACGGAATGATAGAGGATGACTATAAAACAGGAGAATAACAGATGTTTCATAAATTTTTTCCAAATGAATATTACGACAGTACCTATCATATAGACTTTCAGGAATTTTATGATAAAGGGTATCGGGCGGTGTTATTTGACGTGGATAATACTCTGGTAGAACATGATGCGCCAGCCAATAAAAAAGCAATCGCACTGATAAAGCAGTTAAAGTCGATAGGGTATGGTGTTTGCTTTGTATCCAATAATGATGAAGTACGTGTGAAGTCTTTCAATGATCAGGTAGGGGCAACGTACGTATATAAAGCCGGAAAACCATCTGCGAAAGGATACGTTCAGGCGATGAAGAAACTGGGAACCAACCCAACAAATACCCTCTTTGTCGGTGATCAGATCTTTACGGATATCTGGGGTGCGAACAATGCGAAGCTTTACAGTATTTTGGTACAACCGATTGCGAAACACGAGGAGATACAGATTGTGTTAAAACGTATTCCTGAGAAATGGGTTTTGCATAGATATCTGAAAAAACATACATTGCAGACTGGCAAGTAAATAAATTTCTGAATTATATACAAAAAGAAAAAGACGCGGAATGCGTCTTTTTCTTTGGGTTAAAATATATTTATCAGTAAAATAATTAAGCAAGCTTGTTAACAGCAAGTGTTAAACGGGAAATCTTTCTAGATGCATTGTTCTTGTGGTAGATTCCCTTTGAAGCAGCCTTGCTGATCTCAGATGTAGCAACCTGAAGTGCAGCTTCAGCAGCAACCTTATCGTTTGCCTCAACAGCAGCCTCAACCTTCTTAACTAAAGTCTTAATCTTAGACTTGACCATTTTGTTTCTTAAAGTCTTTGTCTCGATAACAAGAATTCTCTTCTTTGCGGATTTGATATTAGCCAAACCAGACACCTCCATAAAATTATAATAATAGTAAGTTTATATAATTATCACTTTGGTCAAGACACGAACAATCCATCCACACCACTAGACAGATTGGACCAGTGAAAATTTCTAATTGTGTTCACACACAAACCATAGAATAGCAAAAAGCCATTTCCCTGTCAATACTTTTTGGCGAAAATCTTAGTAAAATCGGATTTTCTATTGCATGTTACATGGCAGAATAATCTTTGATCATTTTGTCATAATCTTCGATTGGCATAGGCTTTGCAAACAGGAAGCCCTGTCCGATCTCGCAGTTGATGGAACTGAGCATCTCAAGCTGTTCGACAGTTTCAATACCCTCACTGACAACACGGATATCAAGTGTGTGCGCCATCTCGATAATACTGCGCAGAATGCTGACTGCGTTTTTATCGTTTGTTGTTGACCTGGATAAGAAATCATGGTCAAGTTTGATGACATCGATTGGCAGATCCTTGAGTAGTGTAAGGGAAGAGTAACCGGTACCAAAGTCGTCCATGTTGATGATGAAATCCATGGACTTCAGTTTGTTCAGTACATCAATCATCTGTGAGTAATTCTCGGAGAAAATGCTCTCCGTAATCTCGAATTCGAGATAATGATGTGGAATATAGTATCGTTCTACAATCTCCTGCACCTTTGAAAGGAAATCCGGATGCGCCAGTGTCACTCTGGATAAGTTTACAGAGAACGGAATGACATAGATATCGGAATCCAGATATCTTCGAATAGATTTACATGCCTGTTCAAGCATAAAGCAGTCAATCTGGTAGATAAATCCGTTCTTTTCAAAGGA
The DNA here is from genome assembly GCF_022174665.1 of Eubacterium sp. MSJ-33. Classification (NCBI taxonomy): domain Bacteria; kingdom Bacillati; phylum Bacillota; class Clostridia; order Eubacteriales; family Eubacteriaceae; genus Eubacterium; species Eubacterium sp. MSJ-33. Next base: position 2,515,610 of record NZ_CP076562.1, read on the forward strand.
AGGAATAAATGCGGCAGGTTCCAGGAATCCCTTGGAAGGCGACATCCAACGTACCAGCAGCTCGCCGCCAATCAGACTCTTTGATGCGATATCGTATTTTGGCTGTACATATGCGCAGAATTCGTTGTTCTCAAGTGCACCATGGATACTGTTTTCAAGCTGCGCATCGTTTAATACCTTCTTATGGTACTCGTCGTCGTAGAACGCGTAAGAGACACCGGTTGAAGCATCAATCGACTTGCCGGCCATCATTGCACGGTCAACTAAGCGGTTAATGCTGTAGCTGTGCATGGTTTCATCGATAATCAGGATTCCGGTTGTAAAGTCTACAACGAAACGATCCTGGATAGCAAGGCATGCGTCATGGACTTCTGCCTTGAGGTTATTGAAGATAGACATAAACTGATCTTCTGCTTTGTAATGAATCAGCATAATGTAGGTATCACTAATCACACGGGCGAAGGTCTCGCCTTCCTGCATATATTTGCTTAATACATCAGCAACGGCTTTCAATGTCTGGTCACCGACATTGTGTCCGTAGGTTTCATTGATGTATTTGAAGTTCTTGATGTTAAAATAGAACATTACATAATCGGTATTCGGATTGTCGTTTAAAATTGTCTGGGCATCGACCTTGAATTTCTCGAAGTTTCCATATCCGGTAATAATATCACGATAAGAAGCTTCGGCAATCCGTTTTTCAATGTTGATGTTCTGCTCTAGTTCCTTGCGAAGCTGCTCTGCCTTTGTCTCTTTGTGCGTAGAAGTAGATATCAGGAATGTGTGGCTGCCGGAACTCCAGCTGATCGTTGTCATATGAACGTCTAGTGGTTCATCCAGCGTCCGGTTGTGTTTGATACAGCCAACCGTTGGATTGTTGTCCGAGATTTTATGTACCGGGCAATCACGGCATGGTGCACTTTCCTGATGCATGCAGGAGTAACATTTGCTGTTTAAGGCAAGCTTCGGGAAGTATTCACGTGCACATTCATTGAAATACATGACATCGTAGGAATCCTTATCTACAACAATCATCGGATTTTGTACAAGACCAAATGCCTTGATTGTGTCATCCCGTAACTGCGACATAGAACGATTTGACTGTTTGGTTTTGATTGCTTCTCCCAATAACCGAAAAATCTGTTTAAAAGCTGTCAGTGTCTGACCGGTCCATGTGATATCCTTATTCATGGAATAAAAGCAGATAAAACCAATACATTTGCCATTCGTGTTGATATCGCATTGCATGAATTTCCGAATCCCTTCTGCGTATGGATTCATACTTGCGGTATTGGTCTTGATCAGAGATGTATCAGAGGAATAAGTAATGCCGTCTGTGCCCATCGCAGATAATTCTTCCAGAATTGCCGACGGAGTATGCTGGCGAATTGCCATATCATTTGCGATACCTTTTTTGCACCATTGATGTGTGCAGTCTACAAAATTCCGGTTGTAGCCGTACTCCCAGATACAGATCTTGTCGATGTCAAAATGGTCTCCCACAATACTCATTGCCTGTTCGATTGCGCTATAGGTGTTGGTGCTTGTAAACAGGGTGGAAAGCAGGGAATCAAGGATGGAACCGGACTCATCTGTACGTGCAGCCGGTTCGGAACGGTCATTTTCGTATTTTCCACGTTCCATGTCATCTGCATAGAAGAAATATCCGTTCTTGCCATTCAGCTTTGCCTGATACAGCGCGGTATCCGCATTTTCCAACAGGACGTTGTAAGGAATCTGCTGGTTGGTAGCTGCGATACCGATACTGAGAGTTACTTTGCAGTCATCACAATACAATTCACGCAGCCGGTCGGCAATCATGGTCGCTTTTTCACTTGCGAGCTGCGTATCCAATACATTGGATAAAAATACACAGAATTCATCACCGCCGAGACGACCGGCGATTCCGTAATCACCTTTAAATTCCTGTAGAGTTTTGCCAATATCGACGATGACCTCATCGCCCTTTAAATGTCCAAAGGTATCGTTGATTTTTTTGAAATCATCTATGTCAATCAGCATCAGGACCTGATAGCTGTTTCCATTTAATTCACGCAGAGAAGCCTGGATTTTGCTCTCTGTAGTGGCTTTGTTATAAAGTCCGGTCATCTGATCAGTCTCTGCACGAATCAGAAGCTTTTGCTGTTCTACCTTCTGCGCATGGATGTTTCGGAGCAGACCAACGACACGAAGCGGCGTTCCCTCTTCATCATAAATAGTTGAAAATGTGGAGAAATACCATTGGAATCCACCGTTTTTGGTATTCAGTTTAAATTCTGTGGAATGATATTCCGTGCCTGCTTTTGCCAGATAGAACAATTCCTCGATTGCAGACTGTGTGTCATAGGAGACGAGTCCCATCTTGAGCATATTCTCGGTTGGATTCTCAATTACAGATTCACCTTCAAAAATATGGTTGAATTTCTCGGCAAATGTAATCGTGTCAGTTGCGATATCGTATTCGTAAGGAAGTTCCTCGGAGATATCGGAGATAATCAGATATTTCTGCTCTTCCAGCATTGCTTTCGTTTCGGCAATTTTCAGATTTGTGATATCGGACATAACGAGATTGACAACCGGAAATCCCTGCTCTTCGGAACCGGAACGTGCGATGACGGCATTGACCCATTTGACACTGCCATCTGCACACTGGATGCGGAAGTTCATAATCTTTGAATTTTCTTCATTTTCGGTCAAATCTGCCAGTGCTTCGATCACAAGAGAGAGATCTTCGCTGAGTACAATCTGCAACGTGCTTTTGCCATACTTTTCTTTGTATTCATGCTCGGAGTATCCACACATGTCATAGAAGAAATTATTCGCCCAAAGAAGTGACAGATTGTTGTCGAGCAGATGCTTGCTTACACCGCTTGGAACTGTATTTGCGAAGATTTCCAGATCAGTCTTGGCGCGGACCGTTTCATTTGCCGCATGCTCCAGATTTGTGATATCGGTAAATACGCACTGCAGCACATCACGGCCGTCATTTAAGGAAAAGGCCTGTCCGTTGCACAAGACTGTCAGAATCGCACCGCTTTTCGTTACAATCCGATGTTGGACACTAATCAGATTCGAGATACTCAACTGATAATTGATAGAGGCAATTACTTCCGTAAAATCCTCTACATATAACAAATTATCCAGGGTACAGATCTTCTTTGACAATTCGCGCGGAGAATATCCGGTCATAGTACAAAGTCCCTGGTCAAAATCCAAAATATTGTATGGCGCATCTGTCTCCAAGACAAATGTAGCCACGTCATTTCCATTTACAAAATTACCTGATGCCATTATCGCCCCACCACCTCATGCTGTATAAAAAACTACTATATATTATAGTGGAAAACAGCATATGACGCAAGGTAAAAATCAAGAGTAATTCTAGTGATATTGGACGTATTTACAAAATGGTTTCTTTACTTTGCAGGGCGGAAATGGTAAAATAAATAAGCTTATAAATTTTTAGAAGAATACAGGAAAAGATAATAATCGGTTATTATGAAAAGAGAAGAATATAGAAAGTTTCAATGGCTTGCCAGTTGTTGTATTGCAGTATTTATTATGAGTTTTGCGATATGTCTGCTTGCGTTCAACCGGAGTGTGTACCGGATGTCTGCTGTGGATTATCGGAATGGAGCCACAGTGGAAATCAGCAAGGCAGAAGCGGAGCTTTATTATGGACAGATTGCGGATTCGTATTGCCGTTTTTTTACGGGTAAATACAGGATAGCAGGCTATGAATTGTCAGAAACCAATGTGCATCAGCTGAATCGGTTGAAGGGATATTACCGGTTTGCATGGATTTTGTCGATTGCTTCCATGGTGGGGATTGTATATAGTTTTCGCCGATTATGGCGCAGGAGAGAGACGATGCCGTGTTATTACGGAAGTGCAGGGGGAGCATGCCTGGTGGCGTTGTTGTTACTGCGGATCGTGACATCGAAAAGAGAAGTTTATGCGGGAGTGCGTAATATGATATTCCGGGGTGATTACAGCTATTTCTCAATCGGGGATGTTCTGTGTAAGATTCTGCCGGAGACTTTTGCGCGAAATCTGGCACTTTTATATCTCGGCATAGTTGCAGCGGAGATATTTGTATTTGTGATGATTCGTGTGGGAATCCGTCTGGCAGGACGACCACACAGGTATTAGATCTAGAGAAGGATATTTTAAGGAGGGTTACAAAATATGAACAAACGATTGGAAGACTGGGTAAACTGGATTTTGTACGATGAATTGAAAAATGGGGTAATCAATGCACCGAAGCATCTGCTCGGAAACCATGACTACGGAGACGGACAGGTCATTACGGTATATCGTCCATATGCCGAGAAAGTCAGTGTTGTGTCACCGACGGGCAAGAACCGCGAGGAGATGGAATGTCTGGCAGAGGGCTTTTATGGTTATTACAGTGCAAAGAAGAAATATAAGGGAACCAAATACCGGATTGAGACGACATATCAGGATGGTTCGACCGTTGTAACTGCAGATGCGTATGCATTTGATTCGCAGATTACAGAATTCGATACGTATCTTTTTGCTGAGGGTAAGCTCTACGATATCTATGAGAAGTTCGGCGCACATCCGATGACAATCGATGGTGTGAAGGGAACTTACTTCGCAGTGTGGGCACCACATGCAAGACGTGTCAGTGTCGTTGGTGATTTCAATATGTGGGATGGCGCGTTGAATCCGATGCAGATGATGCAGACATCAGGCATTTATGAGCTGTTTATCCCGGATGTTGCACCGGGAGCTGTTTACAAATATCAGATACTGACAAGAGAAGGAGAAATCTTATATAAGGCAGATCCATATGGAAACCAGTGTCAGGTAAGACCGGACAATGCGAATGTTGTTGCAGATCTGGTAGGATACAAGTGGAAGGATACAGATTGGATTGAGAACCGGAAGCATCAGACCCGTGAGACCGAGCTGAAAAAGCCGATGGCAATCTACGAGTGCCACCTTGGTTCATGGAAGAAGAAAATCGAGGATTCGGATTTTGGCTTTTATACATATCGTGAGCTTGCGAAGATGCTCTGCGATTATGTAAAGAAGATGGGATATACGCATGTGGAGCTGATGGGTATTGCAGAGTATCCGTTTGATGGTTCATGGGGGTATCAGGTAACGAATTATTATGCACCGACCAGCCGTTATGGTTCGCCGGATGATTTTATGTATTTTGTGGATCACATGCATGCAAATGGCATCGGCGTGATTTTAGACTGGGTACCGGCACATTTCCCAAGAGATGCACACGGACTCGGAAGATTTGATGGTATGCCGCTTTATGAGCATCCGGATCCAAGACGTGGCGAACATCCGGACTGGGGTACCTATATTTTTGATTTCGGAAGAAATGAGGTATCAAACTTTTTAACTGCAAATGCATTGTTCTGGGTGGAGAAGTTCCATGTAGATGCATTGCGTGTGGATGCGGTTGCTTCTATGCTGTATCTGGATTATGGAAAGCAGGATGGACAGTGGCTGCCGAACAAAGATGGTGGAAATGAAAACTACGATGCAATCGAACTGCTTCGTAAGATCAATACCGTTATGGAAGAAAGAAATCCGGGCGCATTCCTGATTGCGGAAGAGTCCACAGCATGGGCTGGTGTCACAGCGCCGGCAAGCATGAAGGGACTTGGTTTCCTGTACAAGTGGAATATGGGATGGATGAATGACTTCCTAGAGTATATGAAGATGGATCCATATTTCCGTTCATTCAATCACAACCGTCTGACATTCAGTTTGTCATATACATATGCAGAGAATTACGTGCTCGTGATTTCGCACGATGAGGTCGTGCATTTGAAATGCTCGATGCTCAACAAGATGCCGGGCTTTGAGGTGGACAAGTTTGCAAATCTGCGTACAGCATATGGATTTATGTATGGACATCCTGGCAAGAAACTTTTGTTCATGGGTCAGGAGTTCGGACAGCTTCGTGAGTGGAGCGAGGCAAGAAGCCTTGACTGGTTCTTATTAGAGCAACCGTTGCATAAGAAGATGCAGAAATGGGTGGCAGATCTAAACCATATGTATACAACTTATGATGCATGTTACTATAACGACAATGATCAGATGGGATTTGAGTGGACAAAGGTTGATGATGCGAATACAAGTATTATCGCATTCGTGCGTCGTGGAAAGACCGTGAAGGATCAATTATTGTTCGTATGTAACTTTGTTCCGGTTGAGCGCAAGGATTACTGGATTGGTGTTCCATGCCTGACAGAATACGAGGAGATTATCAATTCCGATGCGAAAATCTACGGCGGTTCCGGCACAAAGAATGGCAAGGTTAAGGCATTTGAAGAGAAGTGTGACCGTATGCCGTATGCAATCAGCATTGATATCGCACCACTTTCCATGATGGTGTTCAAGTATGATTATGTAGACAAGAATACAGTTGTTGCAGACGCGCCGGCAGTGGCAGCAATCGAGAAGAAGCCGGCTGCGAAGAAATCTTCTGCAAAGTCAGGTGCAGCGGGAAAAACGGCTGTAACAAAATCTTCCTCTGAGAAGAAGTCAGTAGAAAAAAAGACAACAAAGTAATGGAAGTAAATTATGAGTAAGAAAAAGGCAGTTAAGAGAAGAAAAGGTGGATTTGTATATGCTGTCAGGAATATAGTATTATTCCTTGCTGCGTTCACACTGTTGATGGTTCTTGGGTTGACAGGAATCTATATCTATGTTAAACATGATGTGAATCCCCACCTGTTGACGGAAAGTGAGGCTGCATCTCTTTCAGATGTAGATTGTATCATCATTCTTGGGGCATCTGTAAAGAATGGAGATACACCGAGTCCGATGCTGCGGGATCGATTAGATGAGGGGATTGCACTTTATAAGGCAGGATGTGCACCGAAGATACTGATGAGTGGGGATCATGGCAGCCAGTATTACAATGAGGTTAGCGTCATGAAAAAATATGCAATCGAACAGGGTGTGCCGTCTGAGGATATCTTTCTTGATCATGCCGGATTTTCTACTTATGAGAGTATGTATCGCGCCAGAGCAATCTTCAGTGCGGAAAAAGTTGTGATTGTAACACAGAAATATCACCTGACACGTGCGGTCTATAATGCTAAGAGCCTCGGTATGGATGCGTATGGTGTTGCTGCAAAGCCGGTTAAATATGGTGGGCAGACAATTCGGAACATCCGCGAGTATCTGGCAATCAGCAAAGATTTTATAATGACGTTTATCAAACCGGAGCCGACTGTACTTGGTAACCCGATTTCCTTAGATGGAAGCGGGGATGTTACCAACGGCGCAGATTAACATAGACACAAAACAAGAGGAGGAGCGAAGAGCGTGAAGATGATTTCATTGGAAGAAGAATTGAAGGGCAATGCGTACCCGGGTAGAGGTATCGTGATCGGAAAGTCACAGGACGGCAAGAAAGCGGTAACTGCATATTTCATTATGGGACGCAGCGTGAATTCACGGAACCGTGTATTTACAGAGACAGAGGATGGCATAAGAACAGAGGCAGCAGATCCTTCCAAGCTGACAGATCCACATCTGATCATCTATGCACCGGTGCGTGTATTAGGAAATAAGACAATTGTGACAAATGGAGATCAGACCGATACGATTTACGAGCTGATGGATAAGCAGCAGACATTTGAGCAGTCTTTACGCACGAGAGAATATGAGGACGATGCGCCGAATTATACGCCACGTATTTCCGGCATTATGCATGTGGAAAATGGTTCGTATAATTATGCAATGTCAATCTTAAAATCCGCAGACGGAAATCCGGATTGTTGTGAGAGATTTACATTTTCTTATACGAATCCACTTCCGGGAACCGGACATTTCATTCACACTTATATGGGTGATGGCAATCCACTTCCAAGCTTTGAGGGTGAGCCGAAGCTGGTTGCAATCCCGGATGATATGGATGCATTTACCGATATGCTGTGGAATTCTTTGAATGAGGATAATAAGGTATCTTTGTTCGTTCGCTATATCGATATCGAGACAGGTAAGGCGACATCAAAGATTATCAATAAATACGACAGAGTTTAAGAAAGCGGAGGATGAAAAATCATGGCAAACGAAATTATGCTTAAGTATGGATGTAACCCGAATCAGAAACCATCTCGTATCTACATGGAGGATGGAAGCGAGCTTCCGGTCAAGGTGATCAATGGCAAGCCGGGCTATATCAACTTTTTGGATGCATTTAACGGCTGGCAGCTTGTAAAGGAGCTGAAAGAAGCAACCGGACTTCCGGCAGCAACTTCTTTCAAGCATGTATCTCCGGCAGGTGCGGCTGTGGGACTTCCGCTTGACGATACACTGGCAAAGATCTACTGGGTAGACGATCTCGGCGAGCTTTCTCCACTGGCATGTGCCTATGCGAGAGCAAGAGGCGCTGACCGTATGTCTTCCTTCGGTGATTTCATTGCACTTTCCGATGTGTGTGATAAGGATACAGCAAGACTGATTAAGCGTGAGGTATCCGATGGTGTGATTGCACCGGGTTACACAGACGAGGCAATCGAGCTTCTGATGCAGAAGAAAAAGGGTAATTACAATATTATTCAGATTGATCCTTCCTATGTACCGGCTCCAATTGAACATAAGCAGGTATATGGCATCACATTTGAGCAGGGAAGAAATGAGCTTCCAATCAACGATGAATTGCTTTCAAACATTGTGACAAAGAACAAGGATCTTCCGGAATCTGCAAAGAACGATATGAAGATCGCTCTGATTACACTCAAATATACACAGTCAAACTCTGTATGCTATGTAAAGAACGGTCAGGCAATTGGTATCGGTGCCGGACAGCAGTCCCGTGTACACTGTACAAGACTTGCCGGACAGAAGGCAGATAACTGGTATCTTCGTCAGGCACCACAGGTTCTGAATCTGCAGTTTGTAGATTCCCTTGGACGTGCAGACCGCGACAATGCAATCGATGTCTACATTGGCGATGAGTATGAGGATGTACTTCGCGAGGGCGAATGGCAGAAGCGTTTCAAGGTAAAACCACCGGTATTTACACGCGAGGAGAAGCGTGCATGGCTCGATGGAAATACCGACGTAACACTTGGTTCCGATGCATTCTTCCCATTCTCTGATAATGTAGAGCGTGCAAAGAAGAGCGGTGTGAAGTATATCGCACAGCCAGGTGGTTCTGTACGTGATGATCTCGTGATTGAGTGTGCAGACAAGTACGATATGGTTATGTCATTTACAGGAATCCGTCTGTTCCATCACTAATCGGATGCTGTAAGGCAGAATAATTACAGAAAGAAAATTGTGAATCCGCAAGGTCAGAAATGGCTTTGCGGATTTTTGCACAATAAGCGGCATACAAAGGGAAGAAAAATATTGGTAAAACAGTTGAAATCACGTTTGACATATGACGGAATATCCGATATAATTCAAGCATGTATGCTCGGAAGAAGTCTGGGCTAGTATTTCGTGAAAGAAAGGAAAAGAAAGATGGCTGAGAAGAAGAATCTGTTGACAAGAGAAGGTCTTCGTAAATTAGAGGACGAGTTGCAGGATTTAAAGGTAAATAGACGTCAGGAAATTGCTCAGAAGATTAAGGAAGCAAGAGAGCAGGGAGACTTGTCCGAGAACGCCGAGTACGATGCAGCAAAGGACGAGCAGAGAGATATCGAGGCTCGTATCGAAGAGATTGAGAAAATCCTTAAATATGCAGAGGTTGCGGACGAGGAAGAAGTTGAACAGGGTGTTGTAAACTTCGGTTCAGAAGTATCTATTTTGGATATTGGTCTGGATGAAGTGAATACATTTAAGATTGTAGGTTCTACGGAGTCAAATATTCTGGAGGGTAAGCTTTCTAATGAGTCTCCGCTTGGCATGGCTATTTTGAAGAGACGTGTAGGAGAGACGGTAACAGTTGAAGCACCGGAAGGTAACTTTGACTTCCGTATTTTGGATATTCGATAAGAAAGAGAGATTGGAACAGTGGCAGAGAATAAGCAGCAGGATACAAACAAGCTGTTGCAGGTGCGCCGTGATAAGCTCGCGGAACTGCAGGCAGCAGGGAAGGACCCTTTTGAGATTACAAAGTATGATGTGACACATCACAGCTTGGATGTAAAAGAACAGTATGTAGCGCATGAAGCTGAACTTCTGGCAGGAAGACCGGCGCCTGTAGTGGAAGGCCTGGATGATGAGCAGAAGAAAGAAGTCCTGACAAACGATTACAATGAGAGAAGAGCAATTATGGATGCTTCTCCGATTCATGTGACAATTGCCGGACGTATGATGTTTAAGCGTGTCATGGGTAAAGCATCGTTCTGCAACATTCAGGATTTGAAGGGAAATATTCAGGTTTATGTTGCAAGGGACCAGATCGGTGAAGACAGCTATGCTGATTTTAAGAAATCAGATATCGGTGATATCTATGGCGTGAAGGGATATGCATTCCGTACCAAGACAGGTGAGCTTTCTATTCATGCAGAGGAGATGACACTTCTGTCGAAGTCTTTGCAGATTCTTCCGGAGAAGTTCCATGGACTGACCGATACGGATGTACGTTATCGTCAGAGATACGTGGATCTGATCATGAATCAGGAGAGTAAAGAAGTATTTATCAAGCGTTCACAGATTCTGAAGGAGATTCGTAATTTCCTTGCAGGCCGTGATTTCATGGAAGTTGAGACACCAATGCTCGTTTCGAATGCCGGTGGTGCCGCTGCGAGACCATTTGAGACACATTACAATGCATTAAATGAAGATGTAAAGCTTCGTATCTCACTGGAATTATATCTGAAGAGACTGATTGTTGGTGGTCTGGAAAGAGTGTTCGAAATCGGTCGTGTATTCCGTAATGAGGGTGTTGACACCCGCCACAATCCGGAGTTTACATTGATGGAGCTGTATCAGGCATATACCGATTACGAGGGCATGATGGAACTGACAGAGTCTATGTTCCGTTACCTTGCAGAGAAGGTATGTGGCAGCACAAAGATTTCTTACAATGGTATTGAAATCGACTTTGGTAAGCCATTTGAGCGTCTGACAATGAATGACGCGATCAAGAAATATACAGGTATTGATTTTGATCAGGTAGCAGATGATGCAGAGGCGAAGAAGCTGGCCGACGAGCACCATATCGCATACGAGGATCGTCATAAGAAGGGTGATATTATCAACCTGTTCTTCGAGGAGTTCTGCGAGGAGAAGCTGATCCAGCCAACATTTATCATGGATCATCCAATCGAGATTTCTCCACTTACGAAGAAGAAACCTTCAGACCCAAGCAAGGTAGAGCGATTCGAACTCTTTATCAATACGTGGGAGATGTGTAATGCATACTCTGAGCTGAACGATCCAATCGATCAGCGTGAGCGTTTCGCCGCACAGGATGCAAATGCAGCTGCAGGTGATGACGAGGCAGAGCATACAGATGAAGATTTCCTGAATGCTTTGGAGATCGGTATGCCGCCAACGGGTGGTATCGGTTATGGTATTGACCGTTTGGTAATGCTACTTACAGATTCACAGGCAATCAGGGATGTTTTGTTGTTCCCGACAATGAAGTCCCTCGGTGGTGTAAAATCCGAAAATGGTGTAAGTTCTAAAGAGGTTTCTACACCAAATTCAGAGCCTGAGAAAATTGATTTTTCTAAGGTAAAGGTTGAGCCTTTGTTTGAAGAAGATGTTGATTTTGATACATTCTCAAAGTCAGATTTCAGAGCTGTAAAGGTTAAAGAGTGTGTTGCAGTACCGAAGTCAAAGAAACTGTTACAGTTCACTCTTGATGACGGAACAGGCACAGACAGAACCATTTTAAGCGGTATTCACGCATATTACGAGCCGGAAGAACTTGTTGGTAAGACACTTATCGCAATCACAAATCTTCCTCCAAGAGCAATGATGGGCATTGACTCTTGTGGTATGCTTCTCAGTGCAGTACACGAAGAAGAAGGCGAAGAAAAGCTTCATCTCCTTATGGTAGATGACCATATTCCGGCAGGTGCAAAGCTGTATTAAGAAGTACCGTTTTACCTTACAAAACGGGATGTATTTCATTTGTGAAAAAGCTCTGAAAATACACAAATACACCAAATTTACACCAAATGGTGCTTGAAACGGTGTAGAGCCTTAAAAATCGCATAATTTTCAAAATATATGGGCAGTCCCAATCGGGATTGCCCATTTTCAGAAAGAAAAAGATAAATTGGTATTTATAAAGGAGAATATTGATGAAACTATTTTTATGTTCGCACTTTTCAAGTGTGGGAAGTCTGATAAAGGAAGAAATTGAAAATAAGAAAGTCGCATTTATTCCAACAGCTTCACTGCGTGAAGGCTACACCGGTTATGTCGGCTCGGCTCGAAAATTATTCAAAAAGTTGGGAGCAATCGTAACTGAAATTGATATTTCAACGGAGGCTTATTCAACGATACAGTCTGTTTTTGAAGAAGCAGATGTGATATATTTTACCGGCGGAAATTCTTTCTTTCTTATGGACCAGCTCCGTAAAACGGGAACTGATGGGCTACTGAAAAAGGAATTGGCAAATGGAAAATTGATGATCGGCGAGTCGGCAGGCGCAATTATATGCGCTCCAAGCATCCAATATATCGAGCAAATGGATGAAAAGCCAGAGGACTACTCACAAGAAGATGATGCAGGGCTTGATTTGATTGATTTCTATGTTCTTCCGCATTATCTTACAGCACCATTTAAGAAAGTTACCGAGAAAATAATGACTGAGTTTTCGGATTTGAATCTATGCCCGATTAACAACCGTCAGGGAATTGTAATTGATGGTGAAAGTTCAAAGGTTATTTGCAAAGACTAATTTGAAAATTCCAGTTTGCCAACTTGCCCTTTGAGAGAAGAAAAATCTTTTCTTGATGGGCTTTTTTATTTTTACTGAGATTCGCAAACTACAAGAAAAAGCCGAAACTTCATATACTTTAATCACAGAGGAAGTGGAGGTTTTGATATGAGTAACAGCTTAGCGGCGGTACATCCAGAATTGATTGTCGAATGGTCGGATAGGAATTTACCGCTGACACCGGACAGCGTGACTTTCGGCTCGAATAAGAAAGTATGGTGGAAGGCTTGGTGGAAGTGCAAGACTTGTGGCTATGAGTGGAACACACTTATCTCTACACGTTCAGGCGACAGTAAATGTCCTTGTTGCAGTGGCTATACATTTATAAAAGGCAGGAATGACCTAAAAAGTACACACCCACAGATAGCCAAAGAATGGTCAGAGAAAAACTATCCTCTGCAACCGGATGAAGTCAATGCAAAGTCGAGGAAAAATGTATGGTGGCATTGCAGAAAATGTGGAAACGAGTGGAAATCAGTTATCAATGCCCGTGTGAAAGGAACGGTTTGCCCTGTCTGTGCAGAGCGAGAAGTACTTGCCGGATATAATGATTTGGCTACGACGGATAAGCAGCTTTTGATAGAATGGAATTATGAATTAAATAAGTTGAAGCCGACGGAAGTTTCAAGAAATTCAGCAAAGAGAGCATGGTGGCAATGCAGATACGGTCATTCTTAAAATCCAATTTCTTATCAGAGAAATACGGACTGGAGGATAAGGTCATCAAGTTCTACCCACAACAGATTGCTTACTTGAAATCCCGCGTAGAGGGACTTACAAAAGATGTTGAAACAGCAAAATTACACCCGAAACCGATAGACGAGCAGCCGCTTGGAATGATGGTATCGGGTGTTTCTTATTTCGAAAAAGCCGAAGCAGGTCAGGCAATTATCAATGCCTGCAAGTCAATGAACAGTCCTGATGCGATAGCACTTGGCGAGTACCGTGGCTTTCAAATGGAATTGTATTTTGATACGGTGCAGCGTAATTATGTTGTGAAATTAAAAGGCGAAACAAGCAGAGATGTACCGCTTGGCGATGATGCTCACGGTAATATCGTGAGAATAGATAACGGCATAGAACGCTTTGAGGAAGTACTTGCTGATACGAAAAACAGCCTTGAAAATACGGAGAAGCAGTTTGAAACAGCGAAGCAGGAAATCGAAAAGCCGTTTGCAAAGGAGGAAGAATTGAGGGCAAAAACTGCCCGACTTGATGAGCTGAATATCCTGCTCAATATGGATAAAAAGGAAAATGAGATTGTCGGCGGAGAGCCTGATGAGGGCGAAGCAGTCGGCGGCAGAAAGGAGGAATCGTATGAGAGATAAACAGGAAGGCGGTGGTCGATATGCCATTTATCGCCCCTGAGTTAATCATTCAGGCGAAGCAGATGGACTTATTAACCTAGAGGTGCGGATGAGGTGAAGCAGGAAGCGCCACATAAGGAAGTATCAAAGGTAAGAGAAGATAAAGCCAGATAGATATGAGGACGTGGGAGAGATTCTGCGTCCCAACGTCCGTGTGGGCTTGCTTTTATTCGGATATTCGTATATAATGTATCGTGTTGAGTATTATCCATGCGGAGGTGCGGTATGAACGGGATCAAGGGCTATATCTCCATTCGGGAGGCGTCTTACCGTTGGGGCGTGTCAGAGCGGCGGGTCAACCAATACTGCGCCGAAGGGCGGATCCCCGGCGCGTCCCGGTTCGGGCGTTCATGGGCGATCCCGGAAAATGCGGAGAAACCGTCCGACCCGCGCTTTCAAGGACAGCACCGCGATTCCGGCAGGACAAGCACCTGACGGATCCTCCTCTGCATGGGAAGCATCCGCAAAAAGGAGGTGAACGCTATGGCCTGCGACGAGAGCTTGTACCGCCAATATCTGAACGGCGACGACGAAGGGCTCAATGCCCTGATGAAAAAATACGGCGACCCACTGACCCTGTATATCGACGGCTATCTGCACGACGTTCACGAGGCGGAGGAGCTGATGCTGGACGTTTTCGCCTATCTGTTCACCAAAAAGCCGAAGATACGGGACGGCGGCTTCAAGGCGTATCTCTATAAGGCGGCGCGGCACATGGCGCTGCGCCATAAGAGCAAACGGAAGCCCCTGTTCAGCCTCGATACGCTGACCGGCGAGCCGGACGGACGGCTGCTGGCGGAGGAGGTCATCCGGACGGAGGAGCGCAACCGCGTCCTGCATTGCTGCATGAGCGAAATAAACCCGGACTATCGGGAAGTCCTCTATCTCACCTATTTTGAGGATATGAGCTACGCGCAGGCGGCGGAGGTCACGGGAAAAACAGTAAAACAGATCACCAACATGGTGTATCGCGGAAAAAAGAGCCTGCGAAGGCTTTTAGAACGGGAGGGGATCACAGATGCGGAGTCATGAAGAGCGCGTCGCGGAGACAAAGCGGCGCATCGCCAAAATTGAGCGGGAGAAACGGCGGCGGCGCAATACGGTCACCATGGCTTCCGCCGTGGCGGCGTGCCTTGCGTTGCTCATCGGCGCGTCCCTCGCCATGCCCGGCATTGCCGCGAGCATCCAGACAGGCGACTACTCCGGCTTTGAAACGGCGGCAAGCATCTTTCACGGCGGCGCTGCCTTGGGATACATCGTCATCGGGCTGCTGGCTTTTTTACTCGGCGTGTGCGTGACCGTTCTGTGTTTCCGGCTGCGTCAGATGAGCCGAGAGGACGGGCAGGACAGGGAAAGCGAGGATGCGCATGGAGCTGATTGAGAACCTGCTGCAACTGCTGACCACGTTCGTCGGCGCACTGCTTTCGGGTATCGCCTACCGAAAAAGTGGGCGGCAGACGTATTTCCTGCTGCTGTGCTTCTACGGCTGCTTTGCCCTCGGCGCGCTCTACTGGACGCTGTATCTGCTGCTGTTCGATACCACACCGCGCGTTTTCTATGTCTCGGAGTTCGGCTGGGTGGCCAGCGTAATTTTCCTGCGCATTTTGCAGGCCACGCTCACCACTCAGGACGAGCGCAGCTTCCGCAGCCGCTCTGCATGGCTTTCGCCGCTGATCGGCGTACCGCTGCTGGCGTTCTACTGCACCTTCGGGGATATTCTCTCCAACCTGATCTGGTGCGGCATGATGATTTGGCTCTCCTTCTGCGCCATCCGTGGACTGGTCTACGCCAATGGGCAGACAGGCACGGCGCGGAATATGCGGTACTACCACATCGGCGTGCTGTGCTTTGCGTTTGCGGAGTATCTGCTTTGGACGGTGGGCTGCTTTTGGCCGGATACCTCTCTGGCAAGCCCCACCTTCTGGTGCGATATGCTGCTGACGCTCGCCATTCTCGGCCTGCTGCCCGCCACGAGAAAGGCGGTGGACGCATGACCTACATCGAAAACATCTTCCTCTGCATGGTATCTCCCCTGCTGGTGGCCGCTTTGTGCATGGGCAGGCGGCAGCTCCGCTTCTTCCTGTTCTGCATTGCCGGGATGGGGATGTGCCTGCTTTCGGCCTATATCAACACCTTCCTCGCGGCGGTGTGTCAGGCGGACGCCCTTGCCGCCACGGCGGAGATTGCGCCGGTGGTGGAGGAAATGATGAAGCTGCTGCCGCTGGTGTTCTATCTTCTGGTGTTTGAGCCGGAGAGCGAGAGAATTAAGCCCGCCGCCATCACGCTCGCCCTGAGCTTCGCCACCTTTGAAAACGTGTGCTATCTCATCCAGAACGGCGCGGACCGCTTCTCCTTCATCTTCTTCCGGGGCTTCGGCACGGGAGCCATGCACGTCCTCTGCGGCCTGATCGTGGGCGGCGGGCTTGCCTATGCGTGGCGGCGGACGTGGCTTAAAATAGCCGGTACGTGCGGGCTGCTGGGCGCGGCCATCACCCTCCACGCCATCTATAATCTGCTCATTGCTTACGGCGGCGCGGCGCAGTATGTGGCCTATGTCCTGCCGGTGCTGCTGGTAGCGGCGGGAAGATGGTCCGCTTTCCGCTTATCGCAGAGGAAATAACCGAACATTTACTCCCTGAGAGCTGCCTTTTGGCGGCTCTCAAATTTTTTTGAAAAATTTTGCGTTTTGGGTGAGAGTTTTTTCGATTTTTTGTACCTATATAAGTGAAAGGGTTTTTATCACAGTTCCAGACAAACCGGAAAGGGGGTTCAAACGATATGTACGATACCGCAAAACGGGTCGCACTCGTCAAACAGCGGGTGTGGGAAAACACCCGCCGGAGGCAGCGGCGGGGCATATATAGATTGAGCACCGCGTGTATGCTGCTGTGTACAGTGCTGATGCAGGCGGCGGGCATGATCATCGGGAAGGGACAGACTGCCACAAGGGGAGTGTTCGGCACGATGCTTCTTCGGGAGGACGCGGGCGGCTATGTGCTGGTGGCCATCGTTTCCTTTGCGGCAGCGGTGGTAATTACAGTCCTGTGTTTCCGGCTCAGAATCAGAGAAAACCAGAAAAAAGACGGGACGGACAAGCCGAACCGATACGAACAGGAGGAGACAAGCCAATGAAGAAACGAATACTCAGCATCCTGGTGATATGCTGCATGGTATTGGGTCTTTTGCCCACAACCGCCTTTGCCGATAATGACAGTGTAAAAAAAGCCATACAGATTGGCACAAGTGGGATCAGCGGTTATGACAGTACAAACAGCAGCTATGACTATATTCATTTTGGCACATGGAATAACAGCACCGTCAAATGGCGTGTGCTGGATACAAAAACAAATATGGCCAATGCCCAGAGGGGGGACGGATTTTTCCTCCTCTCCGAGGTGCTGCTTGGGACAGGGGAATATGGCGGCGTAGAATTTGATTATACGACCCCATATTTCAACGACTGGAAGGGCAGCCGTGGGCAGGACTGGTGTAATGACTTTTACAGCAGAAGTCTCAGCATTACGGAGCAAAAAGCTGTTTTGGCAACCAGCAAAAGTGATGCTCTATATGGTATGTACTATGACGCTTCTGACAACATCCTGGATGGGGACAAGGTGTTTTTTCTCTCGGCAGAGGAAGCGGAAAATGCAGCCTACGGATTTACCGATGACAATGCGCGTATCGCCAATTATGGCGATAGTGCATACGTATGGTGGCTCCGTTCTCCTAGGAGAATGAACCCTGATTCTGCGGGGACGGTCAATGAAAAGGGCGCTGTGATCGGTGAATGGGTAGGCCAAACCAACGCCGCCCGCCCTGCCTTCAACCTGAAGCCGGACTCTGTCCTCCTCGTTTCTGCAGCCGTTGGCGGCAAAGGTACTGCTGACGGAATGTTCAAAATCCCGGAATACAGCGGGGACGAATGGAAATTGACACTTTTGGACGATACCCGTACTTTTAGGGTAACGGAAACTACCGCAGCAGGAAAACCCGGCGGCACGGTTACGCTGAATTTTTCCGGGCCGAGAACGGGGTTAAATGAATATATTTCTGCGATTATCGAGGGTGAAAGCGGTGCGACCTATTATGGAAGGATCATGAAGCCCACTGCCGCAGACAGACAGCTCAGCTTTACACTGCCGCATGACCTTGCCAGCGGAAATTATAAACTCCATGTGTTCTCCGAGCAGTATAATGGTGATTACCAGACTGACTACGCCAGCCGATTTCAGACGGTAGCGTTGACGGTGGAGGAGGCAGCCACCGAGCAGTTTGCCCTCACTCCTGGCGGCACTTATTACTTTGACCTCTCCGGTGAGAACATTCCAGGCACAATAAACGATGATTTACCGGACAAATCAATGCACTATGTTCCCTTTACCTATGCAGGGGCAGTGAACGCCTACAAGCTCACATCTGCGATGGCAACCACCGAGGAGTATGCACAGCAGTATAAATACGACCACAGCCTGTTTATAGCGGACCATGCCGTAACGCATACGGTAAGCTGGGATGACTTAAATACGAAAAGTCTGATTTTCGGCAAGGACTATGTCGCCGGCGGCGTGGACTATACCCTGCGCGCACCGTCTGTGGGAAGTGACTATACAGGCTCGGATGAGTCCCAACGCGGCGTGCCCCAAAGCAACGAATGGGACACGATGCTGAACAAGAACAGCGGATATATCCAAAACTGGAATGGAATGTATTCGTGGGGACAGGATACTGTTTCTGTCGACGCGTCGGACCGTGCGCTTCGCGGGTACATTTCGGCCCGCTTCTGGAACTTCAGCTATGCTTCGTACTCCTATCCGATCGTCGGTTTCCGCCCCGTCCTTGAAGTCCCGAAACCTGACACACTGGGCTCTGACGGACTGAAGGTCGTTACCCTTGACCTTGGCGGCGGCAAATTGGGGAATAGCTCCGAGGATATTCAAATCATTGTGAAAACCGGCAACGAGTTTACCGCGCCTGCGTCCGGCGGTTTGACCCGCCCGGACGGAAATACAGGCAGCTACTTTATGTGGCTCGGAAGCAACGGTAAGCTCTACGCCCCCGGCGACAACGTTCCGGCGGACGTTACCAAGCTCACGGCGCAGTTTGCTTTATCAGAACAGTTTTCCCTCAAGCCCGGCGGCACCTATTACTTTGACCTATCGGCAATGGGTATTCCCGGCACGGTGAACACCGGGAACGAAGACGGCGCAGTTTCTTTGCCGGATACGTCGCTGCACTATGTTCCCTTTACCTATGCGGGAACAATAGAAGCCTACAAGCTCACGTCTGCGATGGTGACCACCGAGGAGTATGCACAGCAGAACAAATACGCCCACAGCCTGTTTGTGGCGGACTATGCCGTAACGCATACGATTAGCTGGGGTGGCCTGAATGACGAAGGTCTGATTTTCGGCAAAAATTATGCCAGCGGCGGCGTGGACTATACCCTGCGCGCACCGTCTGTGGGAAGTAACTATACAGGTTCGGGCAATTCCGAACGCGGCGTGCCCCAAAGCAACGAATGGGACACGATGCTGAATAAGGACAGCGGATATATCCAAAACTGGAATGAAATGTATTCGTGGGGACAGGATACTGTTTCTGTCGACGCGTCGCTCCGTGCGATTCGCGGGTACACTTCGGCCCGCTACTGGAGCTCCACCACTGCTACGAACTCCTATCCGGACGTCGGTTTCCGCCCCGTCCTTGAAGTCCTGAACCCGGACACGCTGGGTTCTGACGGGCTGAAAGTCGTTGCCCTTGACCTTGGCGGCGGCACATTGGGCAGCGGCAGATTGAGCGTCAGCTCGGATATCCAGATCATCGTAAAAAACGGCGAGAGCTTTACCGCGCCTGCCTCCAATGGTCTGACCCGTCCCGACGGAAATACAGGCAGCTACTTTATGTGGCGCGGCAGCGACGGTGCACTCTACGCACCGGGTGACAGCGTCCCGGCAAACGTGAACAAGCTGACGGCGCAGTTTGATTCCATAGAGCAGTTCACCCTCGTTCCCGGCGGCACATATTACTTTGACCTCTCCGGTGCGGGTATTCCCGGCACGGCGAGCGGCAGCCTGCCGGATGCGTCGCTGCACTATGTTCCCTTTACCTACGCCGGGACAGTGGACGCCTACGCGCTCACGTCGGAGATGGCAACCACCGATGAGTATGCAGAGAAGCACAAATATCCACACAGCCTGTTTGTAGCGGACTTCGCCGTAACGCATACGATAAGCTGGGAGAATCTGAATGCCGCAGGTCTGATTTTTGGAAAAAACTACACTGCCGACAGCGTGGAATATACGATGCGCGTGCCGTCAGCAGGACGTTCTTATAGAGGCTCTGGCGATTCTGTACGCGGCAACCCACAAAGCAACGAATGGGACAAAATACTGGACAAATACGACGGATATATCAAAAACTGGAGCAAAATATATTCGTGGGGGCAGGATACTGCGCACAATTACGCGCAGGGTCGTGCGAACCGTGGGTATAGCTCGGCCCGCAACTGGAGTTTCTACGAATCTTCGGGTGCCAAATCGCACCTTGGTTTCCGTCCCGTCCTGGAAGTCCTGAACGCGAACACCTTGGGCGCTTACGGACTGAAAGCCATTACCCTTGACCTTGGCGGTGGCAAATTGGGCGGCAGCTCCGAGGCCATCCAGATTATCGTAAAAAACGGTGAGAGCTTTACCGCGCCTGCCTCCGACGGTCTGATCCGGCCGGACGGAGATACCGGCAGCTACTTTATGTGGCTTGGCAGCGACAGCAAGCTCTACGCATCGGGCAGCAGCGTTCCGGCAGATGTAACCAAGCTGACGGCACAGTTTGCTCCCGGCATTTTTGACGTGACCATCACTACGGACAGACTGCCGGACGGCAAGGTGGGCGAGGCGTATAGCCAGACCCTGACCGCCGACGGCACCGAGCCTGTCGCATGGAGCATCAGCAGCGGCAATCTGCCCGACGGTCTGAAGCTGGATGGGAATACCGGCGAGATCAGCGGCACGCCTACTGCGGACGGCACCGCCAAATTTACCGTCAAGGCTACCAACAGCGCGGGCAGCAATACGAAGGAGCTGTCTATTACGATAGCTAAAGCCGCGCCTGCCGAGTATACCGTCAGATTCAACGCCAACGGTGGCGGCGGCACAATGGCAGATGTCACCGGCGTTTCCGGCAGCTACACCCTGCCCTCCTGCGGTTTTACTGAACCGGAAGGCAAGCAATTCAAGGGCTGGTCAACCAGTGCCGACGGTTCGGTTATTTCCGGCACGACCTATGAAGTAAGCTTGGATACTACCTTCTATGCAATCTGGGAGAGTAAAGAGTATTCCATCATCGTAACGGACGGCAAAGCGACAATCGGTGCAGGAAGCGAAATCAGTAAAGCGGCGCAAGGCACAACCATTACTCTGACCGCAAATGCGGCTCCTGACGGTAAGGTGTTTGATAAGTGGGTAGTAGAAAGCGGCAACACTTCTCTTGAAGATGCGAACAGTGAAACCACTACTTTCATAATGCCTGACAGTGAAGTCAGCGTGAAAGCGACCTACACAATTCCCCATACCCATACCTACGATCAGGAAATTCAGAAGCCGGAAACCCTCAAGTCGGCTGCCGACTGCACCAACGATGCAGTATATTTCAAGAGCTGCTCCTGCGGAGAGATCAGCACAACAGAAACCTTTACAGCAGCAGGTACACAGCTCGGGCACGCATGGGCAAGCGATTGGAGCAAGGACACAGACAATCATTGGAAAGAATGCTCTCGCTGCCACGAAAAGAAGGACGAGGCGGCTCACGATTACGGTAGCGATAACATCTGCGACACCTGCGGATATGACAAGACCGTACCGCATACGCACAATCTGACCCTCGTTCCCGCAAAGGCTCCTACTTGCACGGAGAAAGGCAACACGGCATATTACACCTGCGACGGCTGTGACAAGTGGTTTGAGGATGCAACCGGTGCATCCGAAATTACCGACAAGACAAGCGTAATCCTTGCGGCAACAGGTCATAGCGCTTCCGACTGGAAGTCCGATAATACCGATCACTGGAAAGAGTGCACCGTTGTCGGCTGCGGCGTGATCATCGAGGGCAGCAAGGCGGCGCATACCGCCGGTGAATGGATTATCGACACTCCGGCAACAGCTACCACAAGCGGCTCAAAGCATAAGGAATGCACCGTCTGCGGTTATACGATGGCAACCGAAACTATCCCGGCAACCGGCGGCGGTGAGCATACTCACAGCTACGGCAGCGAGTGGAAGAACGATGCCGACAACCACTGGCATGAGTGCTCCTGCGGCGATAAGAAACATACAGCAGCGCATACCGCCGGCGAATGGATCATCGATACCCCGG
This sequence comes from Eubacterium sp. MSJ-33, assembly GCF_022174665.1. Classification (NCBI taxonomy): domain Bacteria; kingdom Bacillati; phylum Bacillota; class Clostridia; order Eubacteriales; family Eubacteriaceae; genus Eubacterium; species Eubacterium sp. MSJ-33. The sequence continues at coordinate 2,538,198 of NZ_CP076562.1, forward strand.
CAACAGCTACAACCGACGGCTCAAAGCATAAGGAATGCACCGTCTGCGGTTATACGATGACAATCGAAACTATCCCGGCAACCGGCGGCGAGCATACTCACAGCTACGGCTCCGACTGGAAGAACGATGCTACGAACCACTGGCATGAGTGCTCTTGCGGAGATAAGGCCGATAAGGCGGCACACGACTTCAAGTGGGTTGTTGACAAGGAAGCGACCGCAACGCAAAAGGGCTCCAAGCATGAGGAGTGCAGGGTTTGCGGCTACAAGAAGGCGGCAGTTGAGATTCCGGCTACCGGAACACCGACTGAGCCGGGCAAGCCGACCGATTCGGATTCTCCGCAGACCGGTGACAACAGCAATATGATCCTCTGGATCGCACTGCTGTTTGTCAGCGGCGGCGTAGTGATCGGCATCATCGTTTACAGCAAAAAGAAGAAAGAAAACGCTGAATAAATCAGCTGCGAACCTTTGAGCAAAGGGCGGTGACGGACATTGCCGTCATCGCCCTTTCGCTTGGACTGGAGAAGAAATCTTCCATTGATTTATAGCCTGTCCACTTCATAAAGTGACGTATGTTGTTGATATAGGTATCTGCAGTTCGGGAGGACCTGTTACGAATCAGGCATTCCTCTCTGAGCTTGTTAAAATATTTTTCGTACATAATAAACCTCCATGATACTAGTAACGTTAATGAGTCACTGCCATCATGGAGGTTCACGTATTAAAGATATCCTCTTGAGAAAAAGAGATTCTGGTGTTATTCTATTCATGGCAGTGTTAATGATGAACCTGTTCGATTGTTATTTTGTGGTGATTTAACAATACTACTTTTAGGGCTCATTATCTACTGCCTTTTTAAGTTAAAGAGAAAACTGTGCCACAGCCTTCGCAGGCCATCGCACAGCGATTTAGTTCAATTCAAGTTTGTCGAACTGACAAACCATAACAATTTAATATAAACGACAGCGTTAGAGCATTTATGTGATTGAAACATAGATGCTCTTTTTTTGTGCCCTTTGGGCAATGTATATGAATGTAACTTTAGGACATTTTGTCCAGAAGTTCAGATAAAGGAAATTAAGGAGGAACAAGAGATGTGCATTAAAATGTGTATCCTATGGGTGAGAGCACCCACAGACAGAAGCCATAGGAAAACATATAACAGGAGGACAGAACAATGGTCGATGAGTTGACGCAGGAGTCATTCCAAACGGGAAAGGCGATTGTGACTGTCAGCGTGGATCTGATAACAGCCATTGCGGAAGCCTGTAAACGTTCAGAAGAGAAAAATCCCGGTATGAGTGCGGAGCAGAAGGAAACTCTGCTCGGCAAGGTAGTCGATAAGGTGGTTTCCAACTATAAGGAGACACATGGCTCGTTAAAGGATTTTAACCAAGAGGGTAAAGATGTTACTTCCATAGATGTGAATGATGAGAGAACCGCAGAGATATTAAAGAAAGCGTGTAAAAAAAGTCATATTCCGGTGGATATGAGAGAAGTCACACGGGCAGATGGTTCGGTAACACATACAGCATGTGAACCTTATTTTATGACGATGCTATTTGTAGTATTCATGGCAAGAAGCAGAAAAGCGGAGTTTCAGATACCATTTGAACGACCAAAGATGAAAATGCTCCTGCAGAGTATCGGTATCTCAGTATGCTTCTGATGATGTAGCTGACCGGATAGGATTGATAGAATGATTTGCATGATGTTGTGGTATTAATTGCGGGTATGAGTGAAAAATGGTATAATCAATGTGTATTTTTCGATTATAAGTGGTTAGGATTATATAGTATATGACACAAAAGAGGGGAAACAAGGGATGGCTTTTGAAGAAGAACTTAAAACACTAATAGAAAGAACAAAAAAGAATGGCACAGATACATCTTATAAAGAATCGTATGAAGCAATAAATAGTAATTTTTATGATGTAAAAAAGCAACACGAAATATGGATGAATGATGTTGAAATATTTTTCAATAAATATTTAAAGGAGCATGTGTTAGCTCCGAAAATAGAGTCATGGCTATTTCATAGGAAATATAATCAATTAGTTGCGGCGTTAGAAAGTATATGTAATGACAAGAACTATATAGATAAAATGAATGGCATATCAACAGTGGAAGTGCCAAAGTATCAAGCAAATTCGTTGCCAGAATATGATGTTTTTATATCTCATGCGAATAAGGATAAAGAGAATCTAATAGAGGAACTATATAAGTCTCTAAAAAAGTTGGGTGTTAAAATATTTTATGATAAAGAAGAACTTGAATGGGGAGATAATTGGAAGGACAGAATCCTTAATGGAACTAAGAAAGCTGAATTTGCAATTATTGTGATTTCAGAGAATTTCTTTGATAGAGAATGGACCGAGAGAGAACTTGGCGAGTTCTTGAATCGTCAAAATAGAAATGGACAGAAATTAATTTTGCCTATTTTACATAATATTTCTGTAGAGCAATTAAAGGAGAAATATCCGACAGTTGCAGATATCCAGGCAATAGATTCGTCTAAATATAGTTGTGATGAGATAGCGCTTTCGTTTGCCAGGCAGTTAATCAAACGTTTGAAAAACATTTAGAGTGGGGAAAAATGAGATAGAACAAGAACAGGACTAGAATTAGACTGACAAAGAATAAATGTAGAAGGAATATTGTTTTAGATATTGGAGGTAGTAATATGGCAGAAGAGACACTGTTTTCCGGCGAATCAAAAAATATTGAATATAAGGTTGCAGTACCGGATAAAAGCGAAAAATATATGAAAACTGTTGTAGCTTTTGCCAATGGTAGGGGAGGAAAAATTGTTTTCGGAATAGAGGACAAGACCTTAGAAGTTGTGGGAATGGATGAAGATAGTATCTATAAGACAATGGATGCCATTACCAATGCTATTTCAGATTCTTGCGAACCTGCAATCAGACCGGATGTGGCGATGCAGACGATTAAGGATAAGACAGTGATTGTGGTAGAGATATTCCCAGGGGCAGAGCGTCCATACTATATAAAATCACAAGGTGTGTTTGATGGTACTTATGTGCGTGTTGCAGGTACGACTAGGCATGTCGAGGATTATATGTTAAGAGAGTTGATGCTGGAAGGTAAGAATCGTTATTTTGACAGTGAAATATGTCAGAATATGGATATATCAGATAGTGAGATTGAGGAGCTCTGCAAGAGCTTGAAGGGGACTGCCATACGAAATACATGGCAGGATAGTGAAAAAGTGAAGATTAAGGATGTCACCAGAAATATACTGATTTCATGGGGCGTTCTGAAGGAGGAAGGCGGAAAGGTATATCCGACCAATGCATATGCACTTTTGACCGGACGGATGGTAGGGCAGCCGGTTATTCAGTGCGGCGTGTTCAAGGGAACCAATCGGGCACATTTTGTTGATCGGAGAGAGTTTGAGGGTTCTATTCAGGAACAAATGGATGCTGCATACCAGTATGTTCTTGAAAAAATTAACATGGGAATGACCATAAAGGGAATGTACAGACAAGATGTATATGAACTTCCTACAGATAGTATAAGAGAGTTGATTGCAAACGCAGTGGCTCATCGTAGTTATCTTGAGCCGGGAAATATACAAGTGGCATTGTATGATGACAGACTAGAGATTACTTCGCCGGGTATGCTACTGAATAATGTTACGATCGAAAAAATGATAGAAGGTTACTCAAGACCGAGAAATCCCGCAATCGCAAGAGCTTTTGCGTACATGAAAATTATTGAAAAATGGGGAACTGGAATACCGAGGTTATTTGCAGCCTGTGAGGAATATGGATTACCGAAGCCGGAGTTGATTGATTTTGATGGCGATTTCAGAGTAAATATGTATCGAAAAAGGGATGCTAATACAGAAACTAACACAGAAACTAACATAGAAACTAACACAGAAACTAACACAGAAAATGTAGGGAGAATAATTAGGCTCATGGGTGAACAGCCTTCCATTACAGTAAAGATGATTGCACAGCAGCTTGGGCTTTCTGTTGGAGGAGTTCGTTATCATATCAATAAATTAAAGAAAGATGGTGTTGTGGAGCATATCGGTTCTTCTAAGAAAGGTACATGGGTAATCCATGATTAAAATTGTTGTATTGCGAGTGGAATAGTATACTAAAAGCAAAAGGTGAACAATTAAAGCGATTATGCCGATATACAATGTGAGTCAGTAAATGGATTTACAATATAATGTGCACAAGGAGGTTACATTATGTCAAAAATTACAGATTATGCTTTTTTGTTTCAAAATTCATCCGGAAAGTCGGCATTTAATCCAATAGGGAGTTTCCAATTATCCCAGCTCAATAGCAGTGCAGTACAATCACAGTTAAAAGCAGCAGGGATTAACACAAACAGCAAACAATATAAAACCGTTATAAGTAAAATGATGCAAAATGCAAACGGAATGATGTATACCAATCCGGCAGCCATAAAGAATTTGATGAAGAACTATGACAAAGATGGGGACTATATTTCTCCGGCAACTGGTCTTGCAGGTATGGACGCAACGGATATTCCTATTTCGCAGAGACACGTGATTATTGATATTCCTGAAAAAAACAGACAGGAAATGTTTGATAATGCAAAACGGGAGTTCCTTGAAGAAAATGGAATTGCAAACGGAGATACTACAAAACGTTCAGATGTGTTTTACCATTATCAAAAGTCTGCAAAGAAGCGGGACAGATTAAAGGGGACGTGGACTTTAGAACAATATGAACGACAGTATAATCAAGCTTTTTATGATGCGGCAAAGGCTGCCGATCCAACATGGAAACCTGGAAAAGCGATAAAAGCAGGTGCGTTGGATGGGATTACAAGAGAGCAAATTGATAAATCATTGACTGTAACGATGGGACAATATGGAGAAATATTCAAGAGAGGTTTTGATCTGAAATTATAATGATCTGAATATATTAGTAGACAGAACGGCATTTTGTGTAACAAATGCCGTTCGGATGCCTTTTCTATAACTTTACTGCAAAGCATGAGGATTAAATATCTTCATGCTTTTTCCCTAGATAGGTGTCAATTTCCTTCTGGTGGCGCTGCAGCTCCTTTAGATCACGCTCGTTTTGTTGCTGCTGCTCCTCAAGGTTATACATATCCTGCTCAGCCTGCTCGAGTCGATTTTGCAGTATTTTGATATTGGAACTGGTGATTGCAGTGAGGTCTATGTTGTGGCTTTCCAGTGCGAATTTCGCATCATGGTAGGCGTTTAGCTGGAGACATAGCTTCGTATGTAGCTTTCCGCTTTTCTTTTCGTTCTTTCGCTCTTTCCTTTTGCGTTTTCAGATAGGCCTGTCGTCTCGAAATTCTCTTTTTTATGTTGTCGTCGGTATAGAAGGAACCGAGAGAGTATAAATTTAGCAAACTTCATCAAATCTTTATTTTTCCCTGATAGATTATATTTCAGTAAGAAATAAAATATAGAAGGAAGGATAGAAAAGATGGAAATGATGTTGCAGACACAAAATTTGTGTAAATATTTTAAAAAGCAGAAAGCGGTAAATAATGTTTCACTCAATATAGAAAAAGGACAGATTTATGGACTGCTTGGACCGAATGGTGCTGGTAAATCTACTACATTGAAAATGCTGACCGGTATGATGAAACCAACTGCAGGAAAGATTTACCTTGATGGAAAACTATGGAATAGGAAGGATTTGTCAAAAATAGGAGCGTTAATTGAAAATCCGCCTATTTATGAAAATCTTTCCGCCAGAGAGAATTTGAAAGTAAGACAATTATTGCTTGGTACAGATGAAAACAGAATTGATGAGGTCTTGCAGATTGTATCACTTACAAATACCGGAAAGAAGAAAGCTGGGCAGTTCTCTTTGGGAATGAAACAAAGACTAGGTATTGCAATGGCATTGCTTGGAGAACCGGAACTTTTGATATTGGATGAGCCTACGAATGGATTAGATCCAATAGGCATCGAGGAATTACGAGAACTGATTCGCTCCTTCCCAGGACAGGGAATAACTGTAATTCTTTCCAGTCATATTCTTTCAGAGGTACAGTTACTTGCAGATAAAGTCGGGATTATTTCAGGTGGAATCTTAGGATACGAGGGAGCATTGAATCAGGGACAGAATCTTGAAGAACTGTTTATGGACGTAGTAAGGAAAAACCAGAAAGCAGGTGAAATCCATGGTTAATATTGTAAAAGCAGAACATCAAAAAGCCAAAAGAACCATGCGAAAAAAGTTTATCTGGGGATTTCCTCTTCTTACATTTGTCATGGCATTTATATTTACTCTTGGGATGACAAATGCTTATGCAGAAAGTGTTTGGAACTGGTGGTATACACTTTTGCTGCCGGGGATGATTGCTCTATTTTGTTATCTTTCTGTGGCGCAGGAGAAAAAGATAAAATACTATCATTTAATGACTATTCCCACAGACAGAAGAAAATTGTTGCTGGGGAAAATTATTTATATTGGGTACATGATTTTGTTTTCTAATGTGATTGTGTTTGCAGGAGCAACGCTTGGAGGCTTTCTTCTAACGACACATGTTCCAGTTGGAGGAGCGTTGATTGCAGTATTGTTTCTGACGGTTTCTGAGTTATGGGAGATTCCGGTAGCTTTATTTTTAAGTGAACGATTTGGAATGATTGTAAACTTGTTCGTCTGCCTATTTATTACCGTCAGCGGTGTGGTAATATCACAAACCAGAATCTGGTATGTACTTGTTTCTGCAATCCCTATGCGAATGATGTGCCCGTTGCTTCATGTTTTACCAAATGGACTTGCCGCAGAAGCAGGGAATCCTCTTTTGGATACGGGAGTCATTGTTCCGGGAATGTGTCTCTCAATCATCTGGTTTGTTTTTGTAACGGTTCTGTTTTTGAAATGGTTTGAGAGAAGAGAGGTGAAATAAGATGATTGGAAGATCTCTTAATGCAGACTTGCGAAAGATGAAAGGAACATCTGTGATTCTGGCACACTTATTGATTCCGATTATAACCAGCGTTATATTTTTAATATATTACTTTTTTTCACCATGGAATGAAAATATGAAAGTGATTGCATTTTATCAGGCAATAGGAGCAGGACTTCCGGTACTTATTGGAATTTTTACAGCAAGTGTGATGGAACAGGAACAAAATGCAGGTGATTTTCAAAATCTGTTATCTTTATCGAAAAAAAGGGTGGCATTTATATCGAAGCTGATGCTGTTACTGATGCTTTGTCTTGGCTCTGTCTTATTGACTGCTTTGATATTTGGAACTGGATTTGGAATGATATCAGCAAGTGGTAGCTGGAGTAACAGCAATATTGAAATTGTAAAAATATGTGTTGTTGCAGCATTGCTGCTGTGGGGAAGCAGTGTTCCACTTTATCTGTGGCAGCTGATTCTGGCTTTTCAGTTTGGAAAAGGGGTATCGATTGGAGCAGGGATTATATCAGGACTGATCAGTGCATTGATGCTTACCGGACTTGGAGATTATGTGTGGAAATATGTATTTGTCTGCTGGACGGGTAGAGTACCATATACTTATCTGCAATCTGTATTGGGAGAAACTAGTGTAGGTGAATGGTTGTCATTCATACCAGGTTGCTTAATATTTACAGGGATTAGTATGGTATACTATTTTTGGTGGGTAAACCACTGGGAAGGAAACAGAATATCGGAATAGAATCGAGGGAAACTATGGCAAAAATACTGGCAGTTGATGATGAACCGGCAATTTTGGAAATGATAGAAAGCATTTTGAATAAGGATGGACATCTGGTTACCAAAGTAAGTAATCCACTAAAAATTAATATGGAAGAATTACATCGTTATGACCTGATTTTACTGGACATTATGATGCCTGGAATTGATGGCTTCGAATTATGCAAAAGAATCAGGGCACTTGTGGATTGTCCGATTTTGTTTCTTACGGCAAAAACGGAGGAAAACAGTCTGGTAAACGGACTTTCTTTAGGAGCAGATGATTATATTTCAAAGCCATTTGGAGTGATGGAACTTCGGGCAAGGATCAATGCACATCTTAGAAGAGAGCACAGGGAACATTCTGTCCGGATGGTTTTTGGGAGGGTCTGTATTCAAATATCTCAAAAGAAACTATTGGTTGATGATAAGGAACTTCCTCTTACGAAAGCGGAGTACGAAATCTGTGAATTCCTGGCTAAAAACAGGGGACAGGTTTTCTCGAAGGAACAGATATTGGAAGCGGTCTTTGGCTTTGACAATGAAAGTAATGACAGTACTATAATCACGCATATCAAAAATATAAGAGCAAAATTTGCGGATTATGATTATACACCGATAAAAACAGTCTGGGGGATTGGATATAAATGGGAAGAGTAAAGAGAAGCAATGCACTCAGCAGGATTTTTATGAGATATGTACTGGTCATGCTTGGATCATTAGTTGGTTTGGTGATTGTTGCTTATCTGCTGCTGTACCTTTTGATTAGTGTGGGCTGTATCTATCCGGCAAATTATGCAGAGCAAAAGATTAATGAAGCATATGATACGATTCTACGTGCAGATAAAGTGACTGCTGAGATGATTCCCGCACTTTGTGATTATGTAATCTTTTCAGAGAATGGAGAGAAAATAGGTGGAGATCTGTCAGAACAATACGAACAGATAGCATGGAATGTTGCAAAGTACGGAAACGCATCCGGGAAATATTTTTATAAAGTAATTGTAAGGGAAAATGAATATGTTGTATTGCAATATCGCCTGACACCTCAATATCATTCAGCTTTTTTGAGGGAGCATTTTATAGGACCACAGAATGTGATGATTATTATGTCTGTGATTGGAGCGGTAGCGATTATCATCATTCCGTCCATACGTTTTGGAAAAAGAATCAAAAAGCAGATGCAGCCTGTATTAGACGCAATCGGACAAATAAAGGATCAAAATCTGGAATATGAGACATCCTGTTCCGGTATCAAAGAGTTTGATGACTGTTTATCGGCAATCGATGATATGCGAGATGCATTGCGAGAATCTTTAGAAAAGCAGTGGAAAACAGAGCAGGAAAAGAAACAGCAGATGTCTGCTTTGGCGCATGATATTAAAACACCTCTTACGATTGTACGGGGAAATGCAGAACTACTTTCAGAGACTGAACTGACCACAGAACAGAAGAAAAATATCACTTATGTTTTGAACGGCACAACACAGATACAAAGTTATGTAAAACAGTTGATAGATGTCACAAAATCATGGAATTGCAGAGATGTTACCTATGCAACGGTGAGGTTAGAAGATTTTTTCGCAGATATAAAGGAACAGGCACTCGGACTGGTAGAAATCTATCACCAGAAGATAGATTGGAAGGCGGAACAAAGTGATAAAAAGGTAACGATTGCTTATGATCCAATGTTCCGGGCCGTAATGAATGTGATTCAGAATGCAGTGGAGCATACAAAAGAAAATGGAATCATTTATATTGATGCAAAGGAGCAGGATGACCGGCTGACATTCATTGTGGAGGATAACGGATCAGGATTTACAAAAGAAGCATTATTGCATGGCACAGAGCAGTTTTTTATGGATGACACAAGTAGAAATGGCGAAGTCCATTATGGGATTGGGCTTTTTTTCGCAAAAACTGTGGCTGAAAAATATGGCGGAGGGATTAAACTTTCAAGTTCTGAAAATACAGGTGGGGCGAGGGTAGAAATATTTTTCCTGAGTAGTCAGGAAACAAGCTAAATAGACCGCAATTAAGCTATGTAAAAGAAATTTTACATGCTTTTATCTAATGGTAGACCGTTATCTTGAAAGAGGCACTATGTATGTGCTTGACGATAACGGTGTGAAAGCTGAATGTGGCGTCAGATTGGTGGATATGGTGATTTTTCAAAGAAACCTATAAAAGTAATTCAAAAAAGTCCTTTGAGAGAAGACAAATCTTTTCTCAAAGGGCTTTTTTGATTTTACGGATATTCGCAAACTACAAGAAAAAGCCGAAACTTCCTATACTCTAATCACTGAGGAAGTGGAGATTTTGACATGAGCAACAGTTTATCGGCAGTACATCCCGAATTGATTGCCGAATGGTCGGATAAGAATTTACCGCTGACACCGGACAGCATAACTTTCGGCTCGAATGAGAAAGTATGGTGGAAGTAGCATAGTATGTGTAGTAAAGCCAAATGGCGACGCGTGGTACACGAATACGAATGAGTACGAGGCAGACTCAGCTGCGTACCTGCCTTGGCGTTATACCATATTTTCTTTTGAACATCCGGTTGAAATTCGACAGATTTGAGAATCCGCATTTCTGTGAGATTTCAAGAATCGAATCATTGGTCGATGTGAGCATTGCACGTGCTTCTGTGACACGGAAGTCATTCACATATGAGATAAAGCTCATTCCGGTTGTTGTATTCTACTTATGCGCTCAAAAATATATTGTCAAAGGGGTTGCAGCTGGCGCTGTTAAGGGTTAATATATAATCACATTTTTTACAGGAGCGATTATATGACGATCAAAGATATAGCAAAATTATCGAAGAGAGCAATTTTGAACCAAACGGAAATGCCAGAAAGCTGAAACGATGTGGCGGAAATACAGTTACAATTATCATGAAAGGCCGGCACAATAGTTTCTTCATTTGATGAACGTATGAATGAACTTGACATACCCTGTGTTGTTGCAACTACGAGTGCAAGGGAGTTAGCGTTTGACAATGTATCTTCTGTATGTGTAGATGATGAGGCTGCAACCATGGAACTCGTGCAGTATTTAACAGGCTACGGACACAAAGATATTGTCGTAATGGGGGGCGAGATTTCAGATAAACAGATCAGTTTCTCGCGTTATCTTGGGTGTAAAAAAGGCTTTGAAAAAAGTACCGGATGATATATCGGTGGTAGGTTTCGATGGTACAGTCATATCGAGATTTTACACACCGAGAATTACATCAATGGGTCAGGACATAAACAGCATTGCGAAGCGGAGTGTGGAGCTTTTGATGAAGCATATACATTACACACTGGGGTGTGAACATGATTATGCCCCACACAATCTGATCGAGGGCGAAAGCGTACGCAGAGTATAATTGTTTTGCCTTGACGTATAAGGAGGACATATATGGATAAAACAGCAGGAATATTGTTCGCGATTTCCAGTCTGCCATCAAAGTATGGAATTGGCTGCTTTTCCAAAGAAGCATATAAATTTGTGGATTGGTTAGTGGAAGCTGGTCAGACGTTCTGGCAGATTTTACCTTTGGGACCTACCGGATATGGAGATTCTCCATACCAGTCGTTTTCCACATTTGCCGGGAATCCGTACTTCATAGATCTGGAAACTTTAATTAGCGAAGGTTTATTGACAAGAGAAGAATGTGATAGTGTTGACTTTGGAACAGACGAACAGTCTGTTGATTATGAAAAACAATATAATGGACGGTATGTATTGCTCCGCAAGGCTTGTGAGAGAAGCAGGCATAAGAACAGTACAGAGTATAAGGCGTTCTTAGAGAAGAATGAAGCGTGGGTGTATGACTATTGCTTATATATGGCAGTAAAAAATCATTTTGGTGGAATGAACTGGACTGAATGGCCGGAGGCAATTCATAGTCGTACAGAAGAAGGTTTACGTGAATATAAAGAGAAGCTGGCAGACGAAATTGATTTTCAGTTATTTATGCAGTTCCAGTTTTTCAACCAGTGGTATAAGCTCAGAGCTTACGCCAATAAAAAAGGAATTAAAATTATCGGAGATATTCCGATTTATGTATCATTGGATAGTGCAGATGCATGGTCGCATCCGGAATTGTTCCAGTTAGATGAACATTGTACACCGAAGGCTGTTGCGGGATGTCCGCCGGACGGATTTTCGGCTGATGGGCAGATGTGGGGAAATCCTCTTTATGATTGGGATTACCACAAAAAGACAGAGTATGCATGGTGGATTGAACGGCTTTCATTCTGCTTCGAGTTATATGATGTTGTACGTATTGATCATTTCCGTGGTTTTGATGAATATTATTCCATCCCATACGGGGATAAGACCGCGGTAAATGGCAGTTGGAAAAAAGGTCCTGGCATGGATTTGTTCCATACAATCGAAAAGAAGATTGGCAGGAAATCCGTGATTGCGGAGGATCTTGGCTATATAACGGATACAGTCCGTAAGCTTGTTGCAGATAGCGGGTTCATGGGGACGAAAGTGTTGGAATTCGCATTTGACACAAGAGATACGGGTTCGGCGAGGGAGTATTTACCTCATAATTATATTGAGAATTGTGTAGCGTATACAGGCACGCATGACAATGAGACACTGGTCGGCTGGTGGCAGGAGGTCGATGACGAAGGTAGGAAAAAAGCAAGAGACTATCTGTGTGATTACTATACACCGGCAGATAAAATGTATATTCCGCTCATTGGCGTAATCATGCGAAGTAATGCGAAAATCTGTATTGTTCCAATTCAGGATTACCTTGGCTTAGACAACAAGTCGAGAATGAATACACCTTCTTCGGTTGGCAGCAATTGGAGATGGCGGGTAGACAGCAAAGCGTTAAATAAGACTTTTGCCAAGGAGATAAAAGCGATTACGGTTCGTTATGAACGCTGTAACTAATTTATATCTGATGATTTTTTGAAGGCGCCCCGGGTTTTTATGTTACCTGGGGCGTTTTTCATAGATACGCCGGATAAGCAGAAGAGCCTGCAGGATTATCTTAATATGGCGGACCAGTCTATGTATGAGAATAAGAGAAAAAAGAGAACAACATAAAATAAATTCATCGGAGTAATGGTATCAGCGCGTAGCGGAATGGAGGAACGTTAAATGGGAAGAAATACAAATGTAGAGGTGTTTGAGGATACAGAGAAGATGTGCAGGGAACATGCACGGCTGGTGGAAGGTGTGAAGAAATCCAGGGTAGGGCAGAAACTGATCCTGGAGAAGGAACCATTCCCCACACCAAAGCTCAACATCTATGAAGAGAAAGCACACGTTGTTGTATCGAAGAAACGTAGTCTGGAAGCTGCGCGTGCTTATAAGGGAACGAAAACTGCCGTGCATAATTTTGCGTCGGCGAAGAATCCGGGCGGCGGAGTTGTGAATGGTGCTAGCGCACAGGAGGAATGCCTGTGCCGGTGTTCGGATCTGTATTTCTGTCTGAATACAAATGCGATGATGGAAGGCTTCTACCTGCCACATCGTGCGATGTCGAGTCTGCTCTATAACGGCGATGTCATCTACACGCCGGATATCATCGTGTTCAAAAGTGATGATGCATCCCCGCGCACGATGCCGGAGAAGGACTGGTACGAGGTCGATATAATTACCTGTGCCGCACCGAATCTGCGCCACGGAATTCTTGGCGGAAACACGGATTTAAGAACCATTCATGAGACACGCCTGCGCCGGATGCTGGATATCGCAGTGACCGAGGGCGTGGAGTCGATTGTGCTGGGTGCTTTCGGATGTGGTGTATTTATGAATGATCCTGCTATTGTGGCAGATGCTTCGAAGCGTGTGCTGAAGGATTATTTATATGCATTTAAGAATATCGAATATGCAGTATATTGCAGCTCGAAGAACGACTCGAATTATCAGGCGTTTCACCGGGCACTCGCGGAGTATTGTGGGTGATTGAACTACCCGTTCAATGACACCCCCGGATTCCTGCGGTAGACTGCAAATATGAAACAAAAAGAAAATGCAGTGAATGAAACGGAGGAATGAACGATGCAGAAAATGACATCCGCTTATGCGAACAAGATGCTTCGCAGTCTGGAAGAAGATAAGAATTATTGGCTGAAGAAGGAATCGGAATCAAGCACGTATGTGGCCGCGGTGGACGAAGAGCCGGTGATTCCGGATTACGATTATGCTACGGTTGCTGCAACGATTGCGGAGATTGATGCGAAGATGGCAGTCATCAAGCACGCTTTGAATCTCGCAAATGCAACCGCGAAGGTGCAGGTTGGCGACACGGAAATGAGCGTGGATACGATCCTTGTGAAGATGGCGCAGTTGAACAGACGTAAGGCAGTTCTTGATTACATGCGGAAACAGCTTCCGAAGTCAAGAGCATCGCAGGGAGGATACTTGTCCAGAAGCACGTCGCCGGAGTATCGCTATATCAACTACGATCTCGATACCGTGAAGAAGGACTATGAGCAGGTCGCGAAGGAGATTCTGGATATGCAGATGGCTTTGGATATGCATAATCAGACGATTCAGTTTGACGTGGATCTGTAAGAAGGATTCCGAAGCAGGACAGACAATATACGTGCATGTATATAAAAAATAGAATGGTTATTGTTCAAGGTAAATGCTTATCTGTTATCCGTTATTGGTTATATGTTTATGTTCATGGATATAACAAATGGGGATGTCTGACAAACAATTAAATCATCAAACTTTTTTCTGTTCTGCTTAAAAACCTGCGGGAAACCGCGTGCGGAGGTTCGGTTACAGGCACATAATCTGATTGAATACGATAATTGGGAAGAGAGGACTGGGAAGGGTTCTCTCTTTTTTGCAATAAGTCTATCATTGCGGAGCATCATCGAAAGATGCTGGGAAGACAACTTGTACTTAAATAAGACAGAGGGACGCTCCTTGTGATAAAGAAGCGTCCCTCAATTCTACGGGGAGAAGTAGGTTACATGGTCGTATGTACAAGGGATGACAACATTTCCGGTTTTGTCGATATAGCCCCAAAAACCATACTGATTCTGAACACATGCAAGTCCTTCGCGGAAATCATATACGGATTCATACTGGAAGTCAATGACGAGATTACCCTGTTCATCGATAAATCCCCAGTTCCCGTGGAGATTTTCTTTGACTGCTGCAAGACCGTCCGAGAATTCTCCGACGACCTCTAATTTGATATCCAGATTTCTTGCATCCGCTGATGGAGTGGTTGCATCTCCGGTATTTTCTTCAGAGGATGTGTCGTCAGCGATGGCTGTGGTATCCGATGGTTCGGATCCCATTTCTGTTGTAATTGTGCTTTCTGTCGTGATGTTTGCGACCGTTGTCGTATCTTTTCCTTTGTCACGGTTGCCTAAGATGATTGCGGCTGCAATCCCTCCTACGACTACGATGCCAGCAGCACTGGCGATAATTTTTGCTTTTGTGGTTTTTAACATTCCGTCTGCTCCTTTCTTTGCTGCGCCTTTAATTAGTGTATTTGTAGAGACGGAAGTAAAAATATTGGCAGGTGTCGGAGAGACATGGTACAGACTCTTGAATTCTTCTGTGAACAGGCACGCAAGAAGCGGGATGGCTCCAACAGAGTACAGCTTCTCGTTGTTGATGTTCTCGTACTGGGTAACTGCCTGCTTGATTTTGCCGCGCGCAACGCTCAGACGGTATGTAACCGTTCCGACCGGACATTCCATGATCTCTGCAATTTCAGATACGGAAAATCCGTTGAAGTAATGCAGAAATACTGTCTGAAACTGTACGTCGTTTAAGCATGTACGGATAATATTCATCACAAGCTGGCGTTTCTCCTGATTCGTGATGTAATCCTCTGGCAGAAAGTTTTCGTTTTCTTCCAGGATGACATTTTCTGCGGAATCCATATCCACGGGAACTGGATTGTTTCGTGCCAGAATGTTCTTGCATTTGTTTACAGCAATGCGGTTTAACCAATACAGGAATTTGTCCTTGTCCTGCAGTGTGGACAGGGAATTCATGACGGTCACGTAGACTTCCTGCGTGGTATCCGCCGCGTCCTGTTCATTTTTCAGAAAACTGAAGCAGGTGTAATAGACCGTCCAATATGTCTGTTTGTAGATTTCTTCCAGTGCTGACTGATCGCCTTGCATGGCCAGCTCTACATAGTAGCTTAAGTTTGAATCCATAGTTTTTTCTCTCCTCTTATAATATTTGATAAGTCTCTACATAATATAGACAAGTTTCGGACTTAAAATATTGAGTTTATTATAAATTTTTTTGAAAAAATTTGGAAGTATATTTATAAGACAAGGGGACGCTCCTTGCGACAGAAGAAGCGTCCCCAGTTTTACAAATGCAATTTTGTTAACGATACCACTCAAATTTTGTGATTTTATTATCATTATCTACATAGGCATTAATTTCATATTCACATTCGTCATTTGCCCATTTATATGACATGGATAATCCACCTGCATTATATGCCGTACCATACAGCGAAATCATATCTTCTATGTTAGAACCCAATCGAATTGTGTCATCAAAGACTAAATCCACTGCATCCGTTACATAGGCACCCGTTAATGTGCATTCGGATAATGGAAGGTCACCGTCAGTATAATTTGCAAAATATAATGTGATTGCAGCTGAAAAATCACCGGCTTCTTTATAAAATTTTACTGATTTCTCTGTTTCGCCTGCCGCAATATTTACACTTCCTATGTCTTTTCTATCTGATATATATAAATCCAGCCACGAATCATAACCTTTTAGATTTCCATCTTCAATGCATGCGGATAAAATATCGTTCACAGAAGTTTCAATGCCATCAAGTTTAAGCTCCGCTGAATTAATGTCATTTGTTCCATAAATAATATCGCCAAATGTAGCCTTATAATCATCCTTGTAACTATTTTTTAGTCCACAGAAACCATCTTCCGTACTCTGTGTGTTGGCAGATGTATTTTCATCTGAAAGAGCACCATCCGACTGACTGCTGTCATCTGTCGAGACCTCATCCTCTTTGTGCTCTGGTTCCACAGTGCTGTCTGCTGCTTCTGTCGTAAATGTACCTTCCGTTGTGATGCTGCCGGCGGTGGTTGGATCTTTCTCTTTGTTTCGTGTGCCTGTGATGATTGCGGCTGCAATTCCTCCTACAACTATGATGCCAGCGGCGCTGGCGATGATTTTTGCTTTTGCGGTTTTTAACATTCCGTCCGCTCCTTTCTTTGCGACTGCTTTTGCGAGTGTATTTGTAGAGACGGAATTGAAAATATTAGCAGGGGTTGGAGAGACGTGGTACAGACTCCGGAACTCCTCTGAGAACAGACAGGCAAGAAGCGGGATGGCTCCAACGGAGTACAGCTTTTCGTTGTTGATGTTCTCGTACTGGGTAACTGCCTGCTTGATTTTGCCGCGCGCAACGCTCAGACGGTATGTAACCGTTCCGACCGGACATTCCATGATCTCTGCAATTTCAGATACGGAAAATCCGTTGAAGTAATGCAGAAATACTGTCTGAAACTGTACGTCGTTTAAGCATGTACGGATAATATTCATCACAAGTTGGCGTTTCTCCTGATTCGTGATGTAATCCTCTGGCAGAAAGTTTTCGTTTTCTTCCAGGATGACATTTTCAGCAACATCCATATCTACGGTAACCGGATTGTTCCGTGCCAGAATGTTCTTGCATTTGTTTACCGCAATGCGGTTTAACCAGTACAGGAATTTATCCTTGTCCTGCAGTGTGGACAGGGAATTCATGACAGTCACGTAGACTTCCTGCGTGGTATCTGCTGCGTCCTGCTCGTTCTTTAGGAAACTGAAGCATGTATAATATACCGTCCAGTATGTTCGCCTGTAGATCTCCTCAAGCGCTGCTTGATCTCCCTGCATTGCCAGTTCTACATAGTAGCTTAAGTTTGAATCCATAGTTTTGTCTCTCCTCTTATAATATTTGATAAGTCTCTACATAATAAAGACAAGATTCGATCTCGAAATGTTGGGTTTATTATATATATTTTTTAAATTTCTCACAATATGTTTAGTGGAGACGTTATGAAAAGATAACAATTGTTGTAATGACATGTAAGCACAAATGCGGTAGAATAATTAATAACATGTAGTGAGACAGAGGGACGATCCACAAGACAAAAGAAACGTCCCGAAAGGAGAGCAGTTATGATAAATGTAGCAGAGATTATGAAGCGAGGAACGGAGAACAAAGAACTTCCGCTATGGGTGAATATGCGCCATGCGTGGATGGTGAATGACGGATTGCGCGACAAAGATCTGGAATATCCGGAAAATGTTGTACAGATCAAAAATTTAGATTATAAGAAGAAATTGGATGCAGAGCGGTTTGCTGCGATTTTGGATAGCTGGAAGATGGATAAGCAAAGGGAGATGTTGTATGCATCATCCGGGGATGCGTCGGACATTGATTCAGACAGCTATGTATCGAACAGTCTGTTTGATCTTTGT
Organism: Eubacterium sp. MSJ-33; assembly: GCF_022174665.1. Taxonomy (NCBI): domain Bacteria; kingdom Bacillati; phylum Bacillota; class Clostridia; order Eubacteriales; family Eubacteriaceae; genus Eubacterium; species Eubacterium sp. MSJ-33. The sequence goes on from NZ_CP076562.1 coordinate 2,556,331, forward strand.
GTGCCGGCATCTTATATGGGAGACTCGGATAAAGCATATCCGGTGATCGTCAGTGTGCATGGTGGTGGCTGGTTTTATGGAGATAAGGAACTGTATAGCCATTATTGCTGTCATCTGGTACAAAGCGGATTCGTAGTTGTGAATTTTAATTATCGTCTGGCACCGCAGAATAAATATCCGTCTGCCATAGAGGATGTAGCATATCTCGTAAAATATATTGATGATCATGCGCGGGTGTTTGGCCTGGATATGAATCGGTTTTTCATGTTGGGAGATTCGGCGGGAGCACAGCTCACTGCGCAGTATTGCATTGCTGCGTCAAATCAGGAATATCGGGAGAAACTGGATTATTTTACCTATGATAAGCTGCCGGTTCGTGTTTGCCTGAATTGTGGTGCATACGACATGGGAAAACGGGATGACACGATCTCAAACTGGTATCTCAGGAAAGAGGGTACGTTGGTTGTGTCAGAAGAACAGTATCGGCTGTTCATGGATCAGTTAGCATATATGAATGCGGATTTTCCGGAAGCGTATCTGATGTACAGTGAGAATGATGATCTGCGGTTTCACACGATAGAACTGGATAAGAGGATGAATGATATTGGTGTGGCGCATGTGACGCGGGCATTTGGCGCTGGGCATCCGGAAAGTGGTCATGTATTTCATCTGAATCTTCGAAATTCGGATGGTGTACAGTGCAATGAGGAAGAGTGTTGTTTTTTTAAAAACAAATAAAACAACAAGTTTAATGATAAATCGGCTTTTTGAAGGTATAATCCTTTCACAAACGGAAGAAACAAAAGGAAAGGATGAGAGCGACATGTTGTTGTATAGGTTGATATTTCAATGCCCAAAGGACTTTGTGGAGAAGATACGACGGGAAGAACAGGATCGCATGCGGTCGGGATGCCGGTATCAAGGAACGATGTTATCATTGAATACAAAATTTGAAAATCATTATAATAATGACAGGCGAATGCGGGCAGTCATCAGTGGAATGACAGGAAATAAGTTGACTGTGGTGGTTGCCTGTGAGGCAGACAAAATAGAGCTTGCATCGTGTGTGAACTATATTGGAAGTGTCATTCCTGGTGCAAAATTCAAGAAGAAAACCGAACTGACGATTGAGGACTTTCAGCGGGAAGTACAGTATGCGAATGACAGAACATGGATTGGATGTGAAGGTGAAGATCTGGTTGACAGATTGGGATTGAATATTCGGGCGAAACGTTACCTCCTCACGGAGGGAGCTATGTATAAGATAGAAGAGACTATTTGTACAGGAGAAGATATCAATAAGGAGCTAAGCTTTGCGCAGCTTTCCGATATTATGGCATCGGATAATTTTCGGGAAGAAATGGAAAGAATCTATTCTGATGAAAATGAGAAGAAGTTCTATGGACACCCCGTGCATTATCTGGTTACGGCAGGAGAAAAGAAAGCGGCACAGGAGATGATCAAGATTCTGGTTTCCGCATTGGTGAAAAATAAACGACTGCTCGGTGGAAGAGTTTGTAGTATGTATGATCTTGCAGGAACCGCATACAGGGATGAAGGTTTTGACGTTTTATTTAATGCCATGAAAGGCGGAACGGTGGTTGTGTATCTGTCTATTTATCAGGATACCAGCCGGGTAAAGGAATATTCAGGCTTGATGGAACGGTTTGCTTCGAAGATGGAGACCTATGGAAATGATATCTTATTTATATTCGTGGATGTTTCGTCGCAGAGAAATATTGCAGACGATGCCGTGGCAATGATGCTTAAAAATGCAGATGTGGTCAGCATTGATGAAGGACATGGAGATCTGGAAGATGCGAAGGCATATTTGAAAAGGCTGGCTGGTAAGACGGTGTATAAAGATTATTCAACATCGGATCTGGATGTTTTTTTGCCTAAAGATAAGGTTGAATATACAGCATCGGATGTTTATCAGGCGTATAATCACTGGTATGGAAAAGGACTGAAAACGCATGTGTATAAGGCGTATAAGGAGCAGGATGTTGTACGGCTTAAGGTGAAGAATAAACCCAGAACGCCATACGAGGAGCTGCAGAAGATGATCGGACTTACTGAGGTAAAGATGGTGGTTGATGAACTCTGTGCTACGGCAAGGCTGAAAAGGACGCGGAAGCGGTTCGGAATTGTGGATGAAAATTTTACGATGCATATGCTTTTTTCAGGGAATCCGGGGACGGCTAAAACGACGGTAGGCCGATTGCTTGCACAGATCTTGAAAAACGAGGAAGTTCTAAAACGGGGACAACTGGTAGAGTGTGGACGTCAGGATCTGGTTGGAAAATATGTTGGCTGGACGGCGAAAAATGTGGAGGAAAAATTCAGATCTGCACGTGGCGGGGTTCTCTTTATTGATGAAGCATATGCACTTGTGGAAGATGGAAATACGTATGGTGCAGAGGCAATCAATACGATCGTACAGATGATGGAGAATTTCCGCGATGATGTAGTTGTGATATTTGCCGGGTATCCAGAGAAGATGAAACAGTTTCTGGATAAAAATGAGGGGCTGCGCAGCCGGATTGCGTTTCATATGAATTTCCCGGATTACAATACTGATGAACTTTTGGATATAATGAAGCGGATGCTGGAGCAAAGACAATTTCGCTTAGAGGGACAGGCGGCAGAGAGAAAATGTCGTTCGATTTTCGAGACTGCCTCCAAGGAAGCAGAGTTTGGAAATGGACGATTTGTAAGGAATCTGCTGGAGCATGCGATTATGCGTCAGGCAAATCGTCTGTACGAAGGTGCAGACAATGATAAGGAGATTTCAAAGGAGGAAGCAATGACATTGCTTGCAGATGATTTTGAGATGATTGGTATGAAGAAAGAGCGTAAAACAATGGGGTTTGCAACGGTATAAAACAGGGTCCAATGTTATTGGCAATACATGTAAATCAGTAAAACATGCAGGTTTAGCAACCTGTGTGTTTTTTTGATATAAATTGATAATTATGAAAATATAAAAATTAATACGCAAATAGTTAGGACAAGGGAATACCTCTTGTGATAAAATACTGGAGGAATAATGTGCTATTATGCTGTTTATAAATAGAAGGTCTATTAAATAAGAATTTATAGTATTAAGGGGATATATATGACTCTATCAAATACGGAAATTAAATATGAAAAAAAAATGTACAGGCTGAAATATGCGCCGGACTGGGACGGGCTAAAAGCTATGATCAATCGTGCGAAAGGATCTGAGCGGAGTATGCGGCAGTTTGCATCAGCTTGTGAAATCAGTCCGGCAACGTTTACCAGAATTATGAATGGCGATTATAAAAAACCGTTGTCAGTGGAGATGTTGAAGAAAATCGTAGAGGCAGCGGTGCCGGATGCCGGAGTCGCAATGCCGGAGGCTTTGCTGGCGGACGGCTATGTGGAAGAAGACCTGGATGCCTTGGAAGAAAATCGTTACACAGATCAACATGGCCGATTGAGAGTCTCAGACTTATATGAGATTCTTGTGAACGATCTGCGTCGGAGAAAATTACCATTTATAACATATTCTGCGGGCAGTGAAGAGGATATTCCGCGAAGTAGGTTGGAAATGAATAACTTTGACCGATATCAGTCTTATCATATGCTGACAGTTCACGTTCAAGGATACGAACCAAAGTACCACAAATTCCATGTGAATGATGCTGACGGGTATCATGTGCGGACAACGGAAGATCTATGGAGAATCCTTAAAGTATATTCTCTGATGCTTCTGCGGGATGCATATGAACCGGAGGCTGCAAACGATTATAAATACATCATTGTGTTTACTTCGGACAAGGTATTTCAGCTTTTCTCAGATGTAATGAAATCCGTAACCGTGAACAATTCGATATCGGCGATATTGGTAGATAAGCAGGAACGGTCGGTGCGGAAGGAATTTGCTATTCCAAGGAAAGATGGAAAAAGGGAAAAATCAATATTTGAGGAACCATATAAAGAGTAGTCAGAAATGACTGCTCTTTTTTTAATATTTTTATGTTTTTGTCATCAGTAACTGTTTACAAAACGCTAAACATATGTTAAACATATAATAAACAAATAAACAAGCGATGTGAATTGTAAAAGGAGAGGATATTATGCGATATTTTAATTGTATGTTGAATGCGAATTCAGAGAGTATTCAGAAAAACACAAAGATTCGTTTGAAGGATTATGATTATTCAAGTACGATTGCGGCGGTGAATACATATATGTACAGTCACTTGGAGAATGGTCATGCATTTCTTGTGTACAGGGAAGAGAAGAGTCGTCTTTTGGCAATCTTTGCGTTTGATGAGAAGCGCTATACATATCAGGAAGCATGTGAACATTATGCAGATATTCTTGGTCGGGTCTTTGGAGTGGAGAAGATGAAGGAAGAGTCTGTGGAACTTACGATGCAGGAATACCTGGATTGTCTGAACGAAGCAAGAAGGAGAGAATATAACAATCGTTTCTTGAATCATGTGGATAATACAAATTTGTGGATTTATTATATCAATGGAGACCATAATAATGAGCGTTTTGTCGGTTATGAATTCTCTGAGAAGATTATCTCGGAAGATAAAAAGAAAAGCAATACTATTTACGATGCCGGCTTTCTGAAAGAGCTGAACACGATTGATGCGCATGATAATACATCGGAATATTCCGGGAATATGGTGCACTATGTTATTTCCGGCAGAAGTATGGAAGCAGCTTCGGATATGACAGAGACCTTGATGCAGCATCTGCGGAAAGCTAACCGTATCCGTAGTCGGCGAATGGAGATTGTGAGGGAGATTCACCCGCAAATCTTCAAAAAAGATAATCATTTGGAAGACACGATAGAGAATAATTATGGTGGTGTTATCGTGATTGATCTTTCTGTACGGTTTGGACATAGTTCAACGGAATATGGTATGGCAGCAAAATATATTGAAGGTCTGGTAAAAAGATACCGGAACGAGTGCTTGTTTGTATTTACTTACAATATGGATGATCCGGGGTTTGCATACAGTGTTCTTCCAAATCTGAAGAAATATGTGATTCCGGTTACTCTACGGGAGGGAACCGGTGATCGCAGACAGGCGGTTGCATATATGAAAGCGTTGATCAAGGAGTCTGATTATGCAGAATATGCAAATCAGGCAACTGAATTTATGAAGCAGTTTCCGGGAGAAACATTTACGCAGACGGATGTGCTTATGGCATATGAGCAGTTTGAAGCGTGGTGTCTGAATAAGAATGTACTTCGGGCATATGACTGCGATATCACAAAGCGATTTTTGCTGGACCGGGATGAGAACACAGAATCCTCCTATGAAAAGCTTCAGAAGATGATTGGGCTGGATACCGTTAAGCATAAGATTGACGATATCATTGCGGAAAATATCATCGAGAAGGAGCGCAGGAAGCGTGTTGGAAAGAAATATAATACCGGTACGATGCATATGATATTTGGTGGAAATCCGGGAAGTGCGAAGACGACTGTAGCGAAGCTTTTTGCGGGTATTGCAAAGGAGAAAGGAATTCTGTCAAGTGGCGCATTTGTGGAGCGTGGTGGTATGGATTTAGATGGCTTGATGTACGTGGCGGCCATCCGGGATGCATTTTCCGCGGCAAAAGGTGGCGTACTCTTTATCGATGAGGCATATTCTATGAAGAGTGATGGAGCTGTGACAGTGTTGATTCAGGAAATGGAAAATCACAGGAACGATGTGATTGTGATTCTTGCCGGATACAATGAGCGGATGCAGAGATTTATGGAGATCAATGAAGGGCTGAAAAGCCGGATTCCACATTGGGTTGATTTCCCGGATTACAACGCAGATGAGTTGACAGATATTTTCCGGCTCATGGCAAAAGAACGGGGATTTTGTGTCGAAGAGGATGCTGTCGAGGAAGCACGTTATATCTTCGACAAAGTTCACAGGCTTGAAAATTTCGGAAATGGACGATATGTGCGTAATCTGCTCGACCGTGCGGTGCAGCAGCAATCGGTGCGGCTGCTTGCGGAGAGAAAGAATGCAAGTGCAATCAAAAAGAGTGAGCTCTTCCTTATAAAGAAAATAGATATTTCCGCATTAAAGGAAGATGTTGGAGAAGACCGGCCCGTGGGCAGTGCGAAGCAGGAACTTGCGGATATGATTGGGCTTTCTGGTGTGAAGGAAGTCCTGAACAAAGCAATCGCGAGCCATAAACTGAAGAAACTCTGTATGGAAAAGGGAATTCAGAAGGAAAACGCTTCCATGCATATGGTATTTACCGGGAATCCGGGAACTGCAAAGACGACGGTGGCGCGGCTCTTCGCGGAGATTATGAAGGACGAAGCAATCCTGTCGACCGGGAAGTTCGTCGAAGTCGGACGGGCAGATCTGGTCGGACAGCACGTTGGACACACAGCACCACTTGTGAAGAAGAAGTTCAGGGATGCACAGGGTGGCGTGCTTTTTATTGATGAAGCATATTCGCTTTGTGATAGTTATGAGAATGGTTTTGGTGATGAGGCAATCAATACGATCGTGCAGGAGATGGAAAACCATAGGGATGATGTAATTGTGATCTTCGCAGGTTATCCGGAACCGATGAAACAGTTTCTGGACCGTAATCCGGGTATGCAGTCGCGGATTGCATTTCAAATCGAATTCGAGGATTACACAACGGAAGAACTTTGCGCGATTACGAAGCTTATGCTTGCGAAAAAACAGCTGACGATTACGGAAGCTGCGATGAATAGACTGGAAGGCATTTACGATGCTGCGAGAAAGAGCAGCGACTACGGAAATGGACGATTCGTCCGTAAGATGCTGGAGGAGGCGGAAATGAATCTGGCAGAACGGATTATGGGTGCAGATTCGGATTCACTTACATTAGAGGCTGTCTCAACAATTGAGGAATCCGACATTCCGGAGTACCGTGCAAAGGAAAGCAAAAAGATACCGATTGGTTTTTAACGAAAACATTTTTTGCACATTTTTGTCGAAATATGGTAGAATCAGAACTAAGCAGGAGTTCCCGGGATATTCGCAGCATGCGGTGTAGTTTTTTGTAAGCTCATCAACCGGTTAGCTGTGTAGCAATAAAGAGGACGGAGGATATTTAACATGCAGATTGGATGGGTGGATTACGAAGAAGAACAACGAAAAAATGTAACTATGTTGTTGAAAAATCTCGGCGAACCATCTGTTATGGATGAGTTAGGTTTTTTGACAATAAAAAGGCGGATATCCGATTGCTTGTATCCTGGGATCTCCACCAATTTAACGCTCGCGAAATATTATATTTTGATTCCGATGATTTTTCGGTCTGCGTTATCGGAAAACAGACAACAGGTGGTAAAGCATATCCGGGAGATGCAGGATAAAACTACAGGCATATTAGCTGAATATAGAAAAAAACAGGAAGAAACCACAGACAAAATTCGCGGTATTATTGGCGGAAAACGGACACCGATGAATGTGTATTGGAGTTCTTTGCGAAAGTTTGGGATTCTAAAAAGGAATGTTGGAAACATTGGAGATGCTTGCAGTCGAGTTGCCAGAGGGGAAGATGTTTTTGACTTTGAAATCAAGACAACTTTAAAGAATTTCTTTGATTCCAAGGAAAATAATCCGTTGGAGCTAACACAGGAGGAGAAAGAAGCTTTGAAAGCTAAAATGCTTCAGGCAGAAGGAATACAAAATTCGCTCCTTCAATATTGTCTGGTTAATAATCTGTCATTGCAGGAAGACCAATTTCCGAACTCAGACACTATAAATAGAAAAAACAAACAATATGATTTAGCTATTATAAAAACACGTGTCACAGATGCCGGGAAACTGTCTTTGCTTATGGAAGGGATATATGCTGTCTATAATTTGATTTTTCTTGAAAAAAATGGGACTACAACGCAAAAAGAGATTAATCAGGAAAAATTGAAAAAGATTTTTCATGACTGGCTAGAAAAATATAATAAAAATAAAATCAAATCCTCGGATATAGATCTAATTATGGATGATTATGTAGAAGCTGGCGCTTATAGGGAAGCGCTATGCTCCTTTTTGAAAAATTTCATAGAGAATATAGAGGAAATAAGCGGGCAGAGAGTGGAAAATCCGGAAGATATAAAAATATCGAATGAGTTGACCAACCTTATTATAGATCGTGAAAAATACTGTAAACAGGACAGGGCAGAGCTTGGAAAAAAAGGAATTCCATTCGAAGAGAAAAAAACAACATTGGATTTCAGACATGGTGTGGCACAGAAGATATTAAAGGATATTATATAAAGTAAAAGATGGAAGAAAAGGAAATGCAACAAAAACGAATATTGAATCCGGAGACAGCGCAGGTAGAATATTGCGGCCTTTTGCAGGCTGGAGATGAGTATGAATTGGAGCAGGCGGTATGTCTGACTTATTCCCTCGATCTTGATGCACTGCTGGGTGTGCTGCTATCTTTGGGACAGCGTGAGGCAGACGGCGGTCAGAAAGAAATCTATAACCCGTTGGTTGGTGTGCGGATTGTGCGCGAACTGAGCAAAAAGGTGCATGTTTTTTGTAATAAAGGCGGTTGCAAGCTGCCGGTGACTACAACGGATAAGACAAAAGCGCTGTATCAGATGATAATCAATAACTGTGTGCATGAAGTATCCATGAAAAACGAAGGGTATAATTTCCATCCGAAGGTATGGATTCTTCAATATAAAAAGAAAGAAACTGACAAACAGATAATGAAACTTGTGGTTTCCAGTCGAAATCTTACATTTGACCAGGACATGGATGTATCGGTAGAGATTACCGGGCAGATAACAGACAATAACGGGCAGATAACAGACAATAAAAATGTGGAAAATCGTTCTTTGTGGATGATGCTGGACTGGGTGGCGAGACAGATAAAACAGTCTGACGATAACGATAGTCAACTGGCGAGACAGAAAAAACAGTCCGACGATACCGATAGTCAACTGGCGAGACAGAAAAAACAGCCCGACGATACCGATAGTCAACTGGTGAAAAATTTAATGGAAAACTTAAAAAAGATAAAGTTTCAGGTAGATCCGGGCATATTTACCGGACCTGTATTTCATTGGTTTCATGGAGGAAAAAAAACAGAGAAACCGGAAAAGTTATTTTCATATTGTGAGAATTTGATTGTAGTTTCCCCATTTCTCGCAGAAGGTGTAATAAAAAAGTTCATCTTTGAAAATGGTACAAAACCGCAAAGAAGATGCCTGATCACGCGGAAAGAGTCCTTGACGCAGGGAATATACGAAATATGGTGTCAGGATGAAAAAGGTGAAATCTGGGTTACAAAGGATGATTGTGACAGAAAAATACATGCAAAAATATATTATACAGAAAAAGATGAGAAGCAGAAATTATATATCGGTTCGCTCAATGCAACACAAAATGCATTTGAACATAATGAAGAAGTGTTATTGGAACTGAAATATAAAAATCAGAAATATGAGAATATCCGAAAGAACCTGCTGGCGCTGCCTGCGCAGGGCGGAAAAGAGTGTTCGCCTTTCTTTGAAAAAGTTGAGGATAAATCCCAAATTCATGAGAATGAAGAACGGACGGAATCTGCTGACGATTTCCGAAAAGTGATATATGCGATTCAGGATGCGAAGCTTTCGTTTTCGGATGGTTTATATGACATAACCGTAGAGGCTGAGGCAGAGAATGCGGATTTGTTTAAGGATATCTATATATATCCGTTTGGGGCTGTAGAAAGAAAAAAAGCAGAAGCAAAATTTGAATTTAAAGAAAAAAAATACGAAAAAGACGAAAAATACGAAAAATATATCTATATCGCATGTATGAAGGGACTGCAGCCACAGGAACTTGGTACGGGTTTTGTAGTGACGAAAAAAGAGAAAGACGGCAGTCTGAGTGAAGAGAGATTGATACAGCTTACAGTCGCAGACGGGCAATTACCGGATGGACAGAAAACGTGGAGAAAAGATGCGGAACAGGCATGCATAGATATGATTTTTGGAGATGCAAAATATCTGGATGCATGGATGATTCGTGATATCTTTAACGTTAATCTGAAGATAGACTCGGATGGAGACGGATATGCAGAGGGCGATGGACATGGTACAGGGGATGGATCAGTATGGGAAAAATACACATGGTATGAGCAACTGTTGAAACATGCGGCAATGGATCCGGAAAATCTAAAAATGCATTTGGATGCATGGATGAAAAAAAGAGATAAATATGGTACGAAATTTACGGAGCGGATGAACGAATTAACTCCGTTGTTTCAATTGATAGAAAAGGCAATAGAAGATACATCAAAAAAAGAGGAATGATAGATGGAGCTAGGAAACGGACAACAAGCAAAAAAATTTCAAGAGGCAACCGCGGATTATATCGTGGAACAGTTGAATAAGAAAAACAGGTTTCTGCTTGCTGACGAGGTCGGTCTCGGAAAGACAATTATTGCGAAGACTGTCATTGAAAAGATGCAGGAAAAATCTAAAAAAAATAAATTTACTGTCCTTTACGTGTGTTCCAATGAGGTATTGGCAGATCAGAACTGTAAGAAACTAGGGATGTGCGCACCAAAAAATGTAAATGAATGCCGGCTTTCCATGCTTCATTTGAAAATACAGGAACTACAAAACCAGCAGAACGGCAAGTTATTACTGATTCCCATGACGACGAACACATCCTTCAAACTGTGTGGAGTCGGGAGTGCTGAGGAACGTGCTTTGGCTGCATTGCTTCTTGCTACATATAAAACATATGAAGCTAATGCGAATGAAAGTCCGGATTGCAAATCGAAAATTGAGAAAATTGAGACAGATTATGCATGGCTGATGAAAGGGCGAAAATGTGAAAAAAACTGGAAAAAAGATGATAAAACAGGGTATTTTTGTACACAGAAAAGTAGATTAGAAGAGTTGGCGAAAGATTCAAAACAGGAATCAGACTATATTGAGAAACTGCGTAATTATATTAATGAATACATGGAAAAGGAAAAGGAAGAAAAGGAAAAGGAAAAGGAATATTTGGGTTTGCAAAGTGCCATAGATTGCTTACTTGACAAGATGCCGGATTCAAATGCAAACATAGACAGTTTGCGAAACGATTGGTGGAATCATGAAAAAAATATGAATCAAAAGATGACGGATGGGAAAACATGGCTGGATATGTGGAAAGATGTTGTATCCCGTGTCCGAAAGATGTTTGCTGGATTTACACAGAGTATGTTAAATGCGGATCTGATTGTTATGGATGAGTTCCAGCGGTATGAGGAGTTACTGGAAACAGGAGAAAATCAAAGTGAGAGCGCAAAGATATTTCAGGAATTTGGAAAAAATACAAAGATGCTGTTATTATCTGCGACGCCGTATAATTTGCGGGCAGGAGAACAGGAAAAAAATAAATCAAATGATAAATTCCTACACATGATGCAATCTCTTATGCCGGATCATGATAACCGGAAGGAATATGAAAAATTTGAATCTGCATGGAATTCCTATGTAGATAAAATGCGTGAATTTGAAAAGGCACCGAATCCCGATAATAAGCAGCAACTGCTGACAGACAAAAAGGCTGTAGAAGAGATGCTGTATTCCTGCATGTGCAGAACCGAGCGACGAAGTGAACAGATGATAGATACATCCAAAGTGAAAAATATGAAGGATGTGATGATGAAAGTTGAAAAAGATAAAATAGATGTGCTTTCGTATGATGTGCATTCGTATATCGAATTGAAACGATTTGTAGATATACACAAAACGGAATTTGAAGAGTCTGCGAAGAAAAATAAAATCAGCAACTATCATTTTCGGATGGATTATGTGAAATCAACTCCATTTTTATTGTCGTTTATGGTAAATACGAATGATTATGCTTTTAAGAATGTTTTTGATAGTGTGATGGAAAATCATGCGGAAATAAGAGAAACAGTCGCAGAAGAGATGCCGCATGTGCTGCTGGAAAGTGATATAATTGAGAATTACAAAAAGCTTCCTGCGAATAATGCAAGACTTACAACTTTGTTTCGTGAGGTGTTTGGGAACGATTCAGATAGCGGGAATGAGAATTTTCATCCGGAGCGTCTTCTGTGGATTCCTGCATCGAATCCATATTACAGTTGTGACAATACTGTGTTTCAAGCCTGTGCCGGATATACCAAGACACTTATTTTTTCGAAGTGGCAGACTGTTCCAAGAGCAATCTCCACATTGACTTCTTATGAGGCAGAACGTAGGGCAAGAAAATCCGGTACGAATGAAGGAGAATCCGGTACGAATGAAGGAGGATATCATGCATCCAGAAACGAGTATTTAGGGGATAAAGACGCAAAAGAACTGATTGCGTATCCGTCTGTGTGGCTTGCGGATGTATATGGAAAAAGAAAACAGAAAGAAGCATTTAGAAATACAATACAGGAGTTAAAAGAAGATGTCCGTAAGAAAATAAAAAAAGATATTTGCGGATTTGGCATCGAGAAATTTAATCAGATTTCGAGTGGAGCCAAGGACATTTTGTCGTTTTTGACAGAAATGGATCGCATATATTGGGTTGAAAAAAAGACTGGGGAGTCTGATATAGATGCAGGTAAAAAAGCAGATATACTGGATATACTTGTAAATATTGCAATTGCTTCTCCGGCAGTATGCCTGTATCGTGAAGTGCTTGAAATGGAACCGAAACAAGAAATACGAAAGATACAGGATAGTGTGGAACAATGTTGCAAAAATAGTTTTGTTTCGCTGTTTAACAAACCGGAAATAAAGCAGATTATGGAAGCGGTGTATCCGGATGAAAAACCGAATCATGCAAAGGTGTTTCAGTATTGTGTAGACGGAAATTTGCAGTCGGTGTTGGATGAGTATCGGTTTGCGCTGGGGGTATCAGACCGGGAAGGATTCTTGAAAGCAATCGGGGAATCGTTTCTACAGACCACAACACTGGATTATGTACCGGCGGAAGCATATATGGGACAATCCAATGACGATTCAAATAAGAAATCAAATAAAATGCGAATGCATTTTGCCGTTGGATATTTTGATATAAAAAGCTCCGATAATAAGAGCGTTGTCCGTGCAAAGAATATACAAACAGCATTTAATTCGCCGTTTTGGCCGTTTGTTCTGACTACGACGTCGGTTGGGCAGGAAGGCTTGGATTTTCATTTGTATTGCCGAAAGATTATGCATTGGAACTTACCATCAAACCCGATTGATTTTGAACAGCGGGAGGGAAGAATTAACCGATATCTGTGTCATGCAATTCGTCAAAATGTGGCGCAGGAAGAGGACTTTTTATGGGAAGATAAATTTATTTCTGCAAAGAAATCCTGCAATGATTCATCCGAGTTGATGCCATATTGGTGTCTGCCGGAATCCTATCTGGAGAAAACGCCGTATAAGATCGAGCGTATTGTACCGATGTATCCGTTTAGCCAGGATGAGATACAGTATCAGAGAATCAAGGATGTGCTTGCGAATTACCGTATGACACTTGGACAGCCGGATCCGGAGGCACTTGCACTTCGATTAGGAAAAGCAGACCTTTCGGAACAAGAGAGGGAGAACTTAATTTTTAATTTGTCTCCATATGAAAGAAAAAGGAAAGAAGAACAGGGGAATAGATAAAATGACATTGGAAATGTATTTGGGAGAGAATATACAGAATCGAAGAATCCTTGTCGTGTCTGATATGGCAAAAGGACAGGCGCTTCTTCGGAAGTTCGAGAAGAAAACAGGGAAGCTCGTCCAGAATGTAACATGTCTGACATTAGATGAACTTGCCAAAACACTATTTTTATATTTTCAGTCGAGGGTTGGCTATAGAAGCGAATATGAGTTGATCGATGATACAGCGGTTTCCGCATTGATTCGGAGCGTATTCCGTGAGAATGCGTCTTCTATGCGGTATCTGGTAAATGAGAAGATTCTGAATCTCAAAACAACCAGAGAGCTGGCGAGGATGATTCAACTGATCCGGGCAAATGGCTGGAAGGATGAAGGAAAACAGAATGCACGCCTGCAGGACGTCTTACGCTTGAAAGATCTGTATGAGACGAAGTTAGCGACGGAGAAGCTGCTTGACAGTATTGCCATGAAGCGTTTCGTGCTACAGGCACTGGAAGCGGAGGACGCCGGGGCGTGCGTGGCAGAAGCGCTTGCGGCACAGATCAATTATCTCGCAGAGGAGGTAGAAACCTATACGGAACTTGATAAGAAGCTGCTTTCGGTGATACAGACAGATGCGGATGCGGAGGTGCGTGTATTTGATCCGCTGTCTGTTGTCGGGAATCTGGAGCATCTGAAGGGAAAAGCAGAATTTTATAAAGGGTATGGAACATTTAATGAGATGAATTATGTGGCATATGATATTCTTGAGAAGAAGCATCCGCTTGGCGCGGTGACAGTGCTGTACAGTTCTCCGGCACAGGTGCCTGCAATCGTCTCTGCGTTTGCCGGGAATGGACTTTCGATGCGGCTGCTTTCTCATTATCCGATGCAGGAAGATATGTATGTGAGCTTCGTCAGAAATATTCTTGCGTGGGCAGAGGATGAGTTTTCGGAGAAGAAATTGGAACAGATTCTGTCCGGCCCGGGATGTTGTGAAAACTATTTTTGGAGAATCCAGAATGCAGGCAGAAGATGGGAAAACCAATTTGTTCTGGGTGGTGGCTATGAGAGAAATCGGGAGTTTGTAAAGCAGGAACGTGCACTTGATGAGGCAAAGGCAGCAGAACAAGCAGCAGCAGAACAGGCAGCAATGGAGCAGGTAGAAACAGAAGCGGATGCCGATGCAAAGGACAACACAGCATCAGCAGAAAAGAAGGAAATAAATATCTGGGATATGCACACGACGATGCTGGATATTTTCGCGGATAAGAATCAAAACGAATATGGACCGGATGCGTTGGTTGATCCAGCCGAGATCTATGGACGGCTGATGGAATTCGTGAAAATGTATGCTAGAAAAACAACGAAGTATAAGGATTCGGTACCGGCACTTGCGGAGTTGCATGTAGCTATGAAGTTAGAACAGCGCAAAATTCCGTACAGAGAAGTATTTGCGTATATCAAGGAATTTATCGACGGGCTTACCGTGTCAGAGAAGGAAGCTGCGGACGCAATTTCTGTCTGCCGTATGGGAGACTGGGAATTGCTGGATCGTCCGTATGTATATGTGACGGGACTCGCATTAAAGGACATGCAGGGCAATCAGACAGAATCTCCGGTTCTTCGGGATGCGGAGATGGATGCATATTTGATGGGTGGATATCATCCGACGATTGCTCAAGAGGGAGAGCGGAAGAAAACAAATCTGCACCGTACCATTGCGACTTTTGATGGGGAGCAGATTGTATTTGGATATTCGGATTTTGATGTAAACGGATTCTATGAGAATACACCTTCCGAATTCTATACGGAATGCCTGCGTATCTTGCAGGGAGACTCCGTGAAGGAACTTCCGGAATTTGTGTATGGCAATCCGACAGCCGGGGAGAAGTATCCGGTCACAGATAAATGGAACAAGGCAGATTGCAGGCTGTCTGAGGAGACAAGCAGCAGTGCACTGGAGGAACTGCTCTCTTGTCCGAAGAAATATGCTTATGACAGAAATCTGCATATTCCGGAGCGGGAATACAACGAGATCGATTCATCTGTGTGGCTGGATGCGACAACCAGAGGTACATTTTTTCATGAGATTGTAAAGGACTATATGAATCAGTTCCTAACCTGTGATTCTACGGTGTCCTGTGAGAAAGATGCGGAAGCGATAAAGAATGATGTGCGTGAAATCGCGGATAAGATTAAGATTGAAATCCTGAAGATGTGCCCGGCTCCGTACCAGGAACTGGCAGATAAGGAGACTGACCTGCTCGTGGATGCGACAGCGGAGTATCTGCAGGAACTGCATGAGGAGTACCAGAAGGAAGGCTGGCGTACGCTTGTGGCAGAACAGAAGTTTTCAGATGCAAAATTTTCGGTTGATTTATATTCTGATCAGGCGGGCAGGAAGCATGATTTTGTGATAAAGAAAGGCTTCATTGACCGGATTGATTACAGAGTGGACTGGGATAATGAAGAGCTGCACCTTAGAATTGCGGATTATAAGACCGGTAAGCTGAATCATAAGAAAACACAGCTTGAACGGGGGACACTGGTGCAGTATCTGATCTACAAGAATGCATTGATGGATTCCGGAAAATACGAGGAAGAAGACAAAGCTCCGGTTCCCCTGCGTGAGTATGTGCTTGGAATCGTAAGAGAAAGAGAAGCGGCGAAAAATCCTGATTACATGGACGTGGAATGGGAGGTATGTTTCGATGAATTCGAGTATGTATTTCCTCTGGACCAGAAAGAAAACCGCAAATTGTCGATTGCGGAGCATGACATGCAGGGAATCAATGTTACGCGGTTAAAGGTGATTCTGACTGCAATCGAGGATAAAAAGATGTATCCGGACTGTATGGATATGCGGAAAATCGTTGGAGAATATAGTAAGCAGTATGGCAAGAAGGATTCGGGACTGTATGAACTGGCGGATACCATAATAAAAACAAACAATAAAGGTGAACCATGTTGGGCGAAGGAAGAATACAGCGGCTGTGCATATTGTGGATATGCAGATCTGTGCGCACATAGAAAGGCAGGTGAGATTACAAATGCTTAATGAAAAGGAAAAAGAACTGCGCGATGCACTTGGATTGCTAAAGCCCGAAGATGGAAGTAAGAACTATAGCGTCAAAGCCGGGGCCGGTGGAGGAAAGACAACCACCCTCAGTCAGCGTATCTGCAATCAGATCGTGAGCGGCGTGCCTGCCGAAGAGTTTGTGATCATCACCTATACCAACGCGGCAGCGGCAGAGCTGCGTGACAAAATCACGGATGCGTTACGGAAAAAGCTGGAGAAGAAGGAAACCTTGTCTGAAACGCAGATCGGATATGTGAAGAACGCACTTGCTTCCATGGATCTGATGCAGATATCCACGATCCATTCGTTCTTGCTCAAGATTCTGCGTGAACATACCTTTGAAGCCGGAATCACACTGGATGCAGAACTGCTGGAAGAAGATAAAAATGAGAAGCGCAAGGAAAAGTTCTTCAATACATGGTATAAGAACCATATGGATGAAATCGATGCGATAGGGGAAAAGGACGACTGGAAACATATAGCCAAAAAGGGTGGACAGACAGAACACAGGAGGGAAGTGTTCAAAAATATGTTCTTTGATCTGGCGGATGTGCGGGAAGATGTCCGGTATTGTCTGAGTGATCCGGCACCAGAGCTTGCGAAAGAAGCACAGGTTTATGTGGATACCTGGAAACAAAAGTTCCTGAACTATGAACTGGAGTTTAAGAGTAACCAGCCAATGAATAAGAATGGAAAGTTGAAGAAAGTCAATGCGAAACCTCAGAGCATTCTGGATGCAATAGACAAAATTAAAGGTAAGACCGTGTATAACGCGGACGATGCGTGTAGCGTGGCAGATGCGCTGTGTACAATTGTGGAGCTGATTGCAGATGACTATAATTTCTTCGGAAAAACAGGAGGGGTATCAAATCCAATCGGAAGTCTGCGTGCGGTGATAGATACATTTGTGTTGGATGCAGATGAAATGAAATGGAATTTCGGGAAGCGCTATAATGCTGCGATGGATGCATATAAAAGGGTTGCACCGGTTGTCTCTTATGTATGTGAAATGCAGAAGGCATACCAGAAGGAAATAGATGCAAATACAAGGGAATTATCCAACAACGATATTTTGTACCGGACAGACAGACTGTTGAAGCAGCATCCGGATGTCCTGGATGAATTGCGGATGCGGTACTCGAAGATTTATGTGGATGAATTTCAGGATACGACCGGGCTTCAGGCAGGAATTGTGCTGCAGTTATCGGAAAAGCCCGGAACGAAGCTGGAAGACTATGACTTGCAGGAGGATAAGCTGTTAGTCGTCGGTGATCCGAAGCAGTCCATCTATCGGTTTACCGGTGCTGAGAAAGCGGTCTATGATAAGGTGGATCATATTCTGGCGGAGAAAGCGGATACTCTTGCACAGTCGGTTGTGCTGCATCATAATTTCCGCTCAAATGCAGCGATCGTCAACTGGGTAAATAACAGTTACCGGGTGTTGATGGGGGCAGATTATGATGAGATGGAGACGGATTGGAGTGTCACAGATACGCAGGCGCTGCATGGCGTGTATCGGTATGTTCCGAAGCAGTCGGGCGACGGAGAAAACAGCGAACAGGAAAGCGATGCGGAGGCGGTTAGAGGGCTGATCGAAGAGTTGGTCGGAAAGCCATATTGCTTTGTCGAACAGTGTCATAGAAATCCGGACGGTACATTTGCGGAGCCGGAGTTACGGAGAATCCGATATTCCGATATCATGGTACTGTTTCGGAACACAACGAAGATGGATGTGTATGATTCAGTACTGAAACAGGCGGGAATCCCAACTGCATTCCAGGGAAAACAGAAGGTTGCCGGGGAAGAGGTATTGCAGAATTTTGTTATATTGATGGAATATATGGCTTCCTGGTCGGGAAAAAGAGAGCTTGCAGCAATACAGGTCGTGCAGGGACTGGATGTGACAAATACAGATCCGGAAAGCATCAAAAAAGCAGCCGGGAAGCTGCGGGAATTGAAAAATACATTTGCGGATAAGAATATGGGAAGTGCGGCGGTTGCGCAATACCTGTTATCGCATCCGGAACTCTATATGCCGAAGGAGAAAGAGCAGACGCTGGAAGATGTGAAGCGTTATCAGACGCGGTTACATCAGATGGTGGAAGCGTGCATACAAAAAAATGATGGAGATATGCGGATATTGGCAGATCGTATGCGGGAATATCTTGCGAAGAAGGTGGAACGGGAGGTTCCGCTTGAAAATCAGGAGAATGCGGTACGCCTGATGAACGTACATAAGTCCAAAGGACTGACCGGACAGATTGTAATTATTGCAGATCGTTCGAATCAGGAAGGCTGTTGGTATGGCGCGTTCCGGTCAGCCGGGAAATATTATCCGGTGGCAAGGTATAGATATTCAGCATACGGAAATATGAAATCCGTGACGTCACCTGCGTATGTGCACGACAGGAACCTGTTGGATCAGGCATATAGAGAAGAGACGGAGGAAGCAATCCGTCTGCAGTATGTGGCGGCAACGCGAGCTGCACAGGCATTGATCATTATGCCGGCACTTGGAAACAACGTGTGGTTTTCCAATCCGGCGTATGGATATGATAAGCTTCCGGACATCCAGACATGGCTTAGCGAACGCGCAGGCGATGCGGCGGTGAAGATAGACGCAGAGCGCAGACCGGCTTCTGTCACAAATAAAAATTGTGCAGATCTGCAGGTGCAGGTTGCACTCAAAGATGCCATGCAGGACGGAAATCCATATGCGGAAAATACATTGACCAGCATTACACCGAGTGGATTGGAAGCACCGGTAAGCACCGGATATGCTTCTGGTAAGGATGAAGAATATGTCCGGGAGGAGCGGCCGAAGGGAGATGTGTTCGGTGATGTTATGCACCGCGTCTATGAGCTTCTTATTATGCGGTTTAACCGGATTATTGGTATGAGTGATCCGGAGCGGGAAACAGCAGTTGCCCAGGCAATCAATCAGGCAATTTTAGAACATCAGGATGCCATGCGTGCAAACGATCACCCAGACGAATATTTCAGCTTCTTAAAGCGTGTTATGGTAGATCAGGGATATTTGAAAGACGTGATTGCACCGATACTTTCATCTGCGGAAGCGGTATATCCGGAATATGCATTTTCCTTCTATGTGCCGGAGGCAGAGCAGGAACAGTTCAAACAGGATTTTGCCCCGTATCTTAAACTTGCGAAGGTGGAATCCGTGGCGGATAAGATCTGGGTAAACGGAAAAGCAGATTTGGTTGTCGTGAACAAGGATGGATTGGTCAAGGTGTATGATTATAAATCAGATTCCAGAAATGGAAAGCCGCTTGCCGATTTTGAGACAACACTGGCAGGTAAATATGCCGGACAGTTGGCGCTCTACCGGTATGCTATTGGGAAAGCGTTTGGCGTAACCAGAGTGGAAACGGAATTAATCCATTTATATAGGAAAATATAAGATGAAAAATATGAGGGGAGATGCGAAGCCGCAGAAATGTTAGGCCATATTATAAGAAGGAACCATAGAGCATCAAAGAACAAGTAATTTGAAAAAACTTCATTTCAATTACACTGTCGCTGTTCTTGTCTGTAACGCGGAACTATTTTTCAACGAACCGTTCAATGACAACTCCGGATTTCTGCGGTAGACTGCAAATATGAAACAAAAAGAAAACACAGTGAATGAAATGGCGGAATAAACGATGCAGAAATGATATCCGCGTATGCGAACAAGATGCTTCGCAATCTGTAAGAAGGATTCCGAAGCAGGATAACATCGAAACAATATACATGCGTATATTTATTTATGGAAATGTTATTGTTCAAGGTAAATGCTTATGAGTTATCCGTTATCGGTTATATGTTTTTGTTCATGGATATAATAAATAAGGGATGTCTGACAAACAATTTACTTATCTAATATTTTAATTGTTCTGCTTGAAAACCTGCGGGAAACCGCGTGCGGAGGTTCGGTTACAGGCACATAATCTGATTGAATACGATAATTTAGAAGAGATGCTGGGAAGACAACTTGTACTTAAATAAGACAGAGAGACGCTCCTTTTGCCCCCAGTATTGTGACAAAAGAAACGTCCCGAAAGGAGAGCAGTTATGATAAATGTAGCAGAGATTACGAAGCGAGGAGCGGAGAACAAAGAACTTCCGCCATGGGTGAATATGCGCCATGCGTGGATGGTGAATGACGGATTGCGCGACAAAGATCTGGAATATCCGGAAAATGTTGTACAGATCAAAAATTTTGATTATAAGAAGAAATTGGATGCAGAGCGGTTTGCTGCGATTTTGGATAGCTGGAAGATGGATAAGCAAAGGGAGCTGTTGTATGCATCATCCGGGGATGCATCGGACATTGATTCAGACAGCTATGTATCGAACAGTCTGTTTGATCTTTGTGTGCCGGCATCCTATATGGGAGACTCGGATAAAGCATATCCGGTGATTGTCAGTGTGCATGGTGGTGGCTGGTTTTATGGAGATAAAGAACTGTATAGCCATTATTGCTGTCATTTGGCACAGAGCGGATTTGTAGTTGTGAATTTTAATTATCGTTTGTCACCGCAGAATAAATATCCGTCTGCTATAGAGGATGTGGCATATCTCGTAAAATATATTGATGATCATGCGCGGGTGTTTGGTCTGGATATGAATCGGTTTTTCATGTTGGGAGATTCGGCGGGAGCACAGCTTACTGCGCAGTATTGTATTGCTGCGTCAAATCAGGAATATCGGGAGAAACTGGATTATTTTACCTATGATAAACGACCAGCCAGAATCTGCTTGAATTGTGGTGCATACGATATGGGAAAGCGGGATGACACGATTTTAGACTGGTATCTTAGAAAAGAGAATTCACTTGTTGTGTCCAAAGAACAGTACCAGTTGTTTATGGAGCAGTTAGCTTATATGAATATAGATTTCCCGGAAACATATCTGATGTACAGTGAAAATGATGATCTGCGGTTTCACACGATAGAACTGGATAAGAGGATGAATGATATTGGTGTGGCGCATGTAACGCGGGCATTTGGTGCGGGGCATCCGGAAAGTGGCCATGTATTTCATCTGAATCTTCGAAATCCAGATGGTATACAGTGCAACGTGGAGGAGTGTTCTTTTTTCAAAAACAAATAAAACTACAAGTTAAATGATTAGTAGAAAAATACGCAGGTACAAAGTGCTTGCGTGTTTTTTTATAAATACAAATTGACAAATTATAGAATTATTATTATACTGAAATAGTAATAATTACTATTATTGAAAAATTAAACCAAGGGGGAACCAATTATGGGAAATAATAAAGTAAATGCAAAAAAAGCGGTTATGATCGGCTGTGGATTTGTGGGATCGGCATCCGTCTTTGCTTTGATGCAGAGTGGATTATTCACAGAGATTGCATTGATTGATGCGGACAGGAACAAAGCGGAGGGAGAGGCAATGGATATCAGCCATGGAATCCCATTTGCTTCACCGATGCGGATTTATGCAGGAGATTATGACGATGTAGCGGATGCGGGAATCGTGATTATCTCCGCGGGGGCCGGACAGAAACCGGGGGAGACAAGACTGGATCTGGTGAACAAGAATGTTGCAATTTTTAAGTCTATTATCCCGGAGATTGCAAAGCGGAAGTTCGATGGAATCCTGCTTGTGGTAGCGAATCCGGTCGATATTCTGACACAGGTGGCAATCAAATTGTCCGGACTTCCGGAGCAGAGGGTGATTGGTTCCGGCACAGTGTTAGACAGTGCCAGACTGAAATATAAGCTTGGTGAACATTTGTCTGTGGACAGCCGGAGCGTGCATGCGTTTATCGTGGGCGAACATGGCGACAGCGAAGTCGTTGCATGGTCATCTGCAAATGTCTCCGGTGTGGAATTAAGCGAGATGTGCGAGATGCGTGGACATTATCAGCATAAGGAAAATACGCGGGAGATTGCAGATGCAGTCAAGAACAGTGCATATGAAATTATTAACCGGAAGCATGCAACGTATTATGGAATCGCGATGTCTGTAAGGAGAATCTGTGAGGTGATCATGCGGGATGAGAAATCCATCCTGCCGGTTTCGCACATGATACATGGTGCGTATGGCATCGAGGATGTGGTGCTGAGTATGCCTGCGATTGTCGGTGCAGATGGCGTGGAGACAGATATTCCGATCAAGTTAAGCGGCGAAGAGGCTCTGAAATTAAAGGAATCGGCAGATGCATTGAAAGAGATTCTTGCATCGCTGGAGTTATAGAAGGAGGAATCGTCATGGATTTACGGGTTGGAGTGTCCACGGTTGTTATGAACTGGCTGATTATGTTATATTTCATTATTTTATTTGCGGAACGTGTACAGAGCATCGTGCGTTCCATAAGGGATAAAGATGTGAAACTGTTCGGAAGTGGCTTCGATAGTTATGTGTATCTGGCTGTGTTCTTATCGCTCGCTGCATTTCTTGTTTTATTGGCAGTGGGGAATGCAGCGTTCCTGCAATCATTATTTACGATGGATATGAACGTGTATCGTTCCATTGATTACCGGATGCTTTCCATAACCGCAGGAGTCATTCTTGTGTCTGGCATGGTACATACGGAATATACGATTCCGGGAATCCAGTTTGCATCTTACGGAATGCTGATTGCGGCTTTGATTATCAAGACGGCATGCGTAAACGCACAGGCGAAAGACAGTGTATTGTTATGGATGTCACTGATCTATCTGATATTATTCTCCATGGCAATTCCGGTCATGTATCATTCGGAAATTGAGAAGGCCACACTCTTTCATGTGATAGAAGCGGTTGTTTCACTTGCACTTGTTGCAGCGTTCGCAGTCTTGATGTACAAAGTGCTGATAGGAAATGCAGTCGATCTGTTCTATGTAATTCCGATTGCCATCGCCGTAATCGGAGATACAATCATCGTGGCAATGCGCTGGAAAGAAAAGGTGAATGGCTTTGTTTTGATATTCCTGATCGCAGCGTCGGTCATGTGGATTGCCGGAAGGATCGCGGCCGCGGTGCGCCTGCATGGATAGGATATAAAAGTTGTTGGTAAAGATAGAATGAAACTGTTGTCAATGTTAAGTTATGCAAGCATTGGCAGCAGTTTTTTCTGTATACAGTTTGTTTGAAGTATGATAGAATCGAAAACAAGTATGTAATTATTTTCTAAGAGGAAAACAGGGAGGAACGAATGAAAGAATTATTGCAGTTTTTATTGGGAATCGTACTTACATTTATCGGAGTGATTATCTTCTTGCAGAACGTCGTTGTGAGCAGCTTCACGCTATTTTTCCGGATGGGACGCGTGAATGTCGGCGGTATTCTGATTGTGCTGATCGTTGTGGCATTTATCACGTTTATCGTGAAGCCGAACATGCTGACCGGACTTTCGCTGATCGGTTTGTGCATTGCATTTTTCGTATGCCTTGTCATTTCGCTGAACGTATCCATGCGTTATATGACCGGTCTGGAGCTGGCACTGATCCTCGGCACGATCGGCGTCGGTGTCGGATTCATCATCAAGGGTCTGCTCGGTGTAAATAAAGCAGACAAAGAAGGAAAGAAACAAGGAAAATAATAAAGATAGAGGACAATTGCGAAACGAGAAATTATACGGTTAATCATATATTTCGATATTGATTCGTGAATATATACGATATGTTTGGAGTTTAGAAGTTCTTAATGTTCTATGAAGATAGAAGCCATGTTTGAACACGATGTTCAAACAAGCCGCCACTGAGCCATGGACGGCGAATTGGCGGCGGTGGCGTATAATATGATTTGTGAATTAGAACATTTAGAACTTCTTAACTTCAATACATTGTATATGGAATGAATCAATATCGAAATATATGTTGAACGTATATACGTTTCGCAATTGCCTGAAAGGAAAGACAGATGATTTTAAATGTTGAGAATTTAACGCACGGTTTTGGCGACCGTGCAATCTTTAATAATGTATCGTTCCGCCTGC
The DNA here is from genome assembly GCF_022174665.1 of Eubacterium sp. MSJ-33. Taxonomy (NCBI): domain Bacteria; kingdom Bacillati; phylum Bacillota; class Clostridia; order Eubacteriales; family Eubacteriaceae; genus Eubacterium; species Eubacterium sp. MSJ-33. The sequence goes on from NZ_CP076562.1 coordinate 2,580,928, forward strand.
TTGCGGGCGAGCATATCGGCCTGGTCGGTGCGAATGGCGAAGGAAAAAGTACGTTCATGAATATCGTGACCGGTACACTCGCACCGGACGAAGGAAAAGTAGAATGGAACAAGCATGTGCGGGTTGGATACTTAGACCAGCATGCCGTGCTGGAGAAGGGCATGACGATCGAGGATGTCCTGAAGTCTGCATTTTCATATCTGTTTGATATGGAGCAGAACATCAACGAGATCTATGAGAGCATGGCGGATGCGACGGACGATGAAATCGCAGAGATGATGGAAGAGGTTGGTACGCTGCAGGATATGCTGACGAACCACGATTTTTATATGATCGATGCAAAGGTCGAACAGGTGGCACGGGCACTCGGACTTCTGGAGCTTGGGCTTGACCATGATGTGACGGATTTAAGTGGTGGACAGCGTACGAAGGTGCTGCTTGCGAAACTGCTTTTGGAGAAGCCGGAAATCCTGCTTTTAGACGAGCCGACGAACTATCTCGATGCGGAGCATATCGAATGGCTGAAGCGGTATCTGCAGGAATATGAGAATGCATTTATCCTGATCAGTCATGATATTCCGTTCTTGAATGATGTCGTGAATATCATCTATCATATGGAAAATCAGGAGCTGAACCGCTACGTCGGAAACTATGACAAGTTCTTAGAAGTTTATGAGGCGAAGAAGGCACAGCAGGAGGCTGCCTACCGGAAACAGCAGCAGGAGATCAATGAGCTGAAGGATTTCGTGGCAAGAAACAAAGCACGTGTTGCCACAAGAAATATGGCGATGTCGAGACAGAAGAAGCTTGACAAGATGGATGTGATCGAGCTTGCCAAGGAGAAACCAAAGCCGGAGTTTTACTTCAAGGAAGCCCGGACACCGGGTAAGATGCTTTTTGAGACGGAGGATCTCATCATCGGATATGATAAGAATGCACCGCTTTCCAAGCCAATCAATCTGCGGATGGAGCGCGGCGAGAAGATTGCGATTATCGGAACAAATGGAATCGGTAAAAGTACATTGCTAAAAAGTCTGCTCGGAATCGTACCGGCATTATCCGGCAAGGTGGAACTGGGCGACTATCTGTACAAGGGATATTTCGAACAGGAGATGGCAGGCACAGACAACACCTGCCTGGAGGAAATCTGGCAGGAATTTCCGGGATATTCTCAGTATGAGGTACGATCCGCATTGGCAAAATGTGGCCTTACGACGAAGCACATCGAGAGCAAGGTGCGTGTCTTGAGTGGTGGAGAACAGGCGAAGGTGCGTCTGTGTAAGCTTATCAACCGGGAGTCAAACCTGTTGATCTTAGATGAGCCGACAAACCATTTGGATGTGGAAGCGAAGGACGAGTTAAAACGGGCGTTGAAGGAATATCATGGTTCCGTACTTTTAGTCTGCCATGAGCCGGAATTTTATTCGGATATTGTGACGAAGGTATGGAATCTTGAAGAGTTCAGCCAGTTAGCAGTATAGAGTTTCAACGATAAGCTGTAGCAAGCTGCAACGTCATATGAAAATTTGATAATAATAAAGTATATAAATGCCGTTTGTTTGTGAAAACAGACGGTGTTTTTTATGCTAATAAATTTTGGTTCGTCAAAATTCATATAAAAATTTCATATAATCAAAAAAAATTGCTAATATATCCAAAAATATTCTATTCTTTCCGGACCTCATTCCCAATATAATGAATTTAGTCAATGAGACAGGGAATGATTCAAAAAAAATGTACAAAATGAACAAAAAGTACGAAGGAACATTTCAACAAGTATTTCATTCATAGGAGGAAAGAGTATGAAGAAGAAAAAAATCTTAGCTGTAATCGCAGCAGCAACAATGGCACTGTCAATGGTAGGATGTGGATCATCAGGTGGTGGTTCTTCATCAAGCGGAGTTGCAAATAAGGATAAGCCGCTTGTATGGTACAACCGTCAGCCTTCCAACTCATCAACCGGAGAGCTTGACAAAACAGCCCTTAACTTTAACAAAGATACTTACTATGTAGGTTTCGATGCGAATCAGGGTGCTGAGCTTCAGGGTGAGATGGTACTTGACTACATCAAGAAGAATGCAGCAACGATCGACCGTAACGGTGATGGCGTAATCGGATATGTACTCGCAATCGGCGATATCGGACATAACGATTCCATCGCACGTACAAGAGGTGTCCGTTCCGCACTTGGAACAGGCGTGGATGCAAATGGCGCAGTTGATTCAGCACCAGCCGGTACAAACGTAGATGGATCTGCAAAGGTTGTACAGGATGCAACACTGGAAGTAGATGGAAAGAAATACACAATCCGTGAGCTTGCTTCACAGGAGATGAAGAACTCTGCAGGTGCTACATGGGATGCAGCAACCGCAGGTAACGCAATCGGTACATGGACAGCTTCTTTCGGTGATCAGATCGATGTAGTTGTTTCTAACAACGATGGTATGGGAATGTCAATGTTCAACGCTTGGGCAAAGGACAACAAGGTTCCTACATTTGGATACGATGCAAACAGCGATGCAGTAGCAGCTATCGCAGAAGGCTACGGCGGAACAATTTCACAGCATGCAGACGTTCAGGCTTACCTTACACTCCGTGTTCTTCGTAACGCACTTGACGGCGTAGATGTAGACACAGGTATCGGTACAGCAGATGAAGCTGGCAACAAGCTTGATGAGGGTGTTGATTACAGATACTCAGCAGAAGAGAGATCTTACTACGCATTGAACATTGCAGTAACAGCTGATAACTATCAGGATTTCACAGACTCAACAAAGGTTTATGACAAGGTTTCTAAGCAGCTCGACTCTAGCAAGAGCCCAGAAAAGAAGGTATGGCTTGATATCTACAACGCTTCAGATAACTTCTTAAGCTCAACATACCAGCCACTTCTTCAGAATTACGATGATCTTCTGAACCTGAAGGTTGATTACATCGGTGGTGATGGTCAGACAGAGTCTAACATCACAAACCGTCTTGGTAACCCTGGTGAGTACGATGCATTTGCAATCAACATGGTTAAGACAGACAACGCAGCATCTTACACATCAATTCTTAACAAGTAAGAGAACTGATTGAACGAACGGTAAATGATTTAACCAAAGAAGGGTGTCACCTAAAATTGATACCCTTCTTTTTAAGAAAGGGAAGTAGAGATATGGCAGATGATAAGAATAAATACATCTTATCGATTCATGGCATGAGTAAATCATTCGGAAGAAACAAGGTTCTTAACCACATTGATTTGAATGTGAAGCCAGGATCCATCATGGGACTTATGGGTGAGAATGGTGCCGGAAAATCGACAATGATGAAATGTCTCTTCGGAACCTATCAGAAGGACGAAGGAACAATCGTATTAGATGGCAAGGAAGTTAATTTCTCTGGACCAAAGGATGCACTCGAAAACGGAGTTGCAATGGTACATCAGGAATTAAATCAGTGTCTGGAAAGAAATGTAATTGATAATTTGTTCCTCGGTCGATACCCAAAGAATTCACTTGGTGTGGTCGATGAGGGCAGAATGAAAAAAGAAGCATCTGATCTGTTCAGAAAGCTTGGAATCACAGTGAACCTTACGCAGCCGATGAAGAAGATGTCTGTATCAAAGCGTCAGATGTGTGAGATTGCGAAGGCAATTTCATACAATTCAAAGGTAATTGTACTTGATGAGCCGACTTCATCCCTGACAGCACCGGAAGTAGCAAAGCTCTTCAAGATGATGCGTCAGCTTAAAGAACAGGGAATCTCCCTGATTTATATCTCCCATAAGATGGACGAGATCTTCGAGATCTGCGACCAGATTTCCGTATTGCGGGATGGCAGTCTCGTAATGACGAAGGACAGCAAAGATACAAACATGAACGAACTCATATCAGCCATGGTAGGCCGTTCTCTGGATAACAGATTCCCGCCGGTTGATAATACACCGGGAGAGACAATTCTCTCCGTGCAGAACCTTTCAACAAAATATGCACCGAAGCTCCAGAATATCTCCTTCGATGTGAAAAAAGGCGAGATATTTGGTTTGTATGGATTGGTCGGTGCAGGTCGTACAGAGCTTCTTGAGACGATATTTGGTATGCGTACAAGAGCAGCCGGAAACGTTATCTATGATGGTAAGATGATGAATTTTGCATCTCCGAAGGATGCGATGAATCATGGATTTGCCCTCATTACAGAGGAACGTAAGGCAAATGGTCTGTTCTTAAAAGCAGATATAACATTTAACACAACCATTGCAAATATGAACCATTATAAGAGTGGACTTGCACTCTCACATGATGACATGGTGCGGGCAACCGCAGAGGAAATCAAGGTCATGCATACGAAATGTATGGGACCGGATGATATGATTGCAAATCTGTCTGGTGGTAATCAGCAGAAGGTAATCTTCGGTAAATGGTTGGAGCGGTCTCCGAACATCTTTATGATGGACGATCCGACAAGAGGTATTGATGTTGGAGCAAAATATGAGATTTACGAGTTGATCATTAACATGGCAAAGCAGGGTAAGACAATTATTGTTGTTTCTTCTGAGATGCCGGAGATCCTCGGAATCACAAACCGTATTGGCGTTATGTCGAACGGACATTTGGCAGGTATTGTCAATACGAAGGAGACAAATCAGGAAGAATTATTAAAGCTTAGTGCGAAATATTTGTAATAGAGAGGAGTTTTGGCGATGGCAGATAAAAGTATGATCCTTTCGGCAGAAGCAGAAGTAGCGCTTTTGAAGCCGATTGATGAATATGTAGGAAAAATACAGAAGCAGATCGATGCACTTCGTGTAGATGGATCTGACAAGGTTCGAAGCTTAAAGAACCATATCGCAATTGCGAAAGAAGACAAGAATTTAACAAAGGAAGAGAGAGCAAAGATTATTGCGAAGGATAAGGCGGACTTAGAGAAAGCAAAATCTGTAGAATCTGCAAATAAGGACAAGGTTTCAAAGCTTGTTTCCGATGCAGAAGGTTATCTCTCCAAGCATTACAAGAGTGACTACTATGAGAAGGTAGTTGCAAGCTGTGAGGCAGAGAAGGCAGCAGAGAATGCCTCTTATGACAAGATTGTGGCAACCATTAAGACAGAGCACGAGCAGGCTTTGGCAAAGCTTTCTGATTCCGAGGAAATCAAGGATGAGAAGTATGTATATCGTAACCGCCTGTTTGATGCACAGATGACACATGAGTCTAAATTGCAGGAAATCAAGGATAGAAAGCACGATGCATTTGCACATAAGTTCCATTTGATCGATCTGCTCCGTATGTCTAAGTATACATTTGGACAGAAGCAGTCACAGAAGGTAGAAAACTACAAGTACACATTCAATACAACACAGTTTTTATATAAGAATGGTCTGTACATTGTAATTTTACTCATCTTTATTGCATTGTGTATCATCACACCGATTGTAAAGCATACACAGCTTTTGACACTGACAAATATCTTAAATATTTTGCAGCAGGCTTCCCCTCGTATGTTCTTAGCCCTTGGTGTTGCCGGTCTGATTCTGTTAACGGGTACCGACCTTTCCATCGGACGTATGGTAGGTATGGGTATGGTAACCGCAACTATCATCATGCATAGTGGTGTAAATACCGGTGGCGTATTCGGACATATCTTTGATTTTACAGGTATTCCGGTAGCGGGCAGAGCCATTATTGCACTTGTTGCATGTATCATACTTACAACTGTATTTGCAAGTATTGCCGGTTTCTTCATGGCGAAGTATAAGATGCATCCATTCATTTCAACCATGGCGAACATGCTGATTATCTTCGGACTTGTTACATACGCAACAAAGGGTGTATCCTTCGGTGCAATTGAGTCAAGTATTCCGAACATGTTTATTCCAAATCTTGGTGGATTCCCAACCATCATTATCTGGGCAGTTGTAGCAGTCATTGTTGTATGGTTCATCTGGAACAAGACAACATTTGGTAAGAACCTTTACGCAGTTGGTGGTAATCCGGAAGCAGCTTCTGTATCTGGTATTTCCGTATTCAAGGTAACAATGGGAGCATTCATCTTAGCAGGTATCCTTTATGGATTCGGTTCGTGGCTTGAGTGTAACCGTATGGTTGGATCCGGTAGTGCCGCATATGGACAAGGCTGGGATATGGATGCAATTGCAGCCTGCGTAGTAGGTGGTGTATCCTTCACAGGTGGTATCGGTAAGATCTCCGGTGTTGTAACTGGTGTACTGATCTTCACATCCCTTACATACTCTCTGACAATCCTTGGTATTGATACAAACCTTCAGTTTATCTTCGAAGGTATTATCATCCTTGCAGCTGTAACACTTGACTGTCTGAAGTATGTTCAGAAGAAGTAATAAAAGTAATCAAATAAAGATGTAACCGAAGGAAGGGTCGCCTTGTCTATCGAAGAGGATGGAGAGGCGGCTTTTCCTGTATATTGTATATAATGTCAAAACGCAATAAAACCAATTGGAGTGGGAAGCAATCAGCTAGATATTTAGGTATCTTTATAGTGATAA